>JAPDQK010000003.1:176028-183049 GCA_034505955.1 Candidatus Zhuqueibacter pondensis
CGAATTTATTCTATTTCAGCAGCGGTTGACTTTCCGACGAGCATTTCCCTTCCGACTCTGCGAAATCCCCTTTTAATGGTTCGTAGTAAAGCCTTTAGGCGTCCATGTCCGATCCTTAAAGGGGACTGCTACAAACTTTTCCTGGCGCAACAAAAAGAGGTTAGCCGTGACCGAGCAGGATTTTTTCAAGCTGATTGCCGAAGAACAGAAGCTCCGCGTCGAGCAGGTGCAGGCCACCGTTGACCTGCTCAACGACGAGAACACTGTTCCGTTCATCGCCCGCTATCGCAAAGAAGTGACCGGCGGGCTGGATGAAACCAAGATCATCGCCATTCAGGATCGCATCCGCTATTTGCGGGCATTGGAAGACCGCAAACAGACGGTGCTGAAATCCATCGAGGAGCAGGGCAAGCTCACCGAGGAGCTGCGCAGCCAAATCGAGGCGGCATTGAAACTGCAGGATGTGGAAGATTTGTACCTTCCGTACAAGCCGAAGAAACGCACGCGCGCGATCGTGGCAAAAGAGAGGGGCCTGGAGCCGCTGGCACAACGGATGTGGGCGCAGCAAGATCTTACCGGCAATCTCGAAGAAATCGCGTCGCCCTTTGTCGATGTGGAAAAAGGCGTGAATAATGTGGACGAAGCTTTGGCTGGTGCGCGCGATATTATTGCTGAATGGGTGAGCGATGACGCTGAAGTCCGCAAGCTGGTGCGCGAGAAAACCTGGGAGAAAGGCAACCTCCGCTCCGAGGCCAAAGACCCGCAGAATGTCGATGTCTATGAAATCTACAAGGATTATCGTGAGCCGCTGAAAAAGGTCATACCGCATCGCACGCTGGCAGTCAACCGAGGGGAAAAAGAGGGCTTTTTGAAAGTTGCCGTCGAAGCACCGGTTCCTGAAATTATCGCGGCGCTGGAGGGCAAGTTCATCACCAATCCGCAATCGATTTGGCGTGAACAGTTGCAGCTTGCGATCAAAGACAGCTATGAACGTCTGGTGGCGCCGGCCATCGAGCGCGAGCTGCGGAATCAGATCACCGAAGTCGCTGACGAGCATGCCATCCAAATTTTTGCCGCCAATCTCCGCAACCTGCTCATGCAGCCGCCCACCAAGGGCCACATCATTATGGGCATCGACCCCGGTTATCGCACCGGCTGCAAAGTGGCGGTGATCGACGAGACCGGCAAATTTCTCCAGGGCGACACCATCTATCCACATGAGCCGAAGAATCGCTGGGATTATGCCAAGCATCAACTGAAGACGCTGGTACAAAAATACCATGTCAACGTGATTGCGATCGGCAACGGCACGGCCAGCCGTGAGACCGAGCAACTGGTGGCGGAATTGATCAAAGAAATGGAAGCCGAGGCTGCCCAGTCCGAGGCCGAGATCACGCCGTCTGCCCCTGAAGGGCGGGCCGCCGAGGTCGCGCAACCGGCCGTTGAAGGGCAAGCGGTCGAAGGGCAAATCGCTGAGAGACAAGCCGTTGAACAGCAGATCACCGAGGGGCAAACGCTCGCCAGTCAAGCCAAAAGAGAACCAAAGAAATTCGACTTGAAGTACACCATCGTCAATGAAGCCGGCGCTTCGGTGTATTCCGCTTCGAGATTGGCGCGCGAGGAATTCCCCAATCTCGATGCGGCGCAACGCGGCAACATCTCGATTGCGCGGCGCTTGCTCGATCCGCTCGCGGAGTTGGTGAAAATCGATCCCAAATCCATCGGCGTCGGCCTCTACCAGCACGATGTGAATCAATCTCGTCTGGCCGTGATGCTCGACCGCGTGGTGGAATCCTGCGTCAACAGTGTCGGCGTGAATTTGAACACGGCTTCCGCGGCACTCCTGCGTTATGTCGCCGGCATCACCCGGCCGGTGGCACAAAATATCGTCAACTACCGGAACGAATACGGACGTTTCACCTCGCGCCAACAATTGCTGGAAGTGAAAGGTCTGGGGCCGAAAGTGTTCACGCAATGCGCCGGATTCCTGCGCATTCCGGATGCCGACATCTTCTTCGATTCCACTGCCGTGCATCCGGAATCCTATGAGGCGGCCGAGCGATTTCTGACGCTTGTGGAGATGAAGCCGCAGGAAGTGCGGGGGAATGGCAGATTGCTGCGCGAGAAGCTGCGGGCGCTGAAAAAAAATCTCGCCGAAATCGCGCAGGAGTGTGGCATCGGCTTGCCCACGCTTGAAGATATTATCGCGGCGATGGAAAAGCCGGACCGCGATCCGCGCGATGAGATGCCCAAGCCGATCTTCCGTCACGATGTTCTTCGAATGGAAGATTTACAGGAGGGCATGATCCTCAAAGGCACGGTGCGCAATGTGGTCGATTTCGGCGCCTTCGTCGATATTGGCGTGAAGCAGGATGGCTTGGTGCATCTTTCACAGATGTCCTACAAATACGTCAAAAGCCCGCTCGAAGTGGTATCGGTTGGCGACATTATCGATGTGCGCGTGTTGAAGGTTGATCTCGAAAAAGGCCGGATCGGATTGAGCATGCTCCTGGAGGGCGAAAAGAAAAAACCGGAAAAGCGGCCGAAAGCGGAACGGCGCCAGGCAAAGGGGAGGAGAAGAGATCGCCGGGAGCGGGAGCGCCGGCCGGAAAGGCCGCAGCGCATCGGCAATACACCGCGATTGGTGGTGGATCAGAGGAAAAAGGGATAAACCTCACTTTTAACCAGCATTGATATTCTCTCGATTCTCCCCTTCGGGATCAAAGACCAGCGCGGCATTGGCCGCAGACAAAATTTTTGGGGGCACAAATAACGCAGATTGACGCTGATTTTTGTCCAATGGCTGCGTTCATCTGCAAAAATCCCACCGACGCAGTCCGCGTCCGAAAGAACTTCGTGATCGTGATGGCTTGACCAAGGTAATACTCTACCCCCCGAATCTGCTGCGCGGTTCTTGACTTTTATAAAAATTCGTTTATTTTATATTTTCAATATACACAGGGCGCAAAACCATCCTTGAATATTGGCTGTCATAATCGGCATCAACCAACGATAAAATTGCATGACACAACTTTTACGAATAGGGTGTGGAATTTTATTTTCGTTGCCATCGGTGCTATCCGCCCAATTCGCTTTTTATGATTCACTCAACGGAATTTACTGGGCACAAATCGAGCCGCCCAGTTTTGAAGATTTGGAACAATGCCAAATTGTGCACGAGGGCTTGGGGTACGTTCTGGCTGCGACCGGAACCTTGTACGAGTTCGATACCACCCGGCGTGAGCCCTGGCGTCCCCTGCCGCGCCCGGAAGGACCCCATGACATCGAAAAATTTTTTGCGCTGGCAAAAGACAACATTTGGGCGAGCGTAAATGCCCCGGCGCTTTATAAGCGGACGGTGTTTCACTGGGATGGAAAAAACTGGTCGCCCATCGCTTCACCCAACGTTTACAACATTCGCAGCTTTTTGTTTGCTTCCGCCGAAGACGGTTGGTTTGCCGGTGACTATGGGGAGTTGTGGCGTTACCGGCGCGGCCAGTGGGAACAAGAAGCGTTGCCGTTATTTATTCACGTGAACTATCTTGCCTCGACCGCAGATAGCGCGCTTTATGTCGTTTGCGAAGCCCCAGAGCAGGAGGCCGTGCTGCAACGCCGGCAAGGGATGTGGCAAGTTTTTACAACAAACAACTTTCCCGGCCCGCTGGCGATTGCGTTATCGTCGTGGCGTCATTTGTTGTGGGCGAACATTGAATACTCGCCCAAACGAGTCGAAATTTTTAATCAACCCGTTTGGCTGCTGCCTTTTAAAAAGATGGAATTTTTGCCGGCCGGCGCAGGCTATGGTTTCTCCGGGAAAAAGATTTATGCGCTTAAAGACACCGCGTATTACGAGATGGCAGAAGCACCCGTGACCCTCTCCGACGTGGCGGTTTTTGATAAAAAGTTTTCGTGGATAATTGGCGCGAATGGTTTTATGCTGGCGCCGCAACAAAGCCCTTTAGCCGTTCAGACCTCCACCGATCGCTTCTTTGGTTTCAGGGAATACGGCATGACAAACTTGTACGGCATGGGCGTGTTGCAAAATCGGCCGGGCACCGCCTTCCGCCTTTATTTTGTGAAAACCGCCAACGCGAATTCGGTTTGTGAAGCGCAAAGTTTCCTGCATAGCCTCAACTGGAGCGATCATGCAGCAAATTTGAATCTGGCCGGGCCGGCAGTTTATGATGATTTAAAGCTTTCCAATGGCGCCTCGCCGATCAATTACGATCAAGCCGTTGCCACCGGCGATCTCAACGGCGATGGCTTGGACGATATCATCGTGACCGGCATGTACGGCCATCCCTTCGTCTATTTGAACAGCGGCCACGACTATTATTATGACGCCACCGCCTACTCCGGCCTGAAGAGATGGGGTGACATTCGCCAGCGGCCGATGCTGGCCAATCTCTTTGACGCTGACCGCGACGGCGATCTCGATTTGTTTATTGCCTGCCAATATCAAAGCAACGCTTTCTTCATCAACAACGGCCGCGGCAAGTTCACAGAAGCCACCGAAGCCACCGGTCTTGCCACCGAAGGCGGCGGCATTGGCGGTTACGTTGCAGACTTCGATGGCGACGGCTGGGAAGATCTTTACGTCACGCGGGTCAATCGCCCCAATTTATTGTTTCGTAATCTTGGCCCGGATTCACTCACCGGTTTTCCGCGTTTTGCCGATGCCAGCGCTGAGAGTGGCGCAGCATGCTGGCAAGCGCTCAAACAATCCCAAGGCGCGGCCATTGCGGATTACGACAACGACGGTGATTTCGACCTGTTTGTTTGCAACCTGGCAACCGGCAACCGCCTGCTGCAAAATGACGGCAAAGGATATTTTACCGACGCCACCGCCCGCGCCGGACTTGCCGGCGATGACCAAAGCGTGGGCGCTACTTTTTTTGACGCGGACAACGATAGCGATCTCGACTTGATCGTCGCCAACAAAGGTTTTGAGCGGCTTTATAAAAATCAAGGCGACGGGCGTTTCGCCGAGCAGAGCAGTCATCTTAATCTCGGCGGCGTTTTCAGCGACGCAATGTTGAATACCAGCCGGCAATTCGGCGGCAACAGCTCCGGCACGCTCGTCCACGATCTCGATGGCGACGAAGATCTCGACGTGATGGTGAGCAATTACGACGTTGGCTTGTTTGTTTTCACCAACGGCCTGAACACGTCCAATTCCGCCATCCAAATTTTCCCCGAGGGCATCGTCAGCAACCGTTCCGCCGTCGGCGCGAAAATCTTTCTTTATGAATCCGGCAAAATCGGCGATCCAGCCAGTCTGGTGGGTTTGCGGATGATCGAATCGGCCAATAGCTACGGCTGCAGCCCGGCAAAAGCCGCGCATTTCGGCGTCGAGCCGGCAAAAATGTACGACGTGAAAGTTGTTTTTCCCTCCGGCATCGTGCGCACGGTTCTCGGCATGCGCGGCGGTGAGCGTCAAGTCGTGTTTGAAATAGAAGGTTTGGTCGCCAGCGTGATCAAAGCCCGGCGCGCCCTGGCCAACCTGCTTGCCGGCTATCGCAGCCGCGAGCGCTACGCGGCGCTGCTTCTCGGCCTGCTGCTGATTGGCCTCACCCTGATTGCCGGAAAGAAATTCCTGGGCGTGTCGAGTTACGATCAAAAAATAGCAGCCGTGCTCTTCAGCACCAGCTTGTTGATTTGCCTCATCCTATGGTTTGCGCCGGGCCAACGCGAGTTCGTTCTCCGCCCGCTCGCGGTGAGTTTGGTGGCGGCATGGCTGGCGATTTTTTTTCTGCGCGGTCGACGGCTGTATCAAGGCCGGGCGGCGTCGATGGAAATGCTGCAGATGCGCCTGAATGCTTTTGGGCACGGCACGCTGGTCCACCAACTGATAAACCGCTTCGTTTTGTATGCGGAAAATTTCGAGCTTGACGGCGAACTGCCGGCCGCGGCCAGAATTAAATTCGCCGAAGTTATTGCCGGCCTGCTGCACTTTCTCCAGAATGAGATCCGGGCGATTCTGAGTTACCAATATGGCAACAACTTTGCAATGGATTTGGCTTTTCGCCTGGAAGCAAGCTGGGCCAAGCTCAAAAAGGCGCTGGCGCACTTGCGGAGAAGTTTGCAAACTGGAGAAAAATTTGAGCCAACCCGCCTCACAGAAATTGCCACGCTCCAACAACAATTACGCGAGCATGTAACGACAATCAAAAAGCGCCTGAGCGAGCAATATTATGTGGACGTCAATGCCGTCATCGTTGAATTGCTTCGACAGGGTGATTATCCCGGCGTCCGGTTCATACCATCGCCAAAGCAACCCCGTGCTCGGATCACCGACGCCGACTTGTCATACGTGCTCGATGAGCTGGTGCAAAATGCCTTGCGCCACATTGATGAGCAGCCGGCACAGATCGACATCACCGTGCATCACGCTTATGATGAGCTGCATATCGACGTGCACGACAACGGCAGCGGCATTCCGCAAAACCTGTGGGAAGAAATTTTTCGTTTCGGTTTTACGACACGACTCGGTGGCAAAGGTGGCTTCGGGCTTTATCACGCGCGCCAGCGCCTCGAAAAATATGGCGGCAAAATCTTCGTCGTTGGCAGCAAAATTGGGAAAGGAACGACAATGCGAATTTGTTTGAAAGCGGATTTGTAGCGGAGACAGCTTGCCTGTCGGCCATGCGTTAAAAAGCAAAATAATTCAATGTCACTCAGGAGGCTACGCCCGCAGGGAGTCTTTTTCGGTATGAGGTGTGGTTGTCATGCTCAAAAAGATGCCTTCTGCATGACATGCTCCGAGAGTGGTCTTAATTTTCATCTCTGATTGGATCTCTCGCTTGCGGGACACTGCAATTCCTTCTGAATGGTCCCGACGTATCGGGATTACTTGCCGAACGAACCCTACGGGCGTAGCCTCGACTGTTCGAGGTGAATGCTGAATAGTTAGTGTTTGTCCGAAAACTCCATCTTTGACGTCATTGCGAGTGGTAGATGGCTGATGTGCCATTCTTTCGGTCAGAAACACACCACCCTGAATGTCATTCCGCAAGGAATC
>JAPDQK010000004.1:0-32069 GCA_034505955.1 Candidatus Zhuqueibacter pondensis
AATCCTCTTCCCAGACGTTCGAGGGATGATTCGCGGCCAGCGTGTCGTCCATGACCTCTTCATACAAATAGAACCAGTCTTTATCCCACGCTGTCCAAACCTTCGCGGACAAGTCAGCGTTGTTGTAGGGATTGCCGTTGTCATTGCCCGTGTAGTATTTGAGCTGGAGGTAACCGTCGTTCGGCCCGGTCAAGGTTTCGTAAAATGGATCCTTGTTGCCATCGACGATTATGGTGAACCCTTTTTCCCATTGCGCTTTCTTGTCGGGGAACCAGTTGAGATCGCCGACCGGGAAGCCGTCCGTTCCACCCTGAAGCAGCGCGGCGTTGGTATAGGCAAGGTTTTCCGGGATGGGCCACTTGGGTGGGAAGTTCAACTGGTAGTGCCACGGGTTGTCCAGCTTACGCTGGGCAATCTTCCGGACGTACGCGATGAGCTCCGTGAGATGGTTTTTGACGTTGGCGTCGGAAAAGTTGGGGTCGGCATCAGAGTTGTTTGTTACGGAAATGAACGGTGAATAATACGCTGAGCTGGGATTAGTCATTTGCTGCAGTGACCATAATCCCAAATCATTCATCCACCGTGCCAGCGAAAGCTTGCGCAGTACATGGACTCGCGCTCCACTGAATGTGTCGACACTGTCTTTCACGGTAACGGTATCATTCCACGTATTATAAAATTGCACAAGCTCTGCGGGGAAGTGGTACGCGTTGTTTTGTACAATTATTCGACGCTTCGAGGGGGCAACAAGTGAGCTGTCGATGCCGTTTGCTGGATCTATGTGTGCTTCGGGTCCGGTCGTTGCGTACCCTTGGTAAATACCCTGTATGCGGATTGGGATGAGGGCAGAAGATACAGAGTCAGGGAAATTAAGGAACCACCCACCCCAGAGCTGTTCCGGATCGCCTCCCCACGCGTGAGCTGCATAAAAGAGGTTGTTCTTCACGATCAAGTTCATTGCCTGCCGGGTCAAGAATGGGTTGACGGCGCCGTACACGATGGTGTTGTGTTCAAACACGGAGTACGGGTCGTATCCGCGAATGGAGAAGATGTACGAATTGCAGGCGAAGAACGTATTGTTAATGAACTTCGTCGTATCTGGATGATTGGGATAACCCGACAGGAACGGTTGACCACCAAAATAGGCAGTCGAGTGGATCAAGTTTCTGAAATGGCAATCCTGGACATCCAGTTTTACGAATTGTGCTCCGTCAACACGAATAGCCGCCTCGGTCCATGCGTCAAAGACCACCCGACGCAATTTGAGCGATACTCTGTTTGCTCCAATATGGATTGCCCGGCTCCAACCCAACGTTTTTCCATCCGATCTCATCGAGAGCAAATACAAGTCGTTCAACTCCACCTTGATGCCCGCCTTGATGAATTTGAAGAACCATTCCTCGCTGGAACCATCGGCGCGAATCGCTGGAGCCAGCACAGGCGGCCGGCGCGTTGGATCCCCTTTGGCGATGAATTTGCAAGAGCGGTTGATTTCAAACGCCCGATCGATGTAGTAAATCGCTCCCCGATCGAGTACGTACACACGGTACGTGACCAACGTATCGGCGTTGATGATATTGCTGATTTGCAGCGATTGAGCGCCCGGGATATACAGCGTGTCACCCGAGGTCTGCGCAAGCGCTGTTCCCTGCACGATCCCCACGAGTACCACGACCAGCAGCGCAGCAAAAATTGAGAACCTCGTCATACTGTCGCTCCTTTTTGTTAAGAATGTGGATTAAAACAAACGTGAGTTGTAATGATACGTTCAGGGGGAAACTGCGATGCTACCATAGTCACATAGGCAATCTCCTTTCCTTAATAGTTGGTTACAGTTCAACACGTATTCCCACGTTCGGGGAAATGCGGTGCTACCGTATTCTCATAGGCAATTTCCTTCCTCTCAATCCGTTACAATTTCATACGCATCCCCACATCCGCGGTCATGCCGTATCGCTGCTCATATGTCGGGAAGCCCGTTTTTTGATTGATATCCACGTCGTCTTCGCCGGTGATATTATTGAGGTTGAAGTAGAGCTGGAGGCCAAACCAAGGAAGCTGCTGCTTCACAGAAAGGTCAAACCGTACGTACCGGTCGGAGTGGATTCGATTTTGCAACCAGAAGTCCGGTTTCTTGAAAATGTTGTCTTGATACAACATGCTTGCGCGCGCAGAAAACCCGCGGAGATCATACCCCACCGAAATGTTCATGATATCGTTCGGCTGATTGAGGAGCCGATCAGTATACGTTGTATCCACCGCTCGTGTTCGTTGAATGAAATCCTCATCAAGATACGATATCAGAATTGTCTTGGGGTACTTCGCCTCCGAAAAGATGTGCGTGTAATTGATGTTCAAGACGATACCGTTGAGCGGTTGCGGCAGGTACCAGAAATGCGTTTGCCATTCCGTCTCCATGCCGATAACGTCAATCGGCTGAGAGCTGTTGACATAGGTATGGAGCGTGTATCCTTCCGGTCGGTTCTTTAATTTTTCGGCCAACTCCGGATACGCGCTAAAATCCTTGGGGTAGGATCTGGAGGGGAGGATCAGGTCGTTGATCTTTTTCTTGAAGCCGCCGAGGCTGAAGAGTCCGATTCCATTGGTGAATAAGGAGAGCATGGCGTCAAAGTTTTCCGATCGCCCAGGTTTCAACCGGTAGTTATTGTAGAGGATAAAATTCGTTCCAATGTAGTAACGCGGGATGATCGCGTTATAATCGGGATAGTTCAAGGTGTTCGTGTAGGCGAAATGGAATTGCAGCCAGTCCAACGGTTTGAACCGGAGATGCCCCATCGGCAGCCAGTAACCGTGAGAGACAGTCTCCTCGGCTTCGGTATATTGGATGTCCCCTGGGATTTGCTCTCCCCGAATGCCGTTGTACTTGGTCGTCAGATTTTGGTAGCGAACACCGGGTACAATCGTTACCCATGGTCCGACATTCACGGTCAGCATGGTGTAACCGGCGCTTCGGATTTCATTCCCAGAATAGTCGTACAAAAGTGAGGAGAGTTTATGCGGCTTATACCCTCCGCCGTTGCCGGTACCGGGATTCCGTTTAGCGACCTCGATGACTTTCAGCATTAAGTCAACATCGAGGGGGGGACCAAGCTTATAGTCTCCTTTTAGGAAATTGCCATAATTGTAATGGGGGTCAACAAAATCCGCAAAGCTGATGCTGCTGCCGAATTGAGGATATTCCCGCCGGATCGCGGCAGCAACTTGTCCGCCGTCATCATAAAAGACCGAGCCACTGCTTTGGTTATAGTCATACGACCGGCTTCGATGTTGATAGGAGCCACCGAATTTGATCTTGCTGGTCACCAGTCCGGAGATGGTGAGGTCAGTAGTGAAGTCCAGCGTTCCGTTCAGCGTCCGATCCTTGGAGAGATTTCCGACATTGTAGATATCGAAGAACACCGCATTCTCCGGGTCGTGAGTGACATTCGAGGCAACTTGCGACGGGCTTGCAAACTTGAGGGCTGAATATTTTCCCGCAAAGCCTGCGGTATTTTGCCAAAAATTAAACCGTACATCTTCCGGATTCCAAGTTTTGGAGTATGAGTGTGAAAATCGTGCATCCATGCCGATTCCAGCGATCCTTTGCTTGATGCTCAGTAAATTACTATAAACATCCAGGGTTGTGTTGGAATTTGTCGCAGAATAGAAGAGGTCATCGTTGAACGGATCGTACGACTCAGTCCTTGAAATTGTCCGAGTTTTGCTTCTACTGAAAAAATTCATGAAACCGATGTCGCCCGTTTCATGCACATAATCCAGCACCAGTGTCGCGCCGTAGCGGTCACGATCACGCAGGACATCGGTTAGATTCATGTTTTGAAAATCGGGTTGCCCTTCTTCCGTTGCTTCCAGCTTTCCGGCAAATACATAGCTCGCGCCCAATTCGTTGGCACTGAGGTTTTTGTCTTCGATAGACCCTTGGAGAAACAGGCCGATTCTGTCGTCCCGGAAACGCTGTTCGTACGAGCCTTCGACTTTGTAGTCGTTATAGGTATCTTTCAAATTATTGTGACGGCCCTGGGTGAGGAGTTCAAACCGAGGTTTCTCGAAGATCATTTTGGCGGCTTTGCGCATGCTGAAGTTGACAACACCCCCGAGAGTCGTCGCGTCCATATCCGGTGTAATCGCTTTGATCACTTCGATCCCGCCCAGTATGCCGGACGAAATCATGCTCAGGTCACTCGCCCGGTCGCCGCTCAGCGAAAGCTCGTCGTTGCCGCGGAATTCTTCCCGGTGCTCGTTGGGGTCGCTCGAGGTCACGTTCGCTGGAAGCTCCACGCCATCAATCGTAACGCGGTTGTACTGAGGCGAAAGACCACGGATGACGACTTTCGACCCCTCACCGCCCGTTCGAATGAGCGAAACGCCAGGAAGCCGGGTAACCGATTCGGCAGCATTGGCGTCGGGCAACTCCTGGATGCGCGCGCGCGAAACGATATTCTTCACGCTAAGCGAGTTGAGCTGCTCGTTAATTGCCTGCCGCTGCCCTTCTGCCTGCGCGGTCACGGTTACCACTTCGCCTTCGATTCCAACAGGAGTGAGAAGGAAATCTTTCTCGATCGTTGCGCCGCTTTGTACCGCAATTTCTGATTCTACTGACTTGTAACCGATGTACGACACCCGGATAGTGTAGATGCCGGAAGGAACATTTCGAACGATGTAGTTCCCCTCCAGGTCTGTCGCACTTCCTAATCCGGTGTTAATCAACAGCACGTTGGCGTAGGGCAGAGGATCTTTGGTTTTAGCATCCCGCACCTTCCCCATGATCTTGGCACTCTGTGCCACGGCCGATCCTGCGAGAATCAGGAAAAGACAGCAGAGAAGGGCCGCATAGTTCCGAAGCATAATTTTTCGTGACATAGTCATTCTCCTATTAAGACCTCAAAAGGAGGAGGTTAGTACAGCACCGCTGTTCTGACAGACAATTAGTTTTCTGATCGCCAAAACATACAATGTGTAAATCACAATACAAGACTTGTTAAGGATAAGAATTTATGTCAATCACCGTTTTTGAGTGATTGATTTTCAAGAAGTAAGCGGCAATCTGCAATTCGAAATCGGTACAATTTTGGCCCGGAACGAAAATCCTCTATTGTTGGCAAGAAGTCGAGCTAAGTTCTGTTTTCCAAAGTAGTTTTTCTTGAAAATCCATTTTCCGCCCGAATTTACTCCCAGCTTTTGCACCTAAACAACAAATCCCAAGAATCGGCTTCATTCAGTGCAAGGCTTCAGGTCACTCGTGCACCCTAACAAGTTGCCTTTGAACCAAAAATAACTCAAGAAAAGACTCGCTTTTTTTATGAATTTTATCCTGACTCGTTTATGAGTCGGACGTCAACGAATGACAAGTTACGAATAATTAGATAGATGAGAAATAGAAAGTATACTCCAGAAATGGTTTTATCTTCCATAAAACATATCAAAGAGGCCCCAGTGAAATTCGCGCGATTTAACGTAACTGTAACCTTTCATAGTTTTTTGTTAATAAATACAAACCAAACTTCCATTATGCTACTTCTAACGTCTCAAAAACTATCACTTATGTTGCATTACCGGAATTACGATCTTTTATCTCTATAATTACCAAACAATTACATATTCTCACAGAAGTTGATTACAAAAACGCTGGCGTCTGGGCTGGAATACTATCGCCGATTCTGCTTTCGGTATTCCTTAGGTGAAACACCGAATTGGGAATGGAAAAGCTCTGCAAAATAGGAAGGATAATTGAACCCAACTTCATAGCATATTTGCGAAACGCTCAACTGTGATTCGATCAGAAGTTGGGCGGCACGCTGCAGTCGAATCGTTTGGATAAACCTGACGGGCGTCTCTGAGGTGAGCGCCTTGAGTTTGCGGAACAACTGCGCGCGACTAACTCCCAGTGCGTGGCTGAACGACTGAACGTCAAAATCCTGATCCGAAAGATGCGCTTCCACAGCATTAATGGCACACTTTAGAAACTGTTCATCCGAGGAGGAAGTGCCAATGATATTTTGGGTCATGAGCTGCGCTTCCCGACGGAATCGTTCTCTGAGTCTCTCTCTGTATAAGATGAGATTCCGGATGCGCATCTTTAAAATATCGAGATTGAATGGCTTGGCGAGATAATCGTCCGCGCCGCTCTCCAAGCATTCCAATTGTTGGAGGTCAGAACCATGATTCGTCAGCAAAACAACCGGGATGTGACTGCTGAGGGGATTCGCTTTTATTCTCTTGCATAATTCGATGCCATCAATCTCCGGTATCATAATGTCACTGATCACCAGATCGGGCACCTTACCGAGTGCCGTCTTCAGACCGGATTTGCCGCTCGCTTCCGTCAAGACCCGATAGCACTCACTCAACTTATCCCTGAGGTTTTCTCGTAGCCGACTGTCATCTTCTACAATCAAAATCGTCGGCTTCTCCGAATCCTGTTTATCAGGAAGAGACTCCTCACTTCTGATTTCCGTCTTGAACAACTGATCACGGGAGGCTACGGTCGGTGCCCGGTAGTCATGGAACAGGTTCTCACCTGCAGGTAGCCGAACAAGAAAACAGGCGTCTTTGCCGTTTTCGTTCTGAACGGAGATTTCGCCACCGTGCAGCCTTACTAACTCTCCGATCAATTTGATCAAATTGGTTTTCTTTTTGTCCGGCTTCATCTTTTCGTCAGTGTTGTGGACAGACCTTTAGGGATTTCCACGAAATGACCTCGCGGACAAGACGATTCTAATTTACACGGCACCACTGCAAATGTCAAGAAAAAACGGTTGACATTGTAATGCCTCACTCACAGGGGAAAACGTAGCGCAGTCATCCCTGCGGGCGTAGCCTGACTGCAAGCAAGATGCTTGCGCTACTCCCCCACGTCACTGAGGCGACACTTGATATTTCAAACTCACTAAACCAAATATAGAAAAAATAGACTGTGTTTCTGTGTTGATCATAAGTGGCCAAGATACATCATCCAAGTTGTGACTCGATGATAAATATTTCCTCAAAGGGGAAAATGGTTATGTCTGGATTTTTTATGACGTGCAGAAATTCAGCAGGTCATGCACCGCCAGGCGCACCATGCGGGCGTTCAGAAAATTCATCAAATTCTCCCGCCTTGCGAGACGTGAAAACCCGTCTCGCCTGTATCATTGGGCGCAAGACCGCACGATTTCATCCGATAACAATTTAACCGAGCGGGAGTTGCAACAGTTAGTCATCGCACGCAAAGTGAGTTTGGGCTCGCAGGCGGATCTGGTCGAAATTGAAAACCTGTTTCGATGAGTTGGCGCGCGATTGCAATCAAGATTCCTATCAACTGCTCTTTTCGTCAAACAACTTGTAACATTCACCTTTCACGAACACTGGGGAACCGGTATCCGGAGAAATCCTTCGCCCCGGCTACGTCCACCTGCATTTGAGGCATTACTTTTTGTGATACGTTTCTTGACGCCAATGCCCAAGTCATCATTGTCGCTTGAGTGAAATTTTTCAGTCGGTTATTGCTAATGCTTGCTTTTAACCATGAAAGCAATTACATTTTGTTAAAATTGGAAAAACGTAGGGCAATTCACCCAGCGCATTTTCAGCTCTGGCGCCTGTTGATTAAACTTTTCATGGGTAAAAGTTATGCCAAAATATTTTATCCTATTTCTGTGCTTTTGTGTTGGCTGCAGTACAACAACGCAAAAACGCCTGTATACTCCAGGAGATTCCGAAGCAGCTGCAAACTGGGTTGAAAAAACTTTGGCACACATGACATTGCGCGAAAAACTTGGGCAGATGTTTTTTTATCATCTCGACACGAATTTTAAAACCAATGATGATCCCGCCTGGCAACAAATCAAAACGCTGGTTGAAAAGTACCATCTCGGTGGCGTACATCTCTGGCGAGGTGAGCCATACGCAACAGCGTATCTGACGAATCGCCTGCAGAGGCTGGCAAAAATTCCATTGCTCTTCACAGCCGATCTTGAACATGGCCTCGGTCGTTTCGGCGGCACGGATTTCCCGCCGAACATGGCGGTCGGTGCGACCGACGATGCGCAAATGCCATATCTCATGGGCCTGCACACGGCTCGGGAGGCACGTCGCCTCGGTATTCATCTAACCTTTGCGCCGGTTGCTGATGTCAACAATAATCCCTTTAATCCCATCATCAATATACGCTCCTTTGGCGAGGATCCCGAGATGGTGGCACGCTTTTCCGAAGCTTTCATTCGCGGTTGTCATGACGGCGGCTTGTTGACTACGGCCAAACATTTTCCCGGTCATGGCGATACTATGGAGGACTCACACATCGAATTAGCCTATGTTCCAGCGGACAGCGCACGGCTGGAGCAAGTGGAGTTGGTGCCGTTCCGGCGTGCCATCGCTGCCGGTGTCGATTTCGTCATGACCGCGCATCTCAACGTGCGCGGCGTTAAAATGAATCCCTATGATGCTGCCACGGTCTCGCCGGAGATTATGACCGACTTGTTACGCCGGCGCCTCCAATTCGATGGCGTGCTCATCACGGACTCCATGCGCATGTGGGCGATGACTCACAATTACACCGATCTGTTTGGGACAGTGCAGGCAGTCAAAGCCGGGGTCGATGTGATTCTCGTTCAAGAAAATGTACCTGAAATGATCGCGGAGTTGGAAAAACGCGTTCAATCCGGTGAAATCGCGATAACGAGCATCAATGCCTCGGTACGACGAATTCTTCGCGCCAAAGCCAAAATTGGTTTGCACCGGCAGCGCTTTGTGAGCCTGGATTCACTGGCCACGCATCTTGCAACTTCAGAGGCAAGAAAGGCCTCCGCGACCATGGCCGGGCGTGCCATCACGCTTTTGAAAAACCATGGAAACATTTTGCCTCTCTCTTCCGCAGATACTGGTCGCGCTGTCATCATTGAGTTGTGGGATGAAACCCATGCCACCGGAATGAGCCCGTTTGTTCGCGAATTGTCACGCTATCTGACTAATTGGGAAAGTTATATCGTGACTCCTGAGTTCGATCAGGATAAATTTGCCAGGATTCTGAAGCATGTTCGGACCAGTCGCGTGCAAATTTGGGCGATCTACACACCTCTCCGCGCCTGGAAAGGTCATATCGCTTTGCCCGAAAGCTTGCAACCCTTTGCCGATTCATTATCCGCCACTGGAGTTCCGGCCGTGATCGTGAGTTTTGGTAATCCCTACATCTATCCGCAGGTGCAAGACGCGGCAGCGTACCTGGCAACCTTCGGCAGCAATGAAGTTATGGAAACGGCAGCTGCACGAGCGCTTGTCGGTGCTGCAGAAATTTCAGGGAAACTGCCCATTTCGATTCCGGGATATTTTGAACGCGGTGCCGGCCTGAAGTTGTCAGCAACAGGAGCGCAGCCTTTGACGCAGATGATCATGCCACCATTGCGTCTGCGCGCCGGATTCCCGGAAGAAGTCCAAATGAATGCTGCCAAATTGGATTCTGTCCGCCTGCTGATGCAAAACGCGGTGCGGGATTCCGTTTTTCCAGGCGCGGTTTTGTTGGTGGCGCGCAATGGTCTCATCGTCAGGCATGAGGCTTTCGGCAAAATGGGCTACAACGAATTCGAGCGCCCCATGCCGCTGGATGCAATTTTTGATCTCGCTTCGGTCACCAAAGCTGTTGCCACCACCACGTGCTGCATGCTGCTTTATGAGCGCGGATTGCTTGATCTCGACGCGCCGGTGCAAAAATTTTTGCCGGAATTTCTGGGCCCCGGCAAAGAGAAAGTGACCATCCGTCATTTACTCACGCATAGCTCGGGTTTGGCTGCCTTTCGCCGCTATTTTGCCGACCATCATGCGCCCGGTGAGATCATCACGACGATACTCAACGAACCACTTGAAAATCCGCCCGGTACCAAAATGGTCTACTCCGACCTGGGGATCATTCTCTTGGGAAAAATCATCGAAAAAGTATCGGGCCAACCACTCGAGGTTTTCTGCCGGTCGCAGATATTCGAGCCGCTCAAAATGAATGAAACTTTCTACAATCCACCGCCAGCATTGCTGCCGCGCATCGTGCCGACGGAATTCGATCCATGGCGGGGCCGCGTGGTGCATGGCCAAGTACATGATGAAAATGCCTTTGCCTTGGGCGGCGTTTCCGGACATGCCGGGTTGTTTTCAACGGCGCGGGATTTGGCGACGTTTCTGCAAATGCTGCTCAACATGGGCGCTTATGAAAATGGTCGACTCTTGAAGCCGGAAACTGTAGCGCTATTCACCGCGCGTCAAAACCTCGTTTCCGGCAGTAGCCGTGCCCTCGGCTGGGATACGGCAGACGGAACAAACTCCGCCGGCCACCTTATGAGTTCTCGTGCCTTCGGCCACACCGGTTTTACCGGCACCTCGGTATGGGTCGATCCCGAGAAGAATCTCTTTGTCATCCTCCTTTCCAACCGCGTGCATCCGACACGGAGCAATCAGCGGCTTGTTTCTTTTCGAGCCAGGTTGCATGATGCGGTCATGCGCGCGGTTGAGGGGTCGCAATAAAGCAAGCAAACTCTCCCGCGCCAATTTGAAAAGAGGCAAGTGGAATTGGATTTTGAGCTGAGAAGCCGTAATATGAATGCAAAAATTTTTGCGGCATTGGCTGCCGCGATTACAGCAGGTGAGCCGGTGGTCCTGGCGACCATCATTCGTGGTGCAGAGAATGAAATAGGCCGCCATTTGTTGATTCGCCGGGATGGTAGTAGCAGCGGCGATTTTGAAGATCCGACACTGGTCGCGCGGTTGCAAAAATTGGCCGCAGTCTGGTTTCAACAGGAACGTGCGGAAACACTCCAAGATGGCGAGCGCGAGATTTTTTTGGAATCGTATTTCTCGCCGCCGAAGTTGATCGTTGTCGGTGCGGTGCACATTGCCATCCCACTCGTGCAGTTTGCCAAGGAATTGGGATTTCAGGTTTTTATCGTGGATCCGCGTCCGACTTTTGCCACCACAGCTCGTTTCCCGCATGTTGAGGCCATTATCCAGCGCTGGCCCGATGAGGCACTGCCGGAAATCGGTATCGACGCGAGCACCTCGGTGGTGATACTTTCACATGATCCGAAACTGGATGACCCGGCGATCAAGGTTTCATTGCAGCATGCTCCGGCTTATATTGGTGTGCTCGGCAGCCGCAGAACCCATGAGAAACGGCTGCAGCGTTTGAGGCAGGAGGGACTCACTGATACGCAGTTGGTGCGGTTACATGGGCCTGTCGGTCTCGACATTGGCAGCCGGACCCCGGCGGAAATTGCGCTGAGCATCATGGCTGAAATCGTTGCGGTGCGACGGGGGGCGGTTGCTGATTAAGCTGTCAGTTAGTTTCAGTTCTTCCGTTTTCCACAGTTTCCCAAAAAATTACTTGACAAAGAGCATGGGATTTTGTATAATGCCAACATCTGTGGAAGGGCTTCCACAGAAATGCCTGCTGTCATTTGTTTTACTTCAGTTGAGAGCACTAAATTAAGGTCAGTGGATAACCTCTACTCAGGTCCTGCATGGCGGTGACGATCTACGAAGTCGCGCGAAAAGCCGGGGTCGGGATCGGGACAGTCTCCCGGGTGCTCAATAATAGCACCCAAATTTCCCCGAAGACGCGCGACCGAGTTCTTAGAGTCATCAAAGCTCTCAATTACCAGCCTCATCCCTTGGCGCAGGGCTTGGCGCGCAAAAAGTCTCTTACCATCGCGGCCCTCGTGCCTTTTTTTACCGGTCATTTCTACGTTGAGTTGCTCAAAGGCATTCAGCAGGCCACCTCACTGCACAAATACGACCTCATTCTGTATTGCATTGACGACTTGCAAAAAAAGGATACTTATCTCAAGCGCACGCTGCAGCAGCGCCGCGTCGATGGGGTTCTGCTCATTTCATTGTCACTCCCGGAAAATTACGCCAAGGAATTTCGGCGCCGCAAGTTGCCTTTGGTGTTGGTCGATGCTTTTCATCCGGAATTTGATTCCATCACCGTGAACAACCAGGCCGGCGCTTATATGGCGGTGCAGCATCTGATTCGTCTCGGCCACCAGCGCCTGGCCATGATCACCGGCCATCGCGAAAGTGTGCCGGCGCAACATCGCCATCTCGGATGCGAACGCGCTTTGACCGAAGCTGGCATGACTTTGCCGGAAAACATGATGATCAGTAGCGATACTCTGCCGGGCAAGGCTGTTCGAGTGAATGACGGTTTTAATAAAGAAACCGGATATTGGGGCATGCGACAATTGCTGCAGCTGAATGGCCAACGCCCGACCGGGGTTTTTATTGCCAGTGACATTCAGGCGCTGGGTGCCATGCAAGCGGTGAAGGAATTCGGCCTGCGCATTCCGGAGGATATTGCAATGGTGGGCTTTGACGATATCGAACTGGCTGAATATGTCGGTCTCACCACGGTTCGGCAGCCGATGTTTCATATGGGCAAACAAGGTGTCGAAAGGTTGATGGAACTCATGGACAATCCGGATTTGCCTCGACAGCACGTTTTGATCGAAACGGAGTTGGTGGTGCGCGAGAGTTGCGGTATGCACAAAACCATGAGCCATTTACAAGCAGGAAAACCCGGTTAATATCCTGCCAGGCTTGAATTGCCGGGTCCATGGAAGCACCGGGAATTGGACATGCCTGAGCTGAGTGCTGAACAAAAAAAGCAAATTGAAATACTGGCGCGAACGCACTCCGGCGCCAAGATCGCCAAAAAGCTGCGATTGGATCCACGCCAGGTGCAAATGCAGCTCGAGGCGATTGCTCGGCAGCGCCGGCGCCGGCGCGAGCGGATTTTTCGGCTCGTCATGCTGACGTTTCCTGTATTTTTTTTCTTCGGGATTGAATTTATCCTGCGCGCGTTGCATTACGGCGGCAATCTTGCTTTGTTTATTCCCTCGGAAACCATGCCGGGCTACTTGCAAGTCAACGAAAACGTGGGCCGGCGCTATTTTGCCGCGGCAGATATTACGCCGGAAACTTCGCATGATCTTTTTCGCGCGCAGAAAGCTGCCAATGCCTATCGCGTCTTTGTTCTTGGCGAATCCACCACTGCGGGTTATCCCTACATGTACAACGGCAGCATGTCCAAAATGCTGTACCAGCGTTTGCTGGATTATTTTCCCGAGCGCGAGATCGAAGTCGTCAATCTAGCCATGCCGGCGATCAATAGTTTTTCGCTGCGTGATCTCACGCCCGAGGCGCTTGCGCAAAAGCCTGACGCGCTCATCATTTATTGCGGCCACAATGAATTTTATGGCGCGCTCGGTGTCGGCTCGACCGAGTCGCTCGGCCGCTGGCGCAGGATGATCAATCTCTATCTGCGTTTACAACGTTTGAAAATCATGCTGTTTCTGCGTGATCAGCTCGAAGCGGTCAAAAAATGGATGCACTCGCCGGCAAAACGAATCGCGGCGCACACGACGTTGATGGAAGAGATGGTCGCGGAGGAGCAAATTCCCCATCACAGCGCATTGTATCAACGGGCGCAGGAGTTTTTTAAAGCCAATCTCACGGAAATTATCTTGACCGCGCAGCGACAGGGCGTGCGAGTTTTGCTTTGCAATCTCGTGAGCAATGTGCGCGATCTGCCGCCTTTCGTTTCGCTGTATGCTCCTCACAACGACCGCGTCGCTTATGAGCGCGCCCTCTCACGCGGCGCGCAACTCGCCGCTGCTGGAAAATTCACCGAGGCGCTTGCGCTTTATGATTCTTTGCAACGTGTGGATGACTCGCCAGCCCTCCTGCATTTTCAAATCGGCAAATGTCTGGAAGCGATGGGGAATTTTGCCGAAGCGCGGCAGGCTTACGAGAAGGCACGGGATTTCGATGTCCTGCGATTTCGTGCCAGCACCGATTTCAACACTGCGGTTCAAGAAGTTGCCCAAGCCACCGGCGCGGTGCTGGTGGATATGGAAGCCGCTTTTGAACAAGTTTCTCCCCATGGTTTGATCGGCAACAATTTGATGCTCGAGCATGTGCATCCCAATGTTGAAGGTTATTTCCTGATGGGCCGCGAGCTTTGTCGCGCCATGCGGGAAAATGGTTTTATCTCAGACAAATGGGATGAAACGCGCGCCAAACCCGACTCGGTCTATTGGCAGGAACGTGGCGTCACCGCGCTCGACGAAGAGATCGCGCGCATTCGCATTGATGTGCTGACCCACAACTGGCCGTTTGTTCCAAAAGACCGGGTGGTGGGTTTTCGCTATCAACCCCAAAATCTTCTCCAAAAGCTGGCTTACGCCGCGTGGAAGCGCGAAGAAACCTGGGAAAAGGTTCACGTGCTGCTCGCCGAAGATTATGAGCAGCACGGCCAGCTCGACTTGGCGGCGAAAGAGTACGAAGCCATCATTTTGCAAACGCCCTACAATGTCTCTCCCTACCTCCGCGCCGGTATTCTTTACACGAAATTGCAAGACTACGACCGGGCTTTTGATCGGTTGACCAAATCGCTCGCTCTTGAACCAAGCGCCGACGCTTACAAAATTATCGGCGCCATTCTACTCCATCGCCGCCAGCCGGAGAAAGCCGTTTTTTATTTACAGAAGGCTTCACAATTGGAACCGTCAAATGAACAAACGCTTTATAATTTGGCCAGCGCCTGTTTGATGGTTGGACAAATCGAAGAAGCGCAAAAAGCTTTGGCAAAATTGGAAAGATTGATTCCTGGCAGCGCCCAGGTTGAGCAATTGAAAAAGATGTTGGTACGGTTACATTAAGTCGACACCCCTCAATCCTGATGCCTTTTTAGACGTTGTCGAAACGTAACAAGCTCACAGCGTAGGCTGTGAGTGATTGAAGGATGAGCTAAAGCAAAAGCAATTATATCATCATGGAAGCCCACATCGCAAGATGTGGATGCGTCAAACCGCGTGTTTCAGCGATAATTTTTGATGCCAAAATGATTCGTTCGAGAAGGCTGAATTATTTTGTCCACAATCATTTTGCCTTTAGTTGGCATGTGCTTGCGACGCTGGGAATCGGATTGGCAATCGTTTTCATGGCTTGCAGCAGGAAAAGTGATTCGAATCCGGCAGTAGCGCGCGTAGCCAATCGCCTAATCACCCAGCAGGCATATGAGCAGCGTCTGAAAAATCTGACCATGCTCACGCCGGTTGACAATGCGCAGATTCGTGACGCCTTGTTACAGGCAATGATAGACGAGCAGGTGCTGTTGCTGGAGGCCGACCGCCGGGGATTGCGCGAGCAGGAAGATTTCAAGCACCGTGCGGAATCCTTCCGGATTGATGCCGTGCTCGAAGCTTATCGTGAATCACTGGTCGATACGGTCACCGTTCAGGAATCCGAAATCAAAGAAGCTTTCGCCCTCGCGCATGAGAAAGCGGCAGCGCGACATCTCTATGCGCCAACCTTGGAAGAGGCCAACGCCTTGTATGAAAAGCTGCGAGCCGGTGCCACTTTTGAAGAGCTCGCCCCGCAAGTTTTCAAAGATTATCGTTTGGCCAGTACCGGCGGCTATCTCGGCTACCTCAAATGGGAAGATATGGATCCGACTTTTGCCGCTGAAGCCCAGAAGCTGAAAAAAGGCGAAATCTCCAAACCGGTGCGCACGAAATACGGCTACAGCATCATCAAGCTGGAAGATCGCGTCCGTGAGTCGTTTCTCACTGAAACCGAATATGGGCAGCAGCGCAAAAAGCTCAAATGGGTGACCGAGCATCGCAAGCGCGCGCGGACCATCATGAAGCTGGATGCGGAAACTCTTGCCGGTTTGCACATACAATTCAATCAGGCCACCCTCGATCAGATGTGGCAGCAAATTCAACAAGCGCGAGCGGATTCCAACCAGCGCATAGAATCAGACAGCGATTTTGCAGTATTGCCGCCAACTGCGATGGTGGCGACGGTGGCCGGCAAAGCGTGGACGGTCAAAGATTTTCAAGAGCGCGCGGTGTGGACTTCGGCGCGGCAGCGGAATAAAATTCAAAGCATCCATGATCTGAAAGATTTTATCAGTGGGCTGGCATTGCGTGAGGAATACTTGCGCCGGGCGAAGGATGCCGGGTTTGAGAAGGACCCGAAAGTGCAGCAGCGCATCCGGGACAATGAAAACCGCTTTCTCATTGAAAAAATGAAAAGCTTGTTGACCGACACCGTGCGCGTGCCGGAGGACTCTTTGCGCCAGGTTTATCAAGAGCAGCCGCAATATCAAATTTATCCGGCGATGATGAAGTTGCGCGAAATCACCGTTACCAGCCGCGAGCAGGCAAATTTGATTTTGCGACAACTCAAAGCCGGGGTAAATTTTGCCGAGCTGGCCAAACGCTATTCGGTGCGCAAGTGGACCGCCGAACGCGGCGGGGAGGTCGGCTATGTGATGGAGGGGGAGTTGGGCCAATGGGGTAAAGCGATTTTCAAATTGAAAAAAGGCGAATTCGGCGGGCCGTATCAGCAGGACGCCTACTTCACCATCGTACAGGTTTTGGACATCAAACCGGCACGGCAGAAAACTTTTGTAGAGGCAAAACCGGACATCGAGGAAGTGCTGCTTCCGGTTTTCAAACAACGCGCTTTGGAAAAACAGCTTCAGGCGCTGCGCCAGCCGTTGACGATTGAAGTTGATCAGAAAGTTTTGGAGCAGGTCAAATCACCGTTGTGAGAACCGAAAACCTTTATAAACAGAGCAAGTTTTTCCATCCATGGAAAGGAATCCTGCGCCAGATAAAAACCTATGAGCGCAGCCCATGCGGAAAAACCCTCGAAATTCCACTTTTTTGAGCGCTGTAAAAAAATTTTTGCAAATTGTGACAAAAAAGGAGAGAAGGTATGCCAAAATTTTTGAAGTGGTACCTCCTGATTCTCGTAATGCTTTTAGCCACAAGTTCGCTGGTCTTCTCCGGCACCACCGGCAAGATTGCCGGCAAGGTGACGGACAAAAGCACTGGCGAAGGATTGCCGGGCGCCAATGTCGTGCTTTTGGCGCAAATCAAAGATGGCAACGAAATTCCGCTGGATCGTCCGCTCGGTGCCGCCTCGGATTTGGATGGCAATTACGTTATTATCAACATCCCACCGGGCAGATATGTGGTGCAAACCTCTTTTGTCGGCTACAGCACGATCAAAACGCGCGACGTTGTAGTGTCGATCGACGTGACCACTAAATTGGATTTTCCAATGACGGAAGAGGTTATTCAAGGCAGCGAAGTGGTGGTCGTCGCAGAGCGTGAGATTGTCAACAAGTCGATCACCTCTTCGCAAGCGAATATAGCGGCAGAACAGATTCAGACCCTGCCGGTGCAGGAGGTGGCGGAAGTCCTCAGATTGCAAGCTGGCGTTTCGGTCGATCGTGGCGGCGGCATTCATATTCGCGGCGGCCGTTCCAGTGAAGTGGCTTACTTCGTCGATGGCGTGTCAGTGACCGATGTTTACAATGGCGGCTCCGCCGTGCGTGTCGAAAATGAATCCGTGCAGGAGCTGCAGGTGATCAGTGGTACCTTCAATGCCGAGTTTGGAAACGTGATGTCCGGTGTCATCAATCTCGTGACCAAAGACGGCAGCCAGCAATATCATGGCAACGTCAATTTGTACGCCGGGGATTATGTCAGTGCGGACAAGGATTTGTATCTTGGCATCGATAAGATCGATCCTCTGGCAACGCACAACGTGCAAGCCAGCTTGAGCGGCCCGGTGCCGGCGCTGGGCAGTAAACTCACCTTTTTTGCGACGGGGCGCTATTATTCCACTGATGGCTGGCTAAATGGCCGGCGCATGTTCAATATTTATGGCGACACCCTCGGGGTGTTCGGCGGCAAAGATGGCAAAGAAGCCATCGGCGGGGAAATCGTGCCGATGAACACCCAGCAGAACTTCTCGGCGCAAGTGAAGCTGTCTTATAAATTATCGCCGTCGCTCAATCTCAAGTTGAGTCTGTTGGGAAACAATGATGAAAGTGCCAATTACAATGGATTCTTCCGTTGGCTGCCGGATGCACGGCGCACCCATCATGACAATGGCTATAATGCCAATTTGCAAGTTACCCACGCGATCGGCGCGAGGTCCTTTTATACCCTCAATATTTCGCAGTTCTTCAAGAATTACAAGAATTATCTTTTTGAAAATCCCCTCGATTCCCGCTATCTGCATCCGGATTCCTTGCGCGAGCAATCGACTTATGATCTTGCGAACTCCGGCACCGAGAACGGCTTCTATGAGCGCGCAACCACGACCCAGCTCGTCAAATTCGATTACACCAATCAGATCAATTTCGTGCATCAGCTCAAATTCGGTTTTGAAGCCAAAAGACACAAGCTCTTTGAAGAAAACATCAACATCGAGGCCTTGCGCGACGCCACCGGCGCAGAGATCGTGCCCTTTGTGCCGTCGATTCCGCCGCTGTCTTCACCCAATCACAATCGCTACACTTTCAAGCCGGTCGAATTCTCGGTTTATGCGCAAGATAAAATCGAATTCGAGAGTGTGGTCATCAATGCCGGCATGCGCTTCGACTATTTCGACTCCAAGGGTCTGGTGTTGGCCGATCCCAGCGACCCCAATGTCTATCAACCGCAAAATGATCGTTATCAGGCGATGACTTTGGAACAGCGGCTGGCGAGCTGGTATAAGAAGCCTTCGGCCAAATATCAGCTCAGCCCGCGTTTCGGCATCGCTTATCCGATCACCGAGAAAGGCGCCATTCATTTTTCCTATGGCCATTTCCTGCAGATTCCTTCCTTTGAGTTGCTCTACCAAAATCCCGGCTTCAAGGTGCCAGTGGGCAGCGGAAATTACGGCATCTACGGCAATGCGGATTTGAAGCCGCAAAGAACCGTGATGTATGAGCTTGGTCTCAAGCAGCAGATCGGGGAAAGCATCGGCATCGACATCACCGGCTTTTATCGCGACGTGCGCGATTGGGTGGGCACCAGTCCGCCGATTGAGACCGTTGGTGCGGGTGGGCAGGTACTTGCCGGGCGTACTTACTTCATCTACCGCAATCTCGATTACGCCAATGTTCGTGGCATTACCTTGACCCTGTCACAGGTGCGTTCGCGCACGCTGACGTACTCCGTGGATTACACCTTCCAGGTTGCCGAAGGCAGCAATTCGGATCCGGGTGAGGAATTCAGCCGGCGCAACAGCAATGCCGAGCCGACGCAATTCATCGTGCCGCTCAACTGGGATCAACGGCATACCTTCAATGGCACCCTCACGTTTATGCAAAGTGGTTGGACCGGTAGTCTGCTGTGCCGTTATCATACCGGCTTACCCTACAGTCCGAGCACAGCCATCGCCGCCAATCGCGGCTTGAACGCCAATTTTGCTTTTTCACGCAACAGCCGCAATGCGCCCTATTTTCTGGTTTTTGATCTTCGACTGTCCAAAGTTTTGCGATTTGCCGGCATGGACTTCGCGTTTTTATGCAATGTGTACAACTTGTTCGACCGGCGCAATGAGATCAATGTTTATACGGATTCCGGACGCGCCACCTATTCGCCGACGGAGTATCCATTGGCGTATCAAGCCACGATTCACAACAATACGGCCGAGGAATTTTTGCGGCAGCCCGACCGGTTCAGCGAGCCGCGCGAAGTACAGTTGGGAGTGAAGGTGAGTTTTTGAGTTGGAGTCGAGCTATAACAATCCAGCGAAATAAATGAAATATCATTCTGAAAGCCTGCCGCAGGCCAGGGAATCTTTTTACATTAAAAAGTAAAAAGGTTCCCTGCGGGCGTAGCCTGCGGAATGACAAACGGAGGAGTGATGACATGCGATTTTTGAAAACCTTGTTCTTGATGTTCATGTTACTACCATCGCTGGCGCTGGCGCAAAACCAGTACGTTCCGTCCAAGGAGCGCAGCGATTTCAGCGAGCGCCGCAAGACATATACCAGCGCCAACTTGGTGGGCACGACCATTTTCAACTATGGCATCACCGGCCGCTCGGCCGCCCGGCCCGATGAGGTCTGTTACGAGTGGCCGGCGCATTCAGGGAAAATCTACATGGCCCTGACCTCGCCCATGTACGGTGCCGAAGTGAGAAAACCGGATAATTCTTTCCAACGCATCATGACCGCTGCCTTGGGCAAGCCCGATCTCCAAGGTGGTTCGAGCTGGGAATTGCAGCCAATTACCGGCTACATCAACACGGCCTTGGGCAGCAAGGCGGCAGTGGCGAATCTGCTCGATAAAAGTTCCTGGCCGCCGGTTTGGCCGGACAAATTTGAAGACAAACTCGATCCGGGTTGGAAGGGAAGTTGGAATGGTTTGTTTGGCAAAGTGCCGCCCGATCTTTCCGTCAAAACCGCGGATCAGGAGTTCTTCTTCAAAACCGGGGATGATCATTTTGACAAGTGGATCGGTGTTTTCCGTCCGGATCTGACCGACTCCAGCCGCTACGGGCTGGGTATTATCATGGAAACCCGCGTGCTGCAATGGTCCCAGGTCTTGGTGCAGGACGTGGTTTTCATCCTGCATTATTTCAAAAACGATGGCAGCAAGTTGCTCGAGCGTTTCGGTGTGAATATTCTGCTTGCCGATCTGGTCGGCGGTGACGGCAGCGATGACATCGCCTATTTTTCACTGGCCACCGACGTGGCGTGGTCAACGGATGCGGACGGTATTGGTGATCGCTTTTTCGGCACCGATCCGGTCGGCGTGGTCGCCACCTCCTTTTTGGAGACGCCAGGAAATTTTACCGATGGTATCGACAACGATCTGGATGGTGAGGCAAACAGCCCAATTATTACGCCCGAGATCATTTCCGGTGAGCAACCCGATAATCTGATCGATGACAACGGCAACGGCCTCATCGACGAAGGCGAAATTCATTTACCGCGCACGACGCCAGTTTTCAACCCCGGAAACGGTTATGCCGATGGCATTGACAACGATAATGATGGAGAACCGGGCAGCCCGGTGGTGACCGCAGAGATGCTGGTTGGTGAAATTGCCAACAACGGCAAGGATGACAATGGCAACGGTCTGCGCGACGAGGGCCCGGAGGATGTCGGCAAGAAATACGCTGACAAAAAAGACAGCAATGGCAACGGCCTTGTCGATGAGGGGATCGACGAGATGATCGACGAGTCGCGCGAGGACGGTATTGATAACGATGGCGATTGGAATCCCATCACCGATGATGTCGGCCTCGACGGCCTGGCGGGCAGTGGTGATTTCGGCGAAAATGATGGCAAGCCGACCTCCGGCGCCGGTACCAATTTCCCCGGCGAGCCCAGCGTGGACAAAACCGACATCTCAGAGTCCGACCAAATTGGCTTTACGAATGTGCAATACGAAGGCTCCGGACAGCTCAATAGTAGCCTCGCCGATGATCGCGCCGCATATAGAAAATTCATCGTCCCGGGCATTGGCAATGTCGGCGGTGCCACCGGCGACTATAACCTGTTTGTCGGCGCCGGACTTTTCCCGATGCAGCCGGGCATTACCGAGCGCATTTCTTTGGCGGTGTGCATGGGCCAGGACACAACAGATGCGCTGTTGAACCGGAAAGCGGCACAAACCACCTATGACACCGATTATCAGTTTGCGCTGACACCGCTGGTCCCCACTCTCACAGCCGTTGCCGGTGATGGCGAGGTTCATCTTTATTGGGACGAGCTTGCAGAGCGCTCCTTCGATCGTTTCCTCTCGCGCCTGGGGGAAAATCCCTACGATTTCGAGGGCTACCGGATCTACCGTTCCACCGATGATGCCTGGGAAGATGTCTCGGTGATTACCGATGGAGCCGGTAACGTCACATTGCGCAAACCACTCATACAGTTTGATCTGGTGGATGGTATTTCCGGATATCATCCGGTGGATTTCAACGGTGTCAAATTTTATCTCGGCAATGAAACCGGTCTCGTTCATCACTATGTGGACAAGAACGTTGTCAATGGCCAACGCTATTTTTATGCCATCACCGCTTACGATCGCGGTTTGGTTGATCGCAATGAACCCAATAAAGGCATTGCCCCGGGCGAATCGCCCATCTCCATCCAGCGGGACGAAGCCGGGAATTATACCCTCGGTCGTAATGTGGCGATTGTTACCCCGAATCCGCCGTCGGCAGGGTACAATGGCCCAACCACCAAGGTCGAGCATGTGGCTGGTTCTTCCTCTGGTCTCATTACAGTGAACTTGTTTGATCGCACTGCAATTCGGGATGGGCAGCGCTATCGTGTGACTTTTGAAGATACCACCATCGTGATCGTGGGCCGGGAGGATACGCTCAAGACCAAGAATTACTCGCTGATTCGGCTTCCAGATGTGGTGTTGCTATCACGCAGCAAACTGAACAGTGACCTTGTTGCCGACGGGTTCTTTTTGCAGTTTGCCAACGAGCCGCAAGTGGCGCCGGATCTCACCCGCACCAAATGGCGGCCAAATGGCGATAAAATTCACCGTCCGGATTTTCGTATTCCAACCGTGGGTTTCAGCAAAGGCAAGAAGGTGGCATATGATTATGAAGTCATCGTCGGCAACACCGCACTGGATACTTCCTCTGTCATTGATTTCGGCGGACTGCGGTTCACGGAAATGCCGGTGAATTTCAAAGTTCACAACATTACTCTCAACAAACCCATTGAATTTGCCTTTATCGATTCCGATCCCACGGGCAGCACCCCGAATCTGGCCCTCTTTTCGCGTACGAAGAACCGGCAAGACGCCATCTTTTTCATTGAGAATGTCGGCGGCACGCGTACCGTGACTTGGTTCGCCGGCTTTGCCACGACTTTTGTCGATACCTTGCGTAATCCGCAAGGCGGGGATACCTTGCGCTGCGTCACCTCCAAGCCCTTCCTCAGCAGCGATGTCTATGAATTTACCATGGTGGGCGAGAAGACTGATAATGCCAAAGCCGCGCAGGAGCTGTCACGGATTCGGGTGGTGCCCAATCCGTACGTGGCGGCAGCTTCGTGGGAACCGCGGAATCTGTACAGTTCCGGCCGCGGCCCGCGCTCGATTCATTTCAACCATTTGCCGCAAAAATGCACGATTCGAATTTTCAACGTTGCCGGCGAATTGGTTGATACCATCGAACATGAATCCACCGCCGGCAACGGCACCGCGGAGTGGGATCTGTTGAGCCGTGACAATCTGTCGATCTCTTACGGAATTTATATTTTCCACGTGGATGCTCCCGGCATCGGGGAGTACATTGGAAAGTTTGCGGTGATCAAATAAGCCCGCCTGGGCGGGATTTCATTTCTGAGCCTGATGATTTATCTTTTGCACGGAGCATAAAATGAAAAAGCTCTTGACCTTCACATTGACAGTCGCTATTTTGATTCTTGCTGAATGGATTCTGCCGGTCGCCGGCCAGGACCATGTCACCAAAGTCGGCACCACCTCGGCAAAATTTCTGACCATACCAGTGGGCGCGCGCGCCACGGCGATGGGCGGTGCTTTTGTCGCGCTGTCCAACGATGCCAGCGCCACCTATTGGAATCCCGGTGCCCTCAGCCGGATGACCAAGAACGAGCTTTATTTCATGCATTCGGATTATTTCGCCGATCTCTCATTGGAATACATTACCATGGTGTTTTCGTGGGAGAATTTTGGCGCCGTCGGCGTGAGCGTGACTTCGTTGAATATGGACGAAATGCTGGTCACCACCGTGGATGATCCGGAGGGTTCTTCGGGCGCGACTTTTGATGCCGGCAGTTTTGCGATTGGCATCAGCTACAGTCGCAATTTGACCGATAGATTCTCCATCGGTGGCACGTTCAAATACATTTCCGAGGCCATTGCCAATTCGAGAGCCAGCGGAATTGCCGTTGATGTGGGAACGATGTTTACGACGCCGTTTCGTGACATCCGCCTGGGCGTCAGCGTTTCCAATTTCGGGCAGAAACTGCAAATCACCGGAGAAGATTTGCTGGTGCAAAAAGACATCGCGCCTTTGCAAAACGGCAACAATGAAACGGTCAACGCCAATTTGGCTACCGACCATTTTGATTTGCCATTGAATTTGCGCATCGGACTGGCTTATGATGTCTTCAAAGCCACGAACAATCGCTTGACCGTTGCGGTGGATGGTTTGCATCCCAACGATAATACCGAGAGCATCAATGCCGGAGCCGAATATGCACTTTTCAATGAGCGCTTTTTCCTGCGCGGCGGCTACCGCAATCTCCTGCTCGAAGATAGCGAAAATTCTTACACAGCCGGTTTTGGTCTGCGTTACGCTTCGGAGCGCATCACCCTGCGATTGGATTATGCTTATGCCGATTTGAAGCATTTGCAGGGCATTCATCAGTTCGGATTCGCGCTGGCGTTTTAGCAGGGGTTGCGGAAGCAGTCGGCAGCAGCAGTCCCTGGAGTGGCCGGAGTGACACCTGCCACATCCGACTGCTGTTTTGATTACGTACTCATTTCAGAAGGGAGGTGATGCAAGACTGTAATCGTTGCGGTTGAAGAACTTTGAGAATGCACGGGCCGCCGCAGCTTCATATTGCCAAAAACATGAAGCGGTGGCAGCACTTCATTGGGGGAGGATGGGGTGCTCAACAGGTGTATTATAACGATGGAAGTATTCAAAGTGTACGTGTAAAACAATTCAGGAGGTTTTCATGAGGCGAATTGGTTTTGGTATTGTGATGGCGCTGCTGCTGGTGGGATCAAGCTTTGCACAGGGACAGGTGGCGTCAGTCTTGGGTGTTAATCCCGTCACCTTCCAGGTGGATATGAGCATTCAGAAGCAGCTCAACAAATTCTCACCAACCACGCAGATTGTCGTCATTCGCGGCAACTTTATTAATGAAGCTGATCCCACACTGGAAGATTGGAAAGGGAACATCTTCGAGCTTTCTCCCAGCCAGGGTAATCCGGATGTTTACACTCTGGTTGTCAATCTTCCCGATAATGTGGTAGGGACGGAATTCGAATTCAAGTATGTGATTGACGAAGTCACGGCCCGCGGTGACAAAACCACACAAGGCGGCAATTGGGAGAGCATCGACAACCGCAAGTTTACCTTGCAGGCCGGCGGCCAGGTGCTGGACAAGGTGTTTTTCAACAACCAGTCACAGGTCGGGGTCGAAACGTTTGTGACATTCAAAGTAAAAATGAACGTGATGAAGGAAGTCGGCTTCTTTGACCCGACGGCTCAAACCGTGCACGTTCGCGGCAGTTTCAATGGCTGGGGTGACGGGAGTGATTTGGCCGATCCCGACGGCGATCTGACTTATGAAGGCAGGTTTAATGTCGGTAGCACCAGCCCGATCAAGTACAAATTTGTGGTCAAGAAAGGCACCGCGGTCACGTGGGAAGACAACATCGGTGATCGCGTACTCAATCTTGTCGGCACAGAGATGGTGCTCAATCCGGTTGAATGGACGGACGGTGTTCAATTCCGTGTGAACATGTCCGCGCCCATCAACACCGGTCTGTTTAATCCGGCCACACAATTTGTTTCCATTGCCGGCGGCTTCAATGATTGGCTGGGAACCGCCCTCGGCATTTCCAATGGCGACTCGGCCACCGCCAGGAAGTATGAGTTGAAAGATCCGGACGGCGACAAGGTTTATGTAGCCAACATCGAAGTCGGCAAGGCCACCAACAAATTCAAATTTACCATCAACAACAACTCGAATGGTAAGATTGCGACTTGGGAAGGCCATGCCGATCGCTCGATTGATTTGAAAACTGCCACCCTTGCCAAACCCACCAACGTGGAATTGCCGTGGGACGGTGACCCCGGCGTTGCCGTGACCGGTACCGTATTGTTCCAAGTGGATATTTCACCGTTGCGGGACAATGGCATCTTTAACGAAGCCGAAGGTGATACCCTGCAAGTGCGTGGCGAGTTCAATGGCTGGAGCGATGCCGATCCCGCGACCTCGATCATGCGCCAGTCGTTCCTGAACCCGAACATTTATGACCTTCCCATTACGTTGCTGAAAGTACCGGGATCCAAACTGGCCTACAAATTTTACATCAAATTCAATTTCAAACGCGCGTTGTGGGCTGGTATCGCGAATCCCAACCCGGACTGGGGATATGAGGAACCCGGCTCAACCGGCGGCGGCAACCGCACTTTTGTATTCAGCGGTGAACCACAACAAGTGTTGGACCCCGTGCCTTATAAAGATATCTACGATTTCATCCCGGCAGGCGTCGAGGTGACCTACAATTTCGTTGCGGATATGCGCTGCTATTTGCGCGACCCGGCGAACCTTGCGGATAAAAATACGGACACCCTGCGTGCACATGTCCAGGATATCGTATGGCACATCTTCAACGGCACTCGTCAGTACCAGGATGCCAATAATCTCAAAGGCGTCACTCCGTTCAATTTTACCGATACCGATGGTGACAGCGTTTATACCCTGGCGTTGAAAACAAAGGGTCTCAACCAAAACTGGGTGCAATACAAACTGAGATGGGAAGGCATTGAAGAGAGCGCGCCCGGCTTTGAATACGGCCGTCGCCGAGTACGCTATGTGCGTCGCGATGCCAGTGGCAACTTCCTGCCCAGCTACCAGATGGGCGTGGATTACTTCAGCACCACGACGGATCCGCTGCCCATCGAGACGCCAACCAGCGGTGTGATCAACGACGATGCTCCGTGCACCATCACCAGTGTTCTGGAGCGAATTGGTGATAAAATTCCGAACACCTACTCTTTGGGCCAGAACTATCCGAACCCGTTCAATCCGACGACGACGTTCGAATATAGTGTGCCCAAGAGTGGTCATGTGAGCATCACGCTCTACAATGCGTTGGGTCAGAAAGTTGCCGATTTGGTGGATGAAGTCCAGCAGGCTGGCACTTACAAAGTGACCGTCGATCTCGGTGACTTGAGCCGGTCGAGTTTGGCCACCGGTGTATATATCTACAAAATGAAGGTTGGCAATTTCCAAACCTCGCGCCGGATGATGTTCATGAAGTGAGTTTGCAGTAGTGCCTCAGGCACACGGCATTCGGCAACGGACAGTCTCGTTGGCTGAATGTTGGCTGCTCGTGCTCATACTCGCCTTTGGAACTCATCACAGCGAGTAAGCGCAGGTGAGGAATTTTTGTGGCATAGGGCTGGGCAATCGTTCTCAGCCCTGTGCCGTTTTTTTGTGAGGCGGAATTTTTCCCAATGAAAATGAAGTTGACGGAAAAGCAGCGCCGTTTCGTAAAAGCGCATTATCCCAGGCTCTCCAGTCGTGAGATCGCCAGACGCTTGCAAGTTGATCAAGCGGAAATTGATGGTTACCTCACCGCCGGCGCATTGACCGGAAAGAAGCGAGCAATATTCGGCGTTGTCCTTTTTATTGTTCCGTTTCTGGTGTTGTCGGCAATCGAAGTTTCTCTGCGAATCGCCCATTACGGCGCAACTCTCGATTTGGTTGTGATCAAGGAAAAAGGAGGGCAAAAATACTATGCGTTGAATCCCGAAGTTGGCAAAAGATACTTTACCGGTGACATTCTCGCCGTGCCGGAAATTTATGAAGAAAGCTTCCTGTACCAAAAGCCGGAAAATGGCTATCGCATTTTTTGTTTGGGAGGGTCCACCACCGCCTCTTTTCCGTATGAATTGAACGCGCGCTTTCACCGCCTGCTTCATGATCGTCTGGCGACTCTCTTCCCGGACAAAACAATTGAAGTGATAAACGTGGGGATGTCGGCGGTGAATAGCTTCACCGTTCTGGATTTTGTTCAGGAATTGGTGCGCTACCAGCCGGATTTGTTTTTGCTTTACATGGGGCATAATGAGTTTTACGGTGCATTCGGCGTCGGCTCCACACAGTATCTGGGTAGGAATCGTCATATTGTTAAATTCTATCTGTGGCTGCAAAATTTCAAAACCTTTCAGCTCTTGCAGAACACCATTGCTGCAGTGAAAAGACTTTCCAAAGAGCCGTCAAATCCTGTAACCGACCAAACCCTCATGGAACTGATGGTTCGGGACAAATACATCGCGTTCGAGAGTGAGGAATATCAACGGGCGGCAGCATCATTTCGCGAGAACCTGACAGAGATTATCCGCACTGCAAAGCACCACAAAATTGGAATACTGGTCAGCACGCTGGTCAGCAACCTGAAGGATCACCCGCCGTTTCATTCGCTGTTTTCCTCGTCGACGACGCCGGAAGCGAAGAAGCATTGGGAAAATGTTTTTCAAAAGGGTGTCGAGTTGGAGGGGCGGAAGGCATTTGCGGAAGCGTTGGCCGTTTATCAACAAGTTCGACAAATCGATGATTCGCCGTCCAAGTTATATTTTCATATCGGGAATTGCCATGAGGCGCTGGGACAGTATTCCGAAGCGCTGGTGGCATTTCAAAAGGCGCGCGACTTGGATGCCCTGCGGTTTCGCGCTTCCGGCGAATTCAACGAAATCATCCGCCAAATCTGCCGTGCCGAGAATGTTCCGGTCGTCGAAATGGAGAAAGCTTTCGCTGAATATTCCCCCCACGGCATTGTCGGTTGTGAACTGATCAACGAACATTTGCACCCCAATTTCGAGGGTTATTTTTTGATGGCCAAAACGTTTTGTGCGGCGATGGCGGATAATAATTTTATTTCCCCGAAGGGAAATTGGCCGTGGCAACGCGATAAAACCGATGAGGAATACAAAATACTCTCCGGGGTGACGGAGCTGGATTTGGACATCGGCGCTTACAAAATCGAACGCTTGACGAGGCATTGGCCATTTCAGTCGCCGGTAAAAATGACCATCACCGCGCCGGACGAACCAACGGCGCGCCGCATTCGAAGAATTACGGAAGATTATTCGCAAGGGAAAATTTCTTGGAATGAGGCACACTATCAGCTGGCGGATTACCACCAGTTGCAAAAGCAATACGCACGGGCCGAACGGGAATATCGCGCCGTGCTCAAGGTGATGCCGGATCATTATTACCCCTATTTCAAGATGGGCGATTTGTATCTGGCGCAGGAAAAATTTGCCGAGGCCGAGGAATGGTTTGCAAAAGCGACTCAACTCAATCGGCAGTCTCCCCAGGCCTTTGCCAAGCTGGCAACTGTGCAATTTTTCCTGAAATCTTATGAAAAGACGATTGCCAATTTTACGATGGCTTTGACCCTCAACCAAACTCACAGGGAATTTAGCCCGGCGGAGACGGCTTGGGCCGAATATTATAAAGCCATCTCTCATCTTCAGTTGGGTCAGAAAAAAGAAGGGATGCGGGCATTAGTCGAGGTTCTTCGGTTTCAACCAACGCATGCGGAAGCGAAACAACTGTTGGCACTTTTGCAGGCAAACGCAGAGGTCAGATTGGAATTCACGAAGTGAGCAACTTCATTCATACAACCAAGCAGACATATCTGAACGCTATGAAAAATTCCTTGTGTATCTTCTCACTGGCATATCTTCTCATCTTCGGTTGCAAGAGTGAATCATCGAAGATTACCTCCACCGCGGCCAATCCTCCCGATTGGGCAAAAGATGCAATTTGGTACCAAATTTTTCCCGAGCGTTTTCGGAATGGCGATCCGAACAACGATCCCACGTTTCGAGATACGTTCGGCTCCTGGCCGCATGACACTGTTTCCGCCTGGCACTTGAGCCCGTGGACTGCCGATTGGTATCACCTGCAACCGTGGGAAAAAGCAAATGGCAAAGATTTTTACTACAACGCCGCACGACGAAGATTCGGCGGCGATCTGCAGGGGATCATAGACAAGCTGGATTATCTGAAGGAACTGGGTGTCGATGCGATTTATTTGAATCCCATCTTTGAGGCGCCAACTCTCCACAAATATGATGGTGAAAGACACCATCATGTGGACAACAACTTCGGGCCGAATCCCGATAAAGATCGAACATTATGGGAACAGGAAATTTTCGATGATCCGAATACATGGAAGTGGACAACCGCAGACAGCCTGTTTCTCAAACTCATCGCGGAGGTTCATGCCAGAAAAATGCGCATTATCATCGATGGGGTGTTTAATCATGTCGGCGTGACGAATGTGGCATTTCGAGATGTCATGAGAAATGGTCCAGAATCGCCGTATAACGAATGGTTCAAAATAAAACGCTGGGATGATCCTGCCACGCCGGAAAATGAATTTGCATACGCGGGTTGGTATGGCGTGAAGGATCTTCCGGAAGTGCTCGAAGTGGGCGATGATCTGGCATCCGGCCCCAAAGCTTATTTCAAAGCCGTGGTGCAGCGCTGGATGGATCCCAACCGCGACGGCGATCCTTCCGATGGCATCGACGGCTGGCGACTCGATGTGGCGGAAATGGTGCCGAAGGGATTCTGGCGTGACTTTCGCAAATGGGTCAGAGAAATCAATCCTCAGGCATATATTACCGGCGAAGTGTGGTGGGAGGATTATGGCAAAGGCAAAATGTTCAATGCGGCTCCCTGGTTGCAGGGAGACATGTTCGATGCGGTGATGAACTATCGTTTTGCCGATGCACTGCTAAAATATTTTGTCGATACTCGAGAGGCCTTCGATTCCCGGCAATTGCATGAAAGACTTCTGCAGTTGCTCTCGGAATATCCGCCGGCAGCGAATTATGTTCTGATGAATCTGCTGGACAGCCATGATACCGAGCGCCTGGCGACAATGGTGCTGAATCCGAATCGGATGATCGATCACGGCGGTAATGTCCGTGGCAATCCTTCATTTGAAGTGCGCAAACCCACTGCAGAAGAGAGAATGACGCAAAAGTTGCTGATCGCTTTTCAAATGCTCTATCTCGGCGCACCGATGATCTATTACGGCGATGAAGCGGGAATGTGGGGCGCCGATGATCCCGATGACCGCAAGCCGATGGTGTGGCCGGATTTGGTTTACGAGCCGGAGAAATCCCATCCGCTCGGCAAGCTTCGTCCGGAAGACTCGGTTGCGTTTGACACCGAGCTTTTCGCGTACTACAAAACTCTTACAGCCATTCGCAGGGAAAATAGCGCCATTCGGCGTGGAAATTACAACTACATGGAAGTAAGTCCGAGTCCGGAGGTGTTTGCCTTCATCCGCCACGATGACCGGCAGAGCATCTTGTGCATCTTCAATCGTGCGGCCACTCCCGCCGAGGTGAAACTGCCTGAGAATTTTGTGGAGGGAGAATATCTTTATGGCAGGGAAAATCTTGCACCCAAGCCAGGTAATCTGTTTTCACTTCTGGGTAAGAGTGTGGCGGTGGTGAAAGCGAAGGCAGAATGATCATTGATGGGAAGTTGTTTTTCCTGTAATCAACAAGCCGTTCTCACTGTTTTTCATACTCCGTAATAAAATAATCCCGCACAATTCCCGCCGCTTTCAAACTATCGGCTGCAACTTGCGCGGCTTGCCGGCTGCGGTATTTGCCGACCCGAATGCGATGCCAGCCGCGCGAGCTTTGTGGCTTGAGCACATGCACTTCAAGGCCACGGCTCCGCAATTGCTCCGCTTCGCGAAGTGCGGTGTTGGCATTGCGCAAGGCGCCAACCTGGAGGGCGAAAAAAACCGTGGTGGAATCTTCTGCTGCCACCGGAGTGATCTCTTTTTGCACTTTCGCATGACCACCGGAGAGTGCGATATAACCAATGCCCAGCACGATGGCCGAACCTGCGACAAGATACACCCATTTGCGGTGCTCGCGCAGACGCGAATATAATTCCACAAGTTGCTGCTGCAAATAAAAGAATATTCTTGCCACTCGGAAGCGCAAAGTTTTTTTCGGGGCAGCCCGCTGTTCCACGGTCCAGCCGGCGATCTCTTTTGGAGTGAAATCTGCGACTATCGTGGTGACCATATTCGCCAGGGCATCATGGCGGCCCATGGACTGAAACTTCTGCTGTGTTTCGTGGAGCAGTTTGCGAACGGCAGGATTTTTATCCTCGCCCTGTTGGAAAGCGCGAACGTAGCACCACACTGCAAAATCATCGCGGCGTTGCAATCGCACCAGCCTGTCAAGGCAAAGTGAAAGAATCTCCGGCACGAGCGGCCCGCCTTTCGCCAGATGCTGTGCGTAAAAATGCTCGGCGCGGTAATGCGTTCGGCGTTCCGTGAGATATTGGCGGGTCAGAAAAACGAGCAGATCATTATCATCAGGTTGCCGCTCCAGTAGTTCTTCGGCCAGATCGATGACCGGCAATGTGAGAGCCGGTTGTTGCAAAACGTGGGTTTTAAGAATTTCGTAGCTCTCATTCGCATGAATGCCTTCGCGGAGTGCTGCCA
>JAPDQK010000004.1:32167-34990 GCA_034505955.1 Candidatus Zhuqueibacter pondensis
CAGGTTGCCGCTCCAGTAGTTCTTCGGCCAGATCGATGACCGGCAATGTGAGAGCCGGTTGTTGCAAAACGTGGGTTTTAAGAATTTCGTAGCTCTCATTCGCATGAATGCCTTCGCGGAGTGCTGCCAGCAATTGCTCGCGATGCCACGGATCTTCCGGATGCATCGCATGATACGCAAAATACTGCCGCAGCAACCGGCGTTTGATTTTCTGTTGAAAGCCATGGGAGAGCAAGCCGCTGGCAAAGAGTGATCGCATCTGCGCAAATACCTCTTCTCCCAGTTTTTCGCGATTTTGCTCGAGAGCTTCCTGTCCGGCATTATCAAGGCAAGTGAATCGCCTGGCGCCAATGCGACTCAAGATCAAGCTCGTGATGATCAATAAAAAAATCCATAGCACAAGAACAATGATGTCGTCCTGAAAATAGACATTTGGAAACACCACTTCATGCAGGAGCCACAGCAGGGGAAACGCCACCGCAGGCAGCAGCAGTAAGCTCCAAAACAAACGCAGGATCAGCCACCGAAATGAGATCATAATCTTCAGTTGGTTTGCCAATTGGCCCATTAGCCAGTTCGCCCGTTGATCTGCCAACGGGTCCAACCGGCGAACGGGCTGACCAATTTAACCCGCTTCAGTTGTGTCACTTTTGGGGATCGCTTCCGGCCCTTCCCAGAATGGTGCGAAGCCCGGCTCGATATTTTCCGGCAAAGCGACTGGAATGCCAAATTGCGGATCAGGAACGCGGGCTCCGGTGCGGGGATTTACGTACCAGATTTTGATGCCCGGTGGAATCTCGAATTCATTCGCTGGATAAAATAGGAGCGCGCGCTTCATGAATTCCGTCCAAATGGGTGCGCCGCCGCGCGCGCCATCGACCCCGCGTCGTGGCCGGCGGGTGTACATTTGATGATCGCGATCATAGCCGACCCAGACCGAAGTGGAAAGCGCGGAGGTGAAGCCGGTAAACCAGGCATCGGTAAATTCAGTGCTCGTGCCGGTTTTGCCTGCGGCCGGCGCTTGAAAACCCATTGCGCGAATCACTTGCGCCGTTCCGCCATCCACGACGCCCCGCATCATGTCCAGCATTTCATAACTCAATTGTGCGTCAAGGCGCGGATCGCCAAAAACAAAAGTCCGCTCGAGAATCACGCCGTTGACATCTTCGACCCGTTTGAGGGCTATGGGTTTGTAATAAACCCCGTTGTTGGCAAAAACCGCATACGCTGCCGCCATTTCCAAAGGGGAGATGCCCACGCTGCCAAGGGAGATCGACAAAACCGCATCTTTGCGCGTATCCAACGAACTCACGCCAAATCGCTGGCACGTTTCGACCACACGTTGCGGAGTCAGCGCCGCCGTCAATTGCGCAGAGATGACATTGACCGACTGCATCAATGCGGATTTGAGAATCAGTCTGCCACGATGGCGGCGGTCGAAGTTGCGCGGACTCCAGCGTTCGCGGTTGGGAAGTATGAACGTCGTCACGGTGTCATTGACGATGGAAATGGGCGTCATCTTCAAATTCTCCAGCGCCGCAAAATACACAAACGGCTTGACGCCCGAGCCGATGTGCCGGTTGTTGCTCACGGCCCGATTGAATCCACTGGGAACGTAGTAACGGCCGCCGACCAATGCCCGCACTTCACCGGTGGGCACGGAGACGGCTGCCAGTGCACCTTGCAGCGGCACCCCGGTTGAATCCAGATTGGCCTCCAAATCGGCAACACCTTTTGCAATGGTTTCCTCGGCGATCACTTGCAGTTGCGGATCCATCGTCGTATAAATCTTCAGACCGCCGTAATGCACCGCTTCCCGGCCGAAACGATCTTCTGCTTCGGCGATCACGTAATCGATGAAATCATTGCCAACGCCTGGACGGCCGGTTAATCGCACGGAGTCCGCCAGTGCCTGCGTATAAGTTGGTGCGTCAATAAAATTCTTTTTCAGCATTCTACGCAGAATCACACGTTGCCGGAACTGTGCCGCCTCGTAATGAGAAAAGGGATTCAACTTGGTGGGTGAATTGATGATGGCGGCCAACATCGCCGCCTCGGTGAGTGTCAGGGTTGCGGCAGATTTGCCAAAAAATTGCCGAGCGGCATCTTCGACGCCATACGCCGAACCGCCGAACCAAACCAGATTGCAATAAGCTTCGAGAATTTGCTCTTTGGTGAAAGTCGATTCGAGCTGGAAGCTGATGAGGATTTCTTTGATTTTGCGCAACCATTCCCGCCGAAAAGAGAAGAAGAGATTCTTGACCAGTTGCTGGGTCAAAGTTGAGCTGCCCTTGAAACCTCGAAAAATCGCTGACCGAACAATCGCAATCTTGTCGATGCCATGATGCGAATAGAACTCGCCATCTTCCGCCGCCAACAGGGCTTTTTGAAAATTCGGACTGATCCGGCTGAGTGGCACATAAGATTTACCGCCGAGGCGCTGCACCAATGAACCGTCGGCTGCATAAATTTCCGTTGGCTGGCTGTACACCAAATTGCGCAAATCATCGGGAATATGAGGAAGGTCTTTAACGACGACGAAGAATCCGATGATGATGAAAAGCATGCCGGCGGTCAGTAGGGTGATCAAAATGAAAATAAGATGAGGGCGCATGGTGAACATTGGGTGATAGTGATCGACGACTTCATTCGCGAATAGTCAACAAAACTGGCGATCATGATTGCCAACTCGAAAAGAATAACATTTATTGATTCTCAAATGCCTGCCGGCGTGCTCGATAAAACTGGTACGCTTTTTCTCGATCCGGTGAGAGCAAATCCATTACATAATCTTCAGGCAAATAGTAAATGCATGCACGATTA
>JAPDQK010000004.1:35088-161424 GCA_034505955.1 Candidatus Zhuqueibacter pondensis
AAGAATAACATTTATTGATTCTCAAATGCCTGCCGGCGTGCTCGATAAAACTGGTACGCTTTTTCTCGATCCGGTGAGAGCAAATCCATTACATAATCTTCAGGCAAATAGTAAATGCATGCACGATTGTCGGCAATGGCAAAGGCAACCTCGACAAACTCATTGGCGCTTTGGCTGGAAATGCCAACCGCTGTGATTTGTCCGGCGGATTCGGTGAGCAGCGGCACTTCTTGAATGAATTGGCGGCGCCGTAGAGGATGGAGACGTTCAAACAAATCCCAAAATTCCTCCGGATCGAGCAGGTAACCGCTAAAACGGGCGGCACTGCGAACGTTCAAATTTTGTTCCTTGCCATAGTTGATCAGCAAGCCAATCTTGTCTGCGTTCAAGGAGGCCTGGTGAATCGTTCGGTTGTAGGAATCGAGCATGATCAGATTGAAACGCGAGCGATTGCCCCCGGCCAAAATGTTGGCTAATTTCTGCGTTCGAGCTGCCGCCACCAGTGACTCTGGAATGGCGATCAGCGGTTGCAGGAAATATGGAAGCTGGCGGTAGATTTGCAGAAATTGAGAGGGCGGGAGGAGGGCGTGCTGATTGGTTTCGACGTATTGCACGAGTTCCTCGAGGTTGGAAATGCTCTCCAGCTCCATCGTCTGGCGCCGAAGCTCACGCGTCACGTTTTCCAAACGCACGCCGGCAGCGAGGCGTTGCTGCTCGGCCTCCCAGCTTCGCCCGATCTTTTCGCGACTCGGATTCTGCCAAACGAGATATTTGCCAATGGCGCGCTCGACCACATCAAAAGTCATTTCACCGACCAGCACAAGCGCGAAAAAAATGGCAATCCAGACGTATTGTTTTCGTATGGCGCTTCGATAACCCGCAAGGATTTCGGACATGGTACGTCAGTTTAAAGAGAAATCGTAACAGTTCACCATCCCTTTTGAAATGTCATTCTGGAAGAATCTTTTTTCGTACTGGGTACGATTCCAAAATTGGAATCGTACTTAATGCGTAAAAAGATTCCCTGCGGGCGTAGCCTGCTGAATGACACCGTAATGGGGGGATACTGAACTGTTACGAGAAATCAAATTTTTTGCCGGCGGATTCGATTATTTTTCGCCGTGGGAACTCCAACTTGCCTCAGTATTTCAATTCCGATCCGAATAAGCTATGCGGAATCGCATATACGGCCAGCATTAAAAGCGCTGCAGTCAGAACCCAGAATTTTCTGTAACGATTTTTTTCAACGGCAATCGTCGCGGCAATCCAGCCAAGCAGTGCGATCAACGTCTTGTTGTCAGTCAAATCCATGCCCAGGGGAAAACCGGCCCAAAAGGCGCCGAAGGCATATTTCTGCACGAGGCCGCCGAATATCATGCCGCCGAGGAAAAGTGTGATCACGGTTGTCCAAACATACGCACGGGGATGACCTTCTTTGCGCACAGCTTCAAGGCCGGTTCGTATGGATAACAGCATGGCGACAAACATTAGCACAATATGGGGGACAAGAAAATATCCTGGCACGTCGCCTCTGAATCTGGTGATGACCGCACCTTTTTCTGGCAGACGAACTTGTGTTTTACCCTTTGTGAGAACGACAGCATATTCCAATTTCCCTGCTGCCGGTTGTCTGGGAAGAGCAGCAAACAGTGTATCGCCGTGACGGTTCATTGTGATGGTTTGCCAGGCGTCATTGGTTGGAAAGCGACGCCACAATACTTCGCCAGTCATCATGGAATCCGGTGTGCGAATGATAACGGGTTGATCGCTTGCCGTACTATGGGCTCTCTCCAGACGGTAGCGAATGATTTGGTCCTCGAGTGTAATGGCACCCTTCAACGGATAGGTTGGTCCGGTGGTGCGCTGGTAGTAAATCGATGCCAACGTGATGATGAAAGCGATGAGCCAGTGGATCATAACTTGGTGATAGAGTGTTTGGTTTGTTTGTGATAGACTGCCTGAGAGTCGACTGATCTTGGAGTTGAATGTTACAGAGTAACCGGCCAAAATTTAGGAGTTCAGCCGGGTGAATTTCCATTTTCTTTGCAGGTCATTCCAACGCCGTCATTTCATACCTTGCGATTCGGCGTCGAAACCGCGTACGTGCCGTCGGCTAAAACGTGGAGCTGATAATCCCCGAACAAAATCGGTTCGATTTGGCGCAGGCAAAGAAAAACGCGAATGGCCAGTGAGCGAATTTCCAGCTCCGAATGTTCGCTGGCACGCATCTCGAGCACATGGCGCCAGGCCCGAACATTGCCTGTCACAACCATGATCGTTTCTGTTTCGTTTGGCAGCAATCCGCGCGCGGCCTGGTTGACTTTTTTGCGCAGATCGGTTTTGACCTCTGCGCTCAGAATTGGTGCGCCCTTCTCCTGCTCAGCGAGCAACAGGTCGGCCAGCTTGTGATATTCCGCGTACGCCCGATCAATTCGCTCCAAAAACATGTGATGAAATTTTCCGCCATCTTGAAATTCGGGTCGCTCGACAAAACGCAGCACTCTGCCGGAGACATACCGCTGAGAGAGTTGTGAAAACCCAAAACCGGCGCGGTGGCGAACCAATTCATGGGTCAGGCTGCGCGAAATGCCATAAAAGAGAAAGGAATAATTGGCATGTTCCAACACCGAGCCGTGTCCGCTTGCCATGAGGTTTTGGAAATAGCGATTGGCATCCTGATTCATGGTTCGTTTCGCACCGAAGCTGGCGTAGCACGTCTGTCCGGCAATTTTGCAAAGCTGCGTGCCGTCGGGCAGTGTCGTTGGGTCCTCGAGATAATTTGCAAAGCCGAGTGCGGGGTCAAATCCCTCCAAAAAGCTCTTGAGTCCGGAGAGATGAAGGTGCGGCTTGGCGATCAGCACGACACCGGCTGCAGTGAGGTATGGGGTGCCGCGGGCTGATTTGAACACCGGGACGTGAATGGCGGGAAAACCACCATCAACCTGCCCGTTGAGATGTTGGAAGAGTTCTTGAGAGGTCATGATGCTGATTACTTATCTCTCTCTGTTGGTCATTTTTGTGCTGCTTTTGGTTCCAGGGCCTGTACCATTTACGACAAATTACAAAATAGTAAAAAAATATTAGAAAAGCAATGTTTGGCGAACTCAAACCAGCCAGGTCAAATCGATCTCCATGCCATTTGCTTTCGGGAAAAACTTTTGTTATATTTACCATAAATCAGATGAAAAATGATTGGTTTCTGAGCAATATTTTATCCAGCCGGCAACAGGTATGAGAAAAATCCGTATCGGCATCGACGTGGGTGGCACCTTCACCCATGCTGTGGCGATTGAAACCGAAAACTTCAGCCTTGTTACGTACGCCAAAACTTTCACCACCCACCGCGCCAAGGAAGGGGTCGCTCACGGGATCATCACCGTGCTTTTGAAAATTCTTCAAAAAGGTTTTATTGATCCAAAAGAAATTGTGCTGGTCGCGCACAGTACGACCCAGGCCACGAATGCATTGTTGGAAGGCGATGTAGCGATCGTGGGCATCATCGGCATGGGGAAGGGGTGGGAGGCCACACGCGCCCGCCGCGAGATGGACATCGACCACATCGAATTGGCGCCGGGAAAACTTTTGCGGTCGTGTTTTCGTTTTCTCGATACCAACAAAAATTTTACTCCGCAACAGATTCGTCAGGCGATCCACGAATTACGTGCAGAAGGTGCCAGTGCGATTGTCGCCGCCGAGGCTTTTTCGGTTGACAGTCCGGAGAATGAGCTGCAAGTCATGCGGATCGCGCAAGAAGAAGGACTACCGGCAACCGCGACCCATCAGATCTCCGAGCTCTACGGCTTGCGGGTTCGGACGCGCACGGCAGTGCTCAATGCCAGCATTTTGCCGGTGGCGCTGGCGACGGCAGAAATGACCGAGCGCAGCTTGCGCCAAGTCGGGATTACCGCGCCACTGATGATCATGCGCTCTGATGGCGGCATCATGGATATCAAGGGCATGCGCGAGCGCCCGATTCTGACGATTCTCTCGGGTCCGGCTGCTGGCGTGGCTTCGGCTTTGATGCATGCGAAAGTGGCTGAAGGTATTTTTCTCGACGTTGGCGGCACCAGCACGGACATATCATTGATCCACCATGGCAAAGCCATGATGCGAAGCGCGAGGATCGGTGGGCACAAGGTCTATGTCAGAACTTTGGACGTGCGCACCGTTCCACTCGGAGGCGGCAGCCTGCCTCGTGTGCAAGACAAGCAGATTATCGAAGTGGGTCCGCGCAGCGCGCATATTGCCGGATTCTCGTACGAAGCGTTCACACCATTAACGGAAACCATGGGCGCCGTGCCGGTTATCGGTTCACCGCAACCCGGTGATCCCCCGGATTATTTTTATTTGCAGACCGAGAAGCGCAAGATTGCACTCACCACCACCGGTGCAGCCAATATGGCTGGCCTGGTTCCCAATCATGATTATGCCCGGGGCGGCAAGGAAAATGTGCACCTGGCTTTTAAAGCGCTCGGCCAATGGCTCGGCAAAAGTCCTCTCGAGGCGGCACATGAATTTTTGCAAAAAGCCTGCAGTAAAGTCGCCGAGATCATTCAGGAGTTGATCAATGATTATCGACTGGATCCGGCGTTGGTAAGACTGGTTGGCAGTGGTGGCGGCGCAATGACAGTTGTTCCTTTCACCTCGAGTTTGCTGAAGATTCCCTACGAAATAGCAGAAAACAGTCCGGTGATTGCCGCCATCGGAGTGGCATTGGCGATGGTACACGAGACCATTGAGCGTATCATCATTGATCCCACCCACGAACAGTTGGTGCAATTACGTCAGGATGCCGAGGCCGCAGTGGTGCGCATGGGCGCAGCTCCGGAATCCGTCGAAGTCACAATCGAAATTGATACCGGTCATAATCTTGTACGGGCGACAGCCACCGGCGCGATGGAGATTCGCCAGCGTGAAAAGCTTGGCCGCGTGTTGCCCGCCTCCCGGCGATTATTGATTGCGCAACAAACCCTCGGTGCCAATGGTCAGCCGATCGAAGTTCTGGCAGAGACTGATTTCTTTACTGCGTACGCCTTGCACCGCGAAAATCGTCATCTCTTCGGTCTTTTAAAGAGCCATTCACGTGCGGTGGTGATTATCGATCACGAAGGCGCTGTTCGATTGCACTTGCCGAGCGCCGAGATTTTAGTGACTACCGTTGCCGAGGCCAGAAGCGAATTGCAAAAATTTGTCGAGATGAATACCTATTATGGTGATGGCGGTGAGGAAATCCCCAGTATTCGTCTCGCTGCCGGCCCTCGACTCATCGATCTCTCAGGTTTGGTCACTGTAAAACAGGTCGTCGCACTTGCCGAGCTCGAGCTGAGCAAGTATTCCGCGAACAGCAAGATCATGGTGATCGCGGAATCACGGAGATAGATGGAAATTGTTACAAATGCAAAGCCCATCCATCGAAAAATTTACGCATGCCTTGATAATACCTTGCACGACATTTTTCTGATTCCCATGAGGCTGTTGACTGGCTACTGCTAATCGCAACCGGAATGATTCTCACCGTTACTCCCAACCCGATGCTCGACAAGACCCTTTGGGTGCCACGATTCGCGCCGGGCATCACTCACCGTGCGACACGCTCTCTCACCATTGGCAGTGGCAAGGGGATCAACGTCTCACGCGCTCTGCTTCACTTGGGAGAACAAACTCTCGCTACCGGTTTTCTCGGTGGCTATACTGGTGAACAAATTCGGCTGCTGCTCGATAGTGAAAAGCTTCCCCATGATTTTGTTGAGACTGCCGGCTTGACGCGGGTGGGGATTACGGTTTTTGATGAAGAGCATGGCAACTACACGGCAGTGTTTGAGCCGGGCCCGCAATTGCATCCAAACGAGGTCGAGAGGTTGGAGGGAAAAGTGCGTGGCCTTTTGCCTCGCTGCCAAGCCTTGACTTTGTGTGGCAGCATGCCCAGTCCCGGCTTTGATGATCTGTATTTTCGCCTCACCCAATTGGCCAAAGCCCAGCAGGTGCCGGTATTTCTCGACAGCTATAATGAGCCGTTTCGGCAATGCCTCGCTGCCTGCCCGAATTTTCTTAAACCCAATCGTGAAGAAATATTGCAAACATTTGGTATTGACATTCGCGATCCACAAGGAATGGCGGTGATGTTGCGCAAGCTGGTCCAGACCGGCGCACAGTGGATTTTCCTGACCGACGGCGATCGAAAAGTCGGGGTTTATGCACACGATAATTATTATCTCGCAGCGCCGCCGAAGATCAATGTCGTGAACACCCTTGGCAGCGGCGACGCGATGGTTGCAGCTTTTCTCTTTGGTTGGTTGCGCAGGATGACAACCGAAGATTTGATTCGATTCACCATCGCAGCCGGCGCCGTCAATGCAGAAGAATTTATGCCCGGCTTTGCCGATCGCAACCGCATGGAAGAAATGGCAAAGCGGGTCATCATTGAACCGTTTCTCTTATAGTTGAAGGAGGAAGGTGCCATGAAAGCATTTATGATTTTTCTCGCCATTCTGACGTTGGTGCTCGCAGCTTTGGCAGGATATTATTTCAACCGCGATCACCTGGCTCGGCAAGAGCTGCAAAAGCTCGACAATGAGAAAACCGAGCTTGCCGGGCGCGTGCAATCTTTGGAGTCACAAGTGGCCGAGCTTTCCAGGCAGCTCCAAGAAGAAATTGCCAAAGTTTCAAAACAGAAAGAAGAAGAAATCAGCCGCCTGGCGAGCGCCCATGAAGAGCTGGTGAAGGAACTGCAGCAGGAGATTCAAAACAAGGAAATCCAGATCACTCAGCTCGCGGACCGGCTCTCGGTGAGCATGGTTGATAAAATTCTTTTTCCCTCCGGCGAAGCGGAGATCACTCCTGCCGGATTGAAAGTGCTGGAACGCGTCGGCAACATCATCAAGAATGTGCAGGACAAAATCATCCGCGTCGAGGGCCATACCGATAACGTGCCGATTGCGTTGCGCTTGCAAAAGCAATTTCCGACCAACTGGGAGCTGTCAACCGCTCGCGCCACCAACGTCGTGCGCTTCTTGCAGGATAAAGTTGGAATGGATCCGGCGCGGCTGCAAGCGGTGGGACTTTCGGAATATCATCCGGTGGCGAGCAACGAAACGCCGCAAGGCCGGAGCAAAAATCGCCGTATTGAGATTGCCTTGTTGCCGATGGCTGGTGTTCCGCAAACTACTGTAAAGTAGAATAGACAGCCTTGTCTGTGGGGGGAATTTTTAAGAAGAGACTCTATTCGCAAGATCGAATGGAATTGGCGGGCATGGATTGCGTCACGAGTTGAGCTTTCGTGCGGCTTGACGCTTGTCACGTTTTTCGATGAATTTTACCATAAGAACGAGTAAAATTGCACTTGAAATTCCAGCAACCATGACGACAAGAAATCCCAAAGCTAAATGATCGTCAAACATGCTTATTCCTCATGCACTGATTGTTTAAGTGCTTTTTGACCTTCTGGTCTTGCGACTCTCGAAAAGCCAATAAAGGAAAATCATGAGGCCTGCCCCGCCAATGCCAGCCGTTAGGAGGAAAAGCATGCCCAAAAGAAAACGACTTCAATCATGGATCTCATCCCTTTTGTTGCTTTTCGCGTTTCTCAATGAATTTCAAAAGAAACATGACAAAGACGGCGCCACCTACTCCAATGATCGAGACAACAATCATGGCGTAGACAAACGGATCGTTGAACATGTTTATTCCTCCTTGTTAAATTTTCGAGACTTTTGGAAGAACAAGACAGCGATAGCTAAAAACAATGCATACGTCAAAGCTCCCGCGATAACACTGCCGGTGCCCAATCGCGGTTCCTTAAAGAAAATGCCAATAAGCAACGCAATCAAAATAGCCGCGCCAATTCCGAGATAATGCTTGGCAAACTCTTTTAGAATATCTTTCATAGCTCAGCTCCCCTTTTTTACTGGATTATTGTAGCATTTTATTGTGAGAAAAGCAATGGGAAAGTTGCATAAAAAGCGCGGTCTGATTTCCGCGTGGTGATTGCGCCAAAGTTGGATTGAGGCGTCAAATTGAAGCCATAGTTTTTCGGAGTAAATCAGCATAGTCACTCAGTTTTCTTTTATCGCATGCCTTAGACCGAACTCCTGCCGTGCCGACTGCGTCACACCAGATTTGGCTCGCAATTTACAGAAAAAGATCATCGCAAGCGGGAAGGGGATTAGTTCCAGCCACTCATCGAGTGCAGTGCTGGAGCACGGTCAGCGTTTCGCCTTTCTCATCCCAAAACCTTTTCTTCCTACACCTGTCCAAAAATCCCTTGCGTTTCAATTTGTTTCGCTGTATAATTTTGATAAATGTTGCTGATACTCATCAAATGAGGAGAGGTGGGATATGGTTCATCGTCATTTTCGGCTCAGCCTGGTGGTGGTTCTCGGCGTCTGTTCGCTTCTGTTCGCTCAACCCCGGGAAGTTGGCAACCTTGTCATCGACGGCATTCCCGATATTCCGCAACGCATCATTGATCGCATGAATCAATATCAAAATGTGCGATCCGCTGCCTTCCTCGGTTGGAACCCTAATGGCCCGGGCATTTTGATCTTGACGCGTTTTGCCGAAACCAGCCAGATTCATTATGTCGAGCATCCCGGCGGCGCGCGGCAGCAACTGACGTTTTTCAAAGAGCCGGTCGCTGGCGGTATTTATTATCCCGGCCCGGACCGACGTGGATTTCTTTTCAGCATGGATGTGGGTGGTGCCGAGTTTTTTCAAATTTTTTATTTCGATTTGCAGACCGGGCAGTGGACGCTGTTGACCGATGGCAAGTCCCGCAACCTCGGCGGCCTGTGGTCGCACGACGGCAAATGGATCGCTTACTCGAGCACCTTGCGCAACGGCAGAGACACCGACGTGCGCGTGATGAGCCTTGATAAGCCGGGCACTTCGGATTTGCTGACGGAATTGCCGGGAAGCTGGAGTGCCCTAGATTGGTCGCCGGATAACAGCAAGTTGCTGATTGAACACAGTGTTTCGGCCAACGAATCCCATCTCTACTGGTGTGAAACTGCCACAAAAAAGCTCACCCCGATCAATCCACAAAAAGACAAAAAGATTGCCTATGGTGCCGCCTCGTGGAGCAAAGATGGTCGCGGGGTCTATTACACTTCGGATGAGACCGGTGAATTCCGGCAGCTCACTTATTACGAACTCATGACCGGCAAGAAAACCGTAATCACCAGCAATATTCCCTGGGACGTGGATGACTTTGCGCTTTCTGATGATGGCAAAAAGTTGGCGTATGTCACCAACGAAGATGGCATCAGCAAATTGCGCGTGCTCGATTTGCGAACCAATCGGGAAATGAATTTGCCGCCATTGCCAGTCGGCCTGATTTTCGGTCTGGAATTTTCCAAAGACAGCAATGCGCTGGGCTTGACGATGAACACACCCCAGACTTCCGGAGATGTTTATTCCATCAATCTGACGACCAGGGAGTTGGTGCGCTGGACATTCAGCGAAGTCGGCGGCTTGAAGGTGGATCAGTTCGTCACGCCGCAATTGATCCATTACCCGACCTTCGATCAAGTCAATAACAAGCCGAGAATGATTCCGGCGTTTTATTACAAACCGCGCAACGCCAGCGGCAGACTCCCTGTGATCGTCTCCATTCACGGTGGCCCGGAGAGCCAGGAGCGTCCAGGTTTCAACGCAGGCTATCAATATTTGGTCAATGAGCTTGGCATTGCAATACTGGCACCGAACGTGCGCGGTTCAGCCGGGTATGGCAAAACTTATTTGACCCTTGACAATGGCTACAGGCGTGAAGACTCGGTTAAAGACATCGGTGCCTTGCTCGACTGGATTGCACAACAGCCGGAACTGGATGCCGGGCGCATCGGTGTGATGGGCGGATCATATGGCGGCTACATGGTCTTGTCGACCATGTTCAATTACAACGATCGCATTCGTGCTGGCGTCGATGTGGTCGGCATCAGCAATTTCGTGACTTTTTTGGAGAGTACACAGGAGTATCGCCGGGATTTGCGTCGGGTGGAGTATGGCGATGAGCGCGATGTGAAGATGCGTGAGTTTCTCAATCAAATTTCTCCGACCACGAATGCGTACAGAATTACCAAGCCTTTGTTTGTCATTCAAGGTTTCAATGATCCGCGCGTACCGGTGACGGAATCCGAGCAGATTGTGAAGACGGTGCGTAATAATCGCGGTCAAGTTTGGTATTTGGTGGCAAAGGACGAAGGCCACGGTTTTCGCAAGAAGGCCAATCGCGACTATCAGTCCTATGCGACCTCGCTGTTTTGGGAAACCTTTTTATTGGATGGAAAGCCAGGGATGAACTGAAGCACACACAGCGCAGTGAGCATGGCGTCTCGTCTCGGTGCCATGCATTTTGTGCCACTTTCCATGGGCGTTGCCTTTGCGGTTATGGACATTTTGAATCATCTTTCCGCGCGCCGCTTTCGCGAAGTTGACGACCTGCTTGCGTTCATTTCAATATATGATGACACACGGCGAAAGCGGGCATTTTGTGGTTTGCTGCGTGCACATCAGAAGCAGATTCGCGGCGCCGTTTGTGTGGAGGGCGGTTGCGGGCTTGGACTGTTTGCAATAGAGATGGCGAAACTCGGCGCGCGGCAAGTTTTTGCTGTTGAGCAGAATCCGCTATTGGCCAAACTGGCGCGTGCGCGTGTAGCCGAACTGCCGGCTGCCCTTGCCAGGCGTATCGAAGTGATCGAAATGCCCTTGCAGGAATTCCGACCGCCCCGAACGATCGAGGTTTTGGTGCATGAATTCTATGGACAACTGTTATACGATGAAGATCTGTGGGTGCTCGAACATTTGAAATTTCAGCCGCGACTCGTACTGCCCGATGGCGGTGAGTTGCTCGCCGGGGTGGTGGCTTCGCAGCGTTATACCGACCGGATTGTGACTCCGGCGTTGTTGCAATCTCTCAAAGGCGTGCTTGTTGCCGGTCTGTTCGAGGAGCGCCTGCGCGAGCTGCGATTCCCGGTGTTGCGCTGGCAGTTTGGCTGCGGATTGTCACAAGTCGAAAATGATCTTGGCCGATGGCAGGGCGATTTGCTCTGTTTCGGCGTGGCAGTTACACACAAAAACCAGCGCATCTGTGAGGCGGGGAGATGCCCGAATTGGTCGTATGTTTGGACGCCCCGGATGGGTGATCGTTTTGCCCTCGAATTTCGCCCCGCGGTTGCGGGCAGAGAGTGTCATTTCCGATGGCTGTCTTGATCCGGATCACCAATCCGGAGACGCGGAGAATCAATCATCAAAAAAGGAGAGAAGCATGTACAAGCAAGAGAAAAAATCCATTTGCCGCCGGTGGGCATTGCGTTCAGTGGCAATCCTGGCATTTGTCGGGTCATCGCTGATGGCGCAGACCGGCAATCTCAATCGACCGTACGAACCGGTGATTTTGAATGGCAGCAGCTTTGCTGCTTTTTCCAATAATGTGGCGCCTGTGAATCAGCTTTTTCTTTACGTGTACAAAAACTCCAGCAAGACCTGGGAACAAATTTCATGGCAAATTGATGAAGTGGAGCCGGATTCACTCGATGCCACGAAAACCACCTATTTTCGCCAGGGTGATGGCAAACTCGACGATCTGGACGAACTCTCATTCATGGCCGGAGATGCTGGTGACAAAGCGCCTGCCGACATCTGGTTGGACGACGCTTCCGCGCGCAGCTTCCCACGTTATGAAATTGAATTGACTGATCCTCTGGTGAGCGGGAGCAAAGGCTATGCTTACCTTTATCGCTCAGGGACATTGAGTACTTCGCCGTCGCTGCCGGATTATATTTCCTACGATTTGGCAAACGACCTCATCCGGGCCAAAGGCTATGAAGAAGGCCATTTGGCCAATGGCATCCAAAACTCAATTCTCGTGCCGGTTAGTGAAGGTGGCAGCAATTCTGATTTTCTGGACCGTCTCAAACTCCGGGTACAAATCAAATCCATCTTTACCATTACGATTGACGAAAACAGCTTCAATAAAGTCGACGTGAAGTTCCGCGATGGTCGGATACGAGTGATTCGCGAATTGACTGAACGGATTGCGTTGATTAATGTCGATATTCCGCTTTTGATCAAATACTATGGCAATTCCTTCATTTTGAATACTTCTTTGAATTTAACCAGTGTTCCCGGTGTTGCTTTGCTGCGCCAGTCGTTCGATTTTGCGCCGAATGTCACCGGCGCGAAATGGTATAATCAAAATTTGGTCAATCCCGTTACGGTCGACGGAGTACTGGATAATTTGACGGACGCAGATCTTGCGATTGTCAATCAGCCACGATTGAACTGGTACATGATGAGCAGCGCGCATGGCTCATTCATCAACATTTTTTCCGTGCCAAAGGAATTTGGCGCAAGCCAGAAATTCTATTATCGTGATGCACCTGAGGGCAGCAATGATAACACGCCAGACACCGGCGATGACAACAAGTCTTTTGGCGATAGCGGCCTCTGGATTTCCGGCACCAACATCACCGGTATCTTTCCATTGGTATTGACGAGTTACATCCTTGGCAAAGATCAGCCACGCAGCGTTGGTGAAAACCTGCGCAGTCAAGCTGAGCAACCGTTGGGATTCAGCATACAAGCGCAAAATTACACCACCGGTGTGGCAGATGCACATAATGCTCCGGCACGTCGTTTCGCCTTGCAGCAAAGTTATCCCAATCCGGTTTTGCTTTCACAGCCCTCCTCAATGCTCATTCGTTACGAGCTGCCGTGGTCTGAACCGACACGCGTGGAGCTGAGCGTCTACAACCTTCTCGGTCAGAAGCTCCGCGAGTTGGTGAACACCGTACAAACCGCTGGCTATTACGAAACGCAGTGGGATGGCCGTCTGGAAAATGGCGAGCCCGCGCCCGCTGGAATATATTTTTACCAATTGCGCGCTGGGCAGCAGACCATCACACAAAAGCTCATGCTCATATCGACAAGCAGGTGACGAATGTTCAGTGAACCAGTTTGCCGATTCGTCTTTTGATCGGCAAACTGGAACACCGGCATACCTGTAAAAAAGTGCACGATCTTGTCGAAGTGCAAAAAAGGAAGCGAATTATGAAAGCCTTGTTGACGGTGCTTGTTGTTCTCGCCCTCGTCGGCGCATTTCTCTATTATTCCTTTCCAGAAATATTTCACCCTTTCAATCGCGAAGCCGTTGAGAGAGATTTTATCGCCAGCATCCCGACGATTTTTCGCACGCCGGGCGGCAATTTGGAAGTGGCGGGCTTCACGGCGACCGAAACCTTTGTAAGCTCGGATACTGCAAAGGTGCCTTTTTTCAATTGGAACATTCCTGGCGCGACGACGACCGTCATCATCAAAGCGCCGGTAATTTATCGTTATCACGTACGAGTCCTTGACCGGTGGGAAATCGAGGTTGTCAATAATACGTGCCGCATTTATGCACCAGAGCTTCGTCCCACCTTGCCGCCGGCGATTGAAACTGACAAAATGGAAATAAGCTCGTTCGAGGGCCCGTTGGCATTCAATGCCGAAGTGCAACAGGCCAAATTATTGCAAAGCCTCACGCCGCAACTCAATGCGAATGCGACAGATACTACGAAGCTGAAGCTGGTGCGTGAAGAAGCCCGTAAAACCGTGAGCGAATTTGTGCAAGCCTGGCTTTTGCAGCGAGGCGACTGGGGCGAAAAGAAAATCGAAAATATCAAAGTGGTTTTTCGAGAAGAATTGCCAAAAGCGGATGAATTGAATTTGTTTTCAGATTCGTTGCGGCAGTCACCCGTGGACTTCAAGCAGTAAAAAGTGAGTTTCGAGCGGCGAGAAACCTTTCACGCACCAGACCGGAGAGTGAAGTCGAACAGTCGCATAATTGGGTGTCATTTACTCCCGAATAGGACCAACCGAATTCATGAAAGTATCGCTTATGTCGCCTATTAGAACTTGGCCGTTACTCATGTTGGTCACGACCATTTGTTATGTTGTCGAGGCAATTGACGAAACCGCGCAGGCGCAGAGTGACGATCTCACCGAAGCCTGGTCAAAATACGATTTCATTCCCGGCACCCCGGTGCTTTTTTATGATGATTTTAGCGGCGAACGAATTGGCCAACAACCCATGGCGTGGAAACTGATCGAAGGCAAAACGGAAGTCATGCAATTCCAGAATCAACGATGGCTGCACGCCATCGAGGCCTCATTTGTCGCTCCGCAAATCGCCAAACTGCCCAGCCAGTTCACCCTCGAAATGGATTTTTATGTGATTCCGCAGGGTTACAGCGGCAGCTATCGGATTGACGTCTATGGACAAACAGATGAGGACTGGGTGACTTTGACCATCGAAGATCTCGGCGTTTACTTCAACACTTCCTCTGGAATCGATTTGGCCCATGAGCTCGAGTTGAAAGGTCGCCACCATTTGGCGATGATCGCCGGTGAGGAGGGTTACAAATGTTACATCGACAGTCTTCGAATTTTTGAGGTCACCAAGTTGGGAAATTTTCGTGCTCGTGACCTCGAGCTCTTTATGGCCGGCGGCGAGAAAGAAGGCGATGACAAATGTATGATCACCGATTTCAAGCTTGCTGCCACTAAAAGTTTTCGTGACCAAATTGAAGAACAGGGGAAAATCATCAGCTACGGCATCGTTTTTGTGAAAGGTTCTGCTGCGCTCGCACCCCAATCGACGCCGACCATCAAGGAGCTGGCCAAATTGTTGCAAGCCGACTTGGGATTGAATTTGTCCATCGAGTGTCATGTCTACGAATTGGCTGACGAAGGTGACAACACGCGACTTTCGCAACAACGTGCCGAGGCATTGCGAGAACTCTTGACGAGCCAATACAAAATCAATCGCGAGCGCCTGCGTACTAAAGGTTGGGGTAGTGCGCAGCCGATCAAAGACAAAGACACGGTTGTGGCGCATGCCGCCAATCCGCGCGTGGAGTTTGTGAAGAGATAAGTGGACACCGCGTCTGTCAAATCAAAACCATGATGCACCTGCGATCTGACATGCGGGAATCGTCTGCGGAATTCTATCCGAAGTATAAAACTGGCACTGATCCGCCAAAATCAGGGATGCCGGAACTGCACTATTATGACCGGGCTCGACAGCAAAAATGGCGGGTGCCAATTTTGTCCGAAGATGATTCCATCGTCGCTTTCAACAAACCCTCCGGCCTGCCGGTGATTCCCGAGCGCTGGCATGCGGATTGGCCGTGTCTGCACAGCATTGCCGCCGAGAAATTGGGCTTGTCGCTATACGTCGTGCATCGCATTGATGCGGCCACCAGCGGGATTGTCTTGTTTGCCAAAACCGCATCAGCGCATCGCGAGCTCTGCCGGCAGTTTGCCCAGCATCGGATCGAAAAAACCTACTTGGCATTGGTGAAAGGTGAGATGGCGGAAGATGCACTGACCATTCAGCGTGCCATTGCCCCGCATCCGAATCATCCGGGCGTCATGATGGTGAGCCGTAATGGTAAACCCGCAGTGACCTCCGTTCGCGTGTTGGAGAGATTTCGCGGTGTGACCTTGCTGGAAGTTCGACCGCAGACCGGAAGACAGCATCAGATTCGCGTGCATCTGCAAGCCATCGGTCGTCCCCTGCTGGTCGATCCGATCTATGGCCAGGCCGAAGCATTTTATCTGTCATCCATTAAAACGGGTTTTCATTTGAAAGAGGGGGAGACGGAGCTGCCGCTCATCCGGCGGTTGACTTTGCACGCTGCCACACTGCATTTTTATCACCCGGCGCGAAAAGAGATGATGACGATCACGGCGCCGGAAGCAAAAGATTTCCTGGCGGTGTTGAGAAATTTGCGGAAGTATGCAGCGAAATGATTGACGCGCAGTGACAAAAACCTGTCAAGGGAATTGTTTCAACGACGAATCAGGGAATCCTTGTTTTGCCCCACAGATTTTTCACACATGAAGTCAATTGTTTTCATTTTGACAAGCCAGTAATACGGAATCCAACCTCATGCCTGTTACCACCATCGAATGGACTGACAACAAAGTCAAAATCATCGATCAAACCAAGTTGCCGGCAGAATTGGTTTACGTGGATATTGAGCGCGTCGAAGACCTCGGCGAAGCCATTAAAACGCTGCGTGTGCGCGGTGCGCCGGCAATCGGTATCGCCGGTGCATTCGGGGTGTTGTTGGGCGTGCAAAAATTTTCCGCCGAAAACACGGCGCAATTCTTCACCGAGCTTGATCGCGTAATCGCTTTTCTGCTTCACACCCGGCCAACCGCGGTCAATCTTTCGTGGGCCCTGGACAGAATGCGACGAACGGCAGAATCCCATCGTGATCAGCCGATTGCTCGGATCAAGGCAGCGCTTTTAAATGAAGCGCACAAGATTTTTGCAGAGGATCAACAAGCCTGCCGTGCAATTGGACGGCACGGCGCGGTGCTGATTCCGAATCCGGCCACGATCATCACTCATTGCAATACCGGTGCCTTGGCGACTGCGGATTTTGGCACGGCGCTTGGTCTCATTTTCACGGCCCACGCGCAAGGGAAAAAGTTGCATGTTTTTGTCGATGAAACGCGACCACTGTTGCAGGGCGCGCGCCTGAGCATGTGGGAACTGATGCACGAAGGCATTCCAAGTACGCTCATTTGCGACAATGCGGCAGCATTTGTGATGCAGCGCCGGAAGATCGATTGTTGCCTGGTGGGAGCCGACCGCATCGCGCGCAACGGTGATGTCGCCAACAAAATTGGCACCTACTCGCTTGCCGTCAATGCGCAGAAACACGGAATTCCCTTCTATGTCGTTGCTCCCACTTCGAGCATTGATTGCAACATTGACACGGGAAAGGGAATTCCGATTGAAGAGCGCGCTGCCGAGGAGGTGACAGAAAGCTTTGGCCGGCGGATTGCGCCTGCCGGCGCAGCCGTATATAATCCGGCATTCGATATTACGCCCAACGAATTGATTACTGCAATCGTTACTGAAGCGGGTATTATTCGTCCTCCGTATGACCGCCATCTGCCGCAGCTACAAACCTGCTTTTTTTCACGTTCAGGGTAAAATAATTCTTGCGTATCCAATTAAATTCGGTTATATTTTTATTGTGAGTTCTTCTGCAGGAGTTGAGTCCAATGCGCCGAGGGTTGAGAGATCAATTCAAGTGCAAACTGATGCGATTTGGATATGATTTAATGCTTGCGGCATAGTGAGAGAGTTTAGGTTTATGCAACTTTTAACTGTCAAGAAAGGAGAACGAGGAATGAAACGTATCCTCATGGTTTGGGTCGGACTGGTCATGTTGCTGATATTGGCAGATGGAGTGCGCGCGCAGTCCGTTGAGATGAATTCCGCGAAGTTGTACAAAAAGCAGGGTGAGTACGACAAGGCGATCGAATGGTTCGAAAAAGCAATTGCCAAGAAGCCGGAAAATGCAGAAGCTCATTATTTGCTTGGCGATCTGTATGGCATGAAAGGCCGCATTGCGGACATGGTGCATGAGTTTAACGCCAGCCTGTCGTATTCCAAAAAATACGAAAAGGATATCAGCCTCTTGCTGCAAAGATATTTTGCGGAACAGTTCAATAATGGTGTCAAGGCGGCGAATGAGCAGAACTATCCCCAGGCGCTGGAAAGCTTTTTAAATGCCAGGCTGATCAATCCCACACAACCCGACTCTTATAGGAACCTGGCCTTTGTTTATACGCGGATGGACAGCACGGATGCCGTGATTCGGGTTTATCATGAGCTGTTGGCGATCAAGCCGGATGACTATCAGTCTTATCTCATGCTTGCCAGTATCTATAACCAACGCCAGCAGTATGATGAGTGCATTGGGGCTTTGCAGAAGGCCGCCGAATTGGCGCCGGACACCGCTCGGACCCGTATTATTGGTGAGATTGGCATCACCTATGACATGATGGGCAAGAGCGATGAGGCCATGAAAACCTATGAAGATGCCTTAAAGCTGAGTCCCGGAAACAAGGATTTGCTCTTTAATATGGGTCGCCTTTACCTGTTGCGGGAAGATTATGCCAATGCCATCAAGAAATTCGACGAAGTGTTGCTGACCAACCCCGATGATTTTGAGGTCAATTACAACGTGGGCCTCAGCCATTTAAAAATTGGTGAGCGACTCGATAAGAAAGCCCGCGATATCGAAGATGAGGCGATGGCGAAGAAGAAAAAACCCAATACCGCTCGTATCGACTCGCTGCGCCAGGTCGCCAACGAGAGTTTCAAAGCAGCGATGCCTTATCTCTTGAAGGCCGTTGAGCTCAATCCTGAGCAGCCTAATGCCTGGCACAATCTCGGCGTGGGATATATCCGCACAGGTCAACTGGAAAAAGCGAACGAAGCTTTTGCCAAGTCTGAAGCGTTGCAAGCAGGAAAACAGTAAGGTGTCCATAAATTAGCTCGTAACCGGAGTGCGAAGCTTTGGCCCCGTGAAGGGCAGCTTTGCACTCCGAGTTTGCCAAAGACTGCCTGTCGAGTGAAATGCTGTGCGGGTATTTTTTTATGTAAATTGTGCCAACCATTAGGCTGAAACCCTGCAAAACAAGCGATCGTTGCGGAGACTGAAACAGGTAGTCAAACACCCGGAGATTATTGTAACCGAGGTCTATATCATTGCGGTGGATGATGATGGTTTACCCATCTTTATCAAGCCGGATGCCGTTACTGCCATTCGTTGCGTTCGTCATGCAGCAGCCTCTCGCCGCCGTAAGTGTGTCGTTCCAAGGCGTTGAAATCTCATTTTCGCAAGAACTTCTCCAATTTAACCCTACCTTCTTACTTAATAAAAAGCAGTTGAGGTAAATGACCATGAAAACGCGTCACTTGTTCATTGGCATCTTGATTGGAATTGCCATCGGTTTGGTTTTGACCAGCACGTACCTGGAAACACCGAAAACGACAAGTATTGAAAGCGGGCCGGTTCGTGCGATAGCGACGAACATGGCAGTGGCGGATGATACCGTACTGTTGCCGGATGAGCGCAATACCATCGAGGTCTTTCAGCAGGTCGCGCCCTCGGTCGTCTTTATCACCAGCAAAGCTTTGCGCCGCGATTTCTTTTCCCTCGATGTGTTTGAAATCCCCGCCGGATCGGGCAGTGGCTTTATTTGGGATGAACAAGGTCATGTCGTCACCAACAATCATGTGATTGAGAATGCCGACGCACTGACAGTGACGTTGAGTAATCATTCTTCTTATGAAGCGGAAGTGGTTGGGACCGAACCGAGCAAGGATATTGCCGTGCTGCGCATTAAAGCCGCGAGCAGCAGCCTGAAACCCGTCCAAGTGGGCTCCTCAACGAACTTGCAAGTTGGGCAGAAGGTTTTAGCAATAGGCAATCCCTTTGGTCTCGATCAAACGTTGACCACCGGCGTAGTTAGTGCGGTGGGTCGCGAAATAAAAACCAGCGGTGGTCGCACCATTCAGGATGTCATTCAAACCGATGCCGCAATTAATCCAGGTAATTCCGGTGGCCCGCTGCTGAACTCCCGCGGACAACTCATCGGCATCAACACCGCCATTATCAGCCCGAGCGGGAGCAGTGCGGGAATCGGATTTGCCGTGCCGGTCAACACCGTCATGCGCGTCGTGCCACAGCTCATCAAATATGGCAAGGTCATTCGTCCGGGACTGGGGGTGAGCGTCATTAATGATGCGTATGCCAGAAGACTCGGAATTGAAGGTGTGATCATCGGTGAGGTGCAACGAGGCGGTCCGGCCGACAAGGCGGGTCTGCAGGGTTTGCAGAGAAATTGGCGCGGCGAGCTGATACTCGGTGACGTGATCGTCGGCATTGACGACGCAAAAATTCGCAGCTTCGATGAGCTGAGCAATGTGCTCGAGCGATACAAAGTTGGCGACGAAGTGAACGTTAAATTTCTCCGCAATGACAAAGAGAGAAGCGTGCGCGTGCGCTTGCAGCGGGTGAATTGACGAAGCGACAAAAGCTCTGAAGCTGCGGATTGATCTCGAGACAGTGGTTATTTCAGCAACACAATCAAAATTGCGGCCAGGCTGAGCGCCGCTGAGAGAACCAGCAAGATTGACATCCAGCGCAAGCTTTTTTGAACATTCTCCAACACCGATTTCATCAGCTCCATTTCTGTGTTGTACTGCCCGTTCAACTGGGATTGCATTTCCACGGCCTTTTCGAGTTGCTGCAAGCGTTGTAAAGCGGCAACGTCAATCTCTCTGGATCGTTGCTGATGGCGGAGTATTTTGCCTATTTGCTCGCTGATGTCTTTACCGGTCATCACAATGGTACCGAGCTTGGCAATCGTGTTGGCAATTTGTATCCAGGGGATGGTCATAATGTTTGTCTCGCCTCGGAGTTCTGAAGTAATTTTGTTCCCTCTTCATTTCGACTGCCGCTGTTTTGCATTTCCCAAATTTTCATGTACAGCGCCATTTTTACCATCGCCGTGACCAGGGCGAGTAAAAAACCATGCATGCCGTCTTTGTAGCCTTTGTGGGCGATGAATTTGTTGAAAAATGCCGAAAGTGGATGAGTAAGCATATCCCACCAATGCACACGCTTGTGCCCGGCGCGATCAGCGGCTTCCAATGAGGAGTATCGGTTCAGCCGTTTGAAGCTTTCTTCGAGCGTCTGATGGGTGAAGTGCAAAAGATGATTTTGTAAATGGCCGAGCGATCCTTCGACAAGAAAACCTTCGTGCACCCGCGCTTCGGTGACCCGGGCGCGATCGCGCTGGAAAAGGCGTAATTGATAACCGGGGTACCAACCGCTATGGTAGATGAATTTCCCGAGAAACGTGCTCAATCGTGGAATGTAATACCCCTGATGCCGGGCAGGGAGGGAGTTGAGCACGGTTAAAATCTCATCGCGCAACTCCGTGGTCACCCGCTCATCCGAATCAATGCTCAGAACCCATGGTTGGCTGGCACGATTCAAGGCAAACTGTTTTTGCGCAGCGTAGCCGGGCCAGGGGTTGTGATAAACTTTGTCAGTGAATCTCAGTGCGATCTCCGGCGTGCCATCCTGACTGCCGGCGTCAACCACGATGATCTCGTCTGCCCACGAGACTGATTCGAGGCACTCACGTATGTGCTTCGCCTCGTCTTGGGTAATGATGATAACTGAAATTCCCAATCGTCTCTGATCGTCCACTTCCCGTCTCAGCTTCGTCGATTTTTATTTGGTGTTATTTATCCAGCACTTCACGGACCTTGTGCGCCAATACCGCCGGCGAGAACGGTTTTTGCAAAAATGCCAGGCTCGCATCTGCCGTTCCGTGACGAAATGTCGTTTCATCGGAGTAGCCCGAGATGAACAAAACCTTCATATCAGGACGAATGACTTTGAGTTGATCCGCCACGACTTTGCCACTCAGACGGGGCATGACAACATCGGTGACCAGGAGATGAATGGTTTCCTGGGGATGCGCTTTTGCGAGCTGCAACGCCTCGTCACCGTTGGCTGCCATGAGCACATGATAACCTTGCTCGCGCAGCACGCGCGCAGCGACTTCTCGCACCGTGGGTTCATCTTCGACGAGCAGAACGGTTTCCGTTCCCTGCGGTAAAGCAGGAGATTTTTCGAGTTCTGACAAAACAGCTGTGGTACCCGTCACGCGAGGGAGATAAATGCGGACCGTGGTGCCTTGCCCGGTTTCGCTTTCGATCGCGATGTGTCCATTATTTTGTTGAATGATGCCATAACAGGTCGCCAACCCCAGACCTGTCCCTTTGCCGACCTCTTTGGTGCTAAAAAACGGCTCGAATAAATGGCTTTTGGTCTCTTCCGTCATTCCTATCCCGGTATCGCGAACAACGAGCATTACATAGTCACCAGGTTTTGCCACAGGATGTTGGTTTCCATTCTTTTGGTCCACCGTCACGTTGCTGGTCTCCAATGTCAGCGTGCCTCCTTGCGGCATGGCATCGCGTGCGTTGATCGCAAGATTGACTATGACCTGCTCGATTTGTCCGGAATCCACCTTGACCAGCCCGGGGTCGGCAGAGGGCAACAGGACCAGCTCAATGTCCTCACCGATGAGACGGCGGAGCATTTTGTCGAGGTTCAAGAGCAAGTCGTTCAAGTTGAGAACAACGGGGGCGATGATTTGCTGCCGGGCGAAAGTGAGCAATTGCCGGGTGAGCAGAGTCGCGCGATCAGCCAGTTGCTTGATTTCTTTGAGTTCTTTGCGCACCGGATGATCACGGTGGAGTTCCAACATCGCCAATTCAGTCATCCCGATAATCGCCGTCAGCATATTATTGAAATCGTGGGCTACGCCGCCCGCCAATTTGCCCATGGCCTCCATTTTCTGAGACTGGCGAAGCTGTTGCTCTTGTTGCTGTAATTTTTCCTCTGCGCGCTTGCGCTCGGAAATGTCGCGAAAGACCAGGACGACGTCGGTGAGATTCCCATTTTCATCCCGGATGGGCGTGGCGTTGTCATCGATATGGGTTTCCCTGCCATCTCTGGCAACGAGCAAAGAAGGATTGGCATCACCGCTGTCACGGACTTGTTTTGCGATTGTCGAGTGCGTCTCAGGATCGACGATTTTAAATACTTCAGCCAACTCCTTGCCCAATGCTTCGCGCTGTGTCCATCCGGTCAGCGCTTCGGCAATCGGATTCATGAAGGTTATCGCGCCTTTGGCATCGGTGACGATCACTGCATCGCTGATGCTTTTGAGTATCGTGGTCAGCCACTGTTCCCGCTCTCTTAATTTTTTGGACATCTGATGTTTATGGATGGCCATTTCGATGGCAATGTGCAATTCTCGCTCTTCAAACGGCTTGAGGATATAACCATACGGCTCGGTGACTTTGGCACGCTGCAGGGTTTTTTCATCGGTATAAGCCGTGAGATAGATGACAGGAATATTATAAAGCGCAAGAATTTGTTGTGCCGCCTCCACACCGTCTTGATAGCCTTTTAGCATGATGTCCATCAGCACCAGATCCGGTCTCGTCTCTGCCGCTTTCAGAATGGCATCCTCGCCGGAGGCAACGATGGCCGTAACCTCATAACCGAGGCCTTTTAACGTATTTTGAATGTCTTTCGCGACAATGTTTTCATCCTCGACGATCAGAATCCTGGCCGGAATTTGGCTATTCATCGTTATTACCCTTTGTCTGTTGTTCTTTGCCCGTTGTCTGTTGTCAGTGCTTGCGGCAGCCAGCATCAGACTTCGGATTAATGACGAAACATAATCTTAAACGTCGTTCCACCGTTGGTATCGAGTGCAATCGTGCCTTCGAGTTGCTCGGTCAAGGTATTGACCAACTGCAAACCCAGGGATGCGGTGTTGCGGAAGTCCAAATCCTTTGGGAAGCCGACACCGGTGTCACTGACAATGAGGGCAAGCCTTTTGCCTTCATGCTGATGCATCGCGATGCGTATTTCACCGGTTTTGCCCTGCCACGGTGGGAGAAAGGCATGTTTGAGGGAATTGGAAACCAGCTCGTTGACAATCAAGCCGCAGGGAATCGCGGTATCGATATCAAGAACGATGGGATCGACTTCGATTTGCAAATTGACGGCATGCGCATTGATCTTGTAAGAGCGGAACAGATGCACGGCGAGGTTGCGGATATAGGAGGCAAAGTCAATCGAGGTCAGGTCTTGGGAGTGATATAGTTTTTCATGAATGAGCGCCATGGCTTTGATTCGGTTTTGACTTTCCCTGAAAATCTCATGTGCCGACTCATCCTTGATATATCCGGCCTGCAGATTGAGCAAGCTGGCGATGACTTGCAAATTGTTTTTGACGCGGTGATGAATCTCCTTGAGCAGCAGATCTTTTTCTTTCAAAGAGACTTTGATCTTATCCTCCGTGCTTTTGCGTTCGGTGATGTCAAATGCTATACCGATAACGCCGATCAGTTTGCCTTCTGTGTCGTGCAGCGGCTCGACTTGGCAATCAAACAGATGTTCTTTCCAATACATTTCGTAGGCAACCGATTCGCCTGCCAGGGCTCGGCGATGTGCTGCGATCGGTATGAAATTGGCAGCCGTGGTACGGAAATATTCAGAAAGTGTTCTCCCGGAAATCTGTTCAGGCACAAGGTCCAAAGCTGGCAAGTCATGCCCGAGCGCAGAAGTGAAGCGGAGCTCGGCATCGGTTGTCCATAATACCGCCGGCATTTGGTTGGTCAGCAAACGGAGCCATGCCTCGCTTTGCATGAGATCACGCCTGGAAGCCTCTGCGAGGCGACGTGCCGCTTCGGTGGAAGCAAGTGCGGCTTCAAGTTCCGCGTTGCGACGTTCGTCTTGCAAACGAAGTCTCTCCAGTCGTTTTAACGTCCGGACTCGAACGGCGTGAACCAGCACCGCCAGGACGCTCGCGCTAAAAAGCGCGAACCCAAAGTGCGGCCATTCAGGAGATGGAGCGGTCAATGCGATTCCGCTCCAACCAACGAATGTCGCTACCAGCACCAACGTTAGCCAGCCAAACGACAGGAAAAGAAAGCCGACACCGACAACGAGCAGCACCAGGTTGGTCGTCTGCAGCGGATCGTATGTGAGGTAGAGGTGCAAGAGGCTGTTCAACAGGACCAGGCCGGCAATCATCGTTCCAATTGGATGCGCCCAGCGTTCCGAAATCTGCCATCGACCGAGTGCAAGGCGAAGCATGAGCAGCGCCACGGCTGTTCCTGCCGCCACCAGGCTCATGGTAGTGGCCATGCCTGGCGGGAGAAGTAACGCATGGCTTACAGCAAAGATGGCATAGAGAATGCAGAGCCCGACCGAAACCGGCGGCAGACTATCGCGCATCACACGATTTAAAGCAACACGTACATCCGCCGCCGAAATTCCTGCGCTCATTCCTGACTTGCTTGCATTATTTTCAGAAAGCGAGATCGAAGCGGTTGCGCTGGATTCCATCAGAACCTCCTTGTGAAGCAAAACCGCCATGAGGATTTAGCAAAATTTTGAAACTCGTCCCTGCGCTCCGATCCAGCTCGATGCTGCCATTTAGTTGATCGGTTAGTGTGCTTACCAATTGCAAACCCAGGGATTCGGTATTCCGAAAATCCAAACTTTTCGGAAATCCGATGCCATTATCGCTGACGAGAAGCACCAGCTTGCCATCATAATCGGAGTGCAGATCGATGCGGATTTCACCATTGGTCCCGGATGGGAAGGCATATTTCAACGAGTTCGAAACCAGTTCATTGATGATCAGGCCGCAGGGGATGGCGGTTTCGATGTCAAGTAAAACTTTATCGATGTTTACTTGCAAGGCGATGGCATGGGAATTCACGCCATATGACCGGAACAGATGCGCAGTCAAATGGCGAATATATTCGGCAAAATCGATTTTCGCGAAATCTTTGGACTGATACAATTTTTCATGAATGAGTGCCATGGATTTGACCCGGTTCCGGCTTTCTTTGAACATCTCGCAGGCGCGTCCATCCTCGATATATCCGGCTTGCAGGTTGAGCAAACTCGAAATAATCTGCAAATTGTTTTTGACGCGATGGTGAATCTCTTTCAGCAGCAATTCTTTCTCTTTGAGCGACGCTTTGATGCGCTCTTCCGCCTGTTTGCGCGCGGTAATGTCACGCGCCGAGAATAAAATGCGATGGACCGCATCGGCGCTGTTGATAATGGCAGCAAGGATGGCTTCAACCTGAATCCAGTCACCAGTCTTTTTTTGCAACCGCAGTTCGATGGTTTTTCTCGCACCGGAGGCCAGCAACTCATTGATGGCCGCAAGCGCCGGCGGAACATCTTCGGGATGAACGATGGTAAAGAGGTTGTGATGAACAAGTTCATTGGGCGTATAGCCAATCACGTAGTAATGCGAAGGCGAGGCGTAAAGAACATTACCATCGAGATCTAGCAGGCCGATCAAGTCCAGCGAGTTCTCCGCAAGGAGGCGGTAGCGTTCTTCGCTCTCGCGCAGCGCTTGCTCTGCCCACTTGCGTTCGGTAATGTCGGAGAATGAAACCACGACTGCGTATGGCTTTTCCTCCCCGGCTCGCCGCAACGGTTGGGAATTGATCGAAATCCAGGTAAGCTCACCGGTAGGTTTGTGAATTCCCATAATCACATTTGCACAGGGTTTGCCCGTGCGCAATGTGACCATGGCAGGATGTTCCTCGCCCGGGAAGGGTGTACCATCTTCATGAATGGTGCGCCATTGTGCATCCATTGAGCTGCGGCCGCGCATCTGTTCGGCGGAAACACCGAGGATGTTTTCGGCACTGGCATTGCAGGCGAGAATGGCGCCATCCTCACCGTGCAACACAATTCCATCCGCCATCGCCGCAATTACCGAGCGATAGCGCTCTTCGCTTTCTCGCAGCGCCGCCTCCGCTTGTTTGCGCTCGGTCAGATTGCGGAGAATACCCTCGTGATAGATTACCTTGCCCTCGGCATCGCGGACCAATTGGCCATGATCTTCCACCCACACTTCACCGCCGTCTTTGTGACGCAGGCGAAATACATCGATCTCATCGCGGCCCGCCCGTTGCAGGGCGTCTACGACGACCTCCCGTTCATGCGTGTCAAAATACAGCTCCTTTTTGATGTCGATCGCCATCAACTCTTCCTTGCTTTCATAGCCAAGCATCTTCACCATGGCAAGATTGACATCGATAAATTTTCCCTCGGGGGTGCTGCGATACACTCCGTCGGGCATGCGTTCGATCAACGTGCGGTAGCGCTCTTCGGATTGCTGCAGCGCGGCCTCCGTCTCTTTGAGCTCGGTGATGTCAACGCACGAGCCAATATATCCGGCAAAACTGCCGTCCGGCATAAAACGCGGAATGCCTGTATTTAAAATCCATCTGTACTCACCATCAAAGCGTCTTAACCGATGCGCTATTTTGAATTCCTCCCGGGCGTCAAACGCTTTGGCAAATGAATTCAACCACTGCGGTAAATCGTCAGGATGGACACGCTCGGTCCAGCCTTTGCCCAGCTCTTCTTCCAGTGACCGTCCGGCAAATTTGAGCCAACCATTGTTGAAATAGTTGAAAAGCTTCTCCGGGCCGGCTCTCCAAATCATAACCGGCGCCAGATCGTCCATGGTGTGAAGATGTTCCTTGCCTTCCGGTCGTGCTTCTTCAACTTTGACGGGTTTGACGAGATCGCGCTGGTGCGCGTACAGCCCCAAGCCGAGAAAACTCACCAGAACACACGCGACCACCACGTTGGTTTCTGCATGTTGCCGGTTTGCCGAGAGGAGAAGGGTGAGACTCCATAGGACAAACAGCAGCGCCAGCAACAGTATTCCCCAAGTCCAAAAGCGGGATTTCAGAATCGGTTCCATGTTACCATCTTTCGGTTTACAGCAAAGATTTTTTCACCTTAAAATTTCGTCTTTTAAAGCCTCGGCAAAAGACAGCCAGGAATGAATTCCAGGATAATGGTTTGAAGAGCCATTCTATTATACTCAAGTGTGGCCTTTTTGTCAAGAGAATTTCCCGGGAATCAAAAAGCATTTGCAATTTTGTTAAAATTTATTTAGTATCTACGCGCGTATTGAAAACCAGACAAATCCGAGTGGATGATTTTTATGTCACAGTTCAAACTGACAGGAGGAAATATGCGAGTCTTTGCAAAAACACTTGTTGCCATTTTGACGCTGGTTTTGAACCTCAACTTGTCGGCGCAAGAGCAAGTGGTGGTCATTCCCAAACCAGTGGCTGGCGCACCATTTGCTTATTTTGACCAGGCCGATTTATTTTCGCAGGCCTATCATTTGTTCCGCGAGGGGTTGACCATACCGGCGATCGACAGTTTGAGAAAATTGCTGTACAACAGCGGCGTACCATTGGATCTGCGAAACTATTATCTCGTCGTCGCGAATTTTACCGACGAACTCTCGCCGATCGGTTTGCTTCATGAAGGCAGCAATTTTTTTGATACCCGCCTTTATGGACTTGACAAAGCCAGGCTTTATTATCTATTCATCTCTCGACAGCGGCGTGGCGCTTCCTTTGTGTCAACATTATTGACGGCAAAAAATTCGCCTTTTCTACAGAATCTGCCGCAGTTTGTCGGCATGTTTTTTCCATTCTTGCCCAGCGTGCGGGCATTGCAACCGGACACCACGTGGATCGATGTACGCGAGTATGATATTCCACCAAAGTTCCGTAAATTTTCAACCATTTCCGTGATCGTGAAAGCCAGTCTGGAGGCGGAAAAGCGTCTTGCCACCGCATCTTTTGACAACACGGCGAAAGAGCACTGGAGTTTCGGTGTGGCCACGGCCGTTACCAGCGCAAAAGATGTGGATTTTGCCGTTGGTAATGATGGCGTGATTATCATCCGGCCCAAACGCCGTGGCGATCTCGGAAGTTTTGCCGTGATCAATTTTCATTTTTATGCCGTTGATACCAGAGCGAAATCACTTGCCACTTCCTTTCATTTGCTCGGCGGTTTGCGCCTGGCACGGGTAATTGAGCCCATCCTCGGTATAGGTTTTGGCGTACCGGTGGGTTTTCTGGAAGCACATCTTTTTGCCGGTTACAGTGTTGAAGTGACGCAGGTGTTGAAATCGGGTTTCAAAGTAGGCGACAGAGTCGAAGTGGACCCATTCAAGACCAAATTTCGCGGCAAGCCACGCCTCGGACTCGAGCTGAAATTTCCGTAATTGGCAGCATGATTTGAAAACTCAGAACACGCACATCGAAATCTGGTACGCACCAGTCACGCCTTACCATAAACTGGGCACCAGGCGCCATGGCGTTCGGCTTTGATATTTCTTCCAACTTTCGCCAAAACGGCCGGAGAGAAGCTGTTCTTCTTTGACAATGCGCAGAATCAAAGAAGGTATCACTAAAACCACAAGAGCAACCGCGGCAATGACACTACCGAAGAGCATGGCAATGCCAAGATAGGAACAAATGGTGCCCAAATACCAGGGGTGACGCACGTGCGCGTAAGGCCCGGCGGTCACAAGTTTGAGCTTGGGATCGACAGTGACATGCGGAATGAATGATGGGCCGGCTTGGTAGATTGACCAAACTCGCATTGCCGAGCCGGCCAGCATGACCAGCAGCCCGACCCAGTTCCACCATTGCGTTGCCGGCAATTCCGGCCACAATTTATAACGATATTCCAACATGGGGGCGATCACATTCGTGAAAAAACTCAGGCCGATTGCGCCGGTCGTCCAGCGTGCCTGATCTTCTTCTTTGCGGTAGCTGCGCAACGTGTTGGCCGCGGGACTAAATGCTTCGGCAAGGCGCGTCAGAAAAGTTGCTGCCAGAAACCCCCACAACAGGGGTGTATTTTGCAAATTCCTGATTCCAAGTAAAAGCGCAAAGATCCCCGTAAAAAATACGACGCGTAGCAAGTTGAACATAAAATTCATGACCTTTCACAGCGGTTGAGTATTCAGGCTCGCCAACAAATACCACTTCGCAATCGGGCAATAAGACTTCCATGTTTCGGCGGTTTTTGATTCCTGCCGTGCATGGTTGTGATGTTAATGATAGATAAAATTTTCGCGCGAAGCAAGGAGAATTTGTGGAGGATTTATCATCTTAACCCCGATAATTCACGCGGTGCGTAAATCGACCCTTGAGATACTGTTACGCTTATTATCTCACGGAGTTGGCCCAAGCCTGAAAATGTGGCTTATGAATTATCGGGGTTAAAACTATCCGAATTTCCTCAACCAGCAATGAGTGTTCGAGAAAGCCCAAACGCTTTTCACAACCGCGTTACTCCCTCCACGCTCACCCGCACCGAATCCACGCCTGGCTCTCCTGGTGTGCCGGCGCGGTATGCTCTCGCAATAATCGTTGCCGGGCCGGAAAGCCCTTCCACACTCCACGGCTGTTGGTACGGCGGGGAATTATCCATGCCCAGGAAATTGGCGCCGACCTGGAATTCAACCCGTTGAATGCCGTTTGGGTGACTCGCCAGCACCTCAATTATTATAGTACCGAGGCCGGGTATGAAAGCGCCATTTGTCGGATAAATAATTTTTACCGTGGGTTTTTCGATGGCCAAAACCGTAAGCGTGATGCTCCCCTGGGTTTCTCCTTTTTTCTCGTCACGTACTTTAACTGAGATTTGATAATTGCCTCCAGCCGCAGGAGCGGTCCACAGCACGGAGCGCCCGGTGGTTGAAGCAAGCGTGCCTTTTTCCGCGCTCCATTCATAAGACAGGACGCCACCTTCGGGATCCCGCGCTTCAACGATCACCGTGGTGGTGTCGGTAGGCGAGAGCTGATTGCGGACCGCGTAAACTCGGTCAATGATCGGGGCTTTGTTGGGTTGTACCAGATTGCCCAATTCTTCACAACCGAGCAAGCTACTGAGTGCAATCAACAAAGCAATGACAATGGAGAGTCGATGCATAAAAACCTGACCCGCATTAGTCACAATAACCAATAAAGCTAATTGCCAGGCCGCCAAGGTCTCAAGACTTTTCCTGGCTTTTGGACGATCAGGACAACATTGGACCGGTTATGATCTTTTCATTCATTCTGCCAGTGTCGCTTGCAACACTTCTCTGCCAAGGCCGGTCGCTTGCTCAATGATCACGGCCACCTGAATTTGTCCGGTATTGACTGTGCCAGACAGACTCGTCATCATATGCACGGATTTTTTTTCACCAGCCTGAATGCCACTGAAATTTTCCGGTGGCAGAATTTTCCGCACAACATGATGATGACCAGCCATTTTCAAATCTTCCCAAACTATTGCCAGCACGGCAAACTGTGAGAATGCGCTGCTACCGAGGCGCGCAATCGTAACCTCAATATCCAGGCTGGCGGCTGCAATCCTTTTCCTGGCTTCAATGGTGAAATGCGCGATTTTGTCAATTTCGGCGCCCACGGCGCTGCGATAACGTAACAGCGCATTGGAGGTGCTGGACGCCCCTTGCGCCCGCGTTCCGGAGCCATTAAAAAATACATCGGGAACAGCAGGCCCGGCATTCGCGAGAATTTTATATCGATCGGCACTTTCGGACAAAGCCTGCGCATCCGGATATTGGGCGCTGGGCAGGTGATGCTCGACAATGATCACCTGTTCCTGGGGAAATGCGGCCGCCAGACTGTCCAAAGCGATCATGGCAAAGGAGCTGAAGGGCGCGGTATCATTGACAAAAGCTTCCACAAAAACGATGCGCCGGCGTTCACTGCGGGGATTTTGGGGGTCCAACGGATTACTCCGTTCCAACTCCCCGCAGGCACACAACAGCAGGAAAAAGCCAAGAATGAATTTTTGTGATCGTGAGGACATTGCCTTGTGCTTTTTTCAAGTGGTCGCGAAAAGACAAAGGCAGTCATGTTGTCGAATTAGAAACGCCAACGCAGTCCAAGCCGCACTTCCCCGGATTGGGCGAACAATTCCAATTCTCCTGCCGGCTTGGCTGGTTGTAGAGCCGTCGTGGCAAAAATTTGATTTTCCTCAGATCGGTTTTTAATCCAGAAGTTGATGCTGGCCAGCGCCAACGCGCCGGTTGCAATGATCAAACCATTTCGGGCCTTGCGAAAATTACTGGCACGCTTGTAGTACGTGTCGAATTCATGAAGTCTTTTGGCAGACTGATAATCTTGATACGCATGATGGGAGATTTCGTGCGTCACCCCGGTTGCGGCTGCGGAAAGTGCGGTTGCGAACAACAACCAAGAAGCGGGATACTTTTTCAGTTGCAGCTTTTCGCGATAATCACCTTCGCCGGTGAGATTGAAGATGATGTTTGCGGCCAGCAAGCGCACCATATCATCGGTCGTTTCGCGGCCGGGGCCGATGGCTTTCTCCGCCCGCACCTGGCCGGTCGCCACTTTGAAAATGTGACAATCAATCCGCAGCCGCGGCCCGACGGTACTGATTTCACCACTCACGAGAAATTCTGCACCGACCAATTGTCCGACTTGTTGCGCGGTTTTCTCGTCCAGCACGCCGGTTTGGCCGAGCGCCTGTTCCTGCAAAATTTTTTCCAATTTTTGGCGTTCAACCACCAGCAAACGGGATGGCGACCTCGATAATTCGGTTTTTAGCATTTCTGGAATGCTTTTTTCCAACGCATCGAGGGTGAAAAGCCCGCTGTTATTCTTGAAATCCAAAACGGCAAGAGTGATGGTGGAGGAATCGGAGACAGAATCAAACAGGTGGGCGTCTTTCGCCAGCAGGGCCGAGACAAAAAACAATTGGAATGCCACGCTTGATGCGGACCAGGCGGCAGCAAAAAAACGAAGCAACTTTTTCATTTTCGTATCTATGGCATTATCGCCTCTCAGCTTCCTGGGCTGTTACCGTCAGCGTCTCATACAAGAAAATGCCCATTCCAATTAAAAAGGCCGTCCAGAAGACATATAAAATAAATGTGAATAACTGCAGGGAAAATGGGACCTCTTGCTCCACAACAACCTTGCCTTCCTTGGTTTTTACGGTGGACATCGCTTTGGGACCACTTTGATTTGTGGAAGTTGTGCTGGCAACGCTTTTGGTGGTATCTTCCTGGGCCACGCTTACGAAAGTGGTTCGAATGTCGATTCCCCGTTCAACCAGGGTGTACAATTTAATGGGCGCTGGCAAGGCGAGAACGCTCACGATGGTGACGATAATAACACACATGGTGATGCGTCCCAAGGTCAATTTGCCGCCAGCGAAATAGCCGATCACAAACATGAGGAGTCCCACCGTCAAAGCTATCCACATAATGGTCGGACTGATGTTCGCAATGAACGGTAAAAGTCTTTCGTCAAACATGGCTTCCTCGGTTAGTCGCGGCCCGTAGGCAGAAGCATATTGATTATCATAAAGTTAATAAAAAATCAGGAAAAGTCAACGAGATATTGCGCAAAGTTTGACATTTTTGCCGGCCGTCGGCGACGCACAAACTGTGTTGATGTTACATTATTATTTCTTGAATGTCAAGTGAAATTTTCTTTCATAATCGCGACGGCCACAATACCATTTTTTGTTCTTCCCTTTCAAAACCGTGTTGTTGCAGCCATGCGACCGCCGGAGTGGCGGTAACCGGTGCCCCATCCCAAGTTTCCACTTCGAGGCGTTTGCGTGGACGAAAAGGCTCTGGTAACAAGAGAAATTGCCGCAGACAAACCAGCGAGGCCGCGAGCTGCTCGTCCGTCGCTGCGGCGAGGCGCCATAATCGCGTGCCGAAATTTTCCGCATACACCACCGGCTTGGCATTTAGAAAAAGGAGATGATTCCCTGCTTGCCGAACTATCGGTAAGGGCTTGTTGTTGGCATCCAGAAGGGGCAGGTTGACGCCACTGCCGTAGGGCACTGCCGGATCGAGCATGCTGAGCATCACCGGGCCGGAAGAAATTTCACCTGAACCTTCCGCCGCCAACATCTCTGCTGCATGCGGCAGCGCGAATTGCACACCGGAAAGACCCTGGACAAAATATCCGCGCCGCACCTCGCCGCGCCATTCCATGCGTTTCAGCCCTTGAAAGAGCACGTACCACGGGAGCAAGCCGGTTTCACGACGATACCACTCTTTCACCAAAATGCCATAACGCTCCAGTAGCAAATAGGCTTGGCGATGCGCCAGACTGCGGTCATCAGGGTGTACATCCCCTTCCGCAGTCGTTGCGGGCTTGCCATAGATGGCGAAAGATTCGACCAGCGACCAACGGCCTTCGGTGAGCTGTAGCATTTCCGCTTGGCGAGATTCCCGGCGAAATTCTTCGCGTCGCCGTGCATAGCGACGGTGGCGCAGAGCATAATCGCGTTTGCGCCATTCCGGCAGTTTAGCTTCGAGAAACTGCTGTAAATCGTTGTCGGCAGTTCGAGGAGTGGATAATGATTTATCGTTGGATAATTCCGTCTCGGGAGGACGCGGCGTGCCATGTTCAGCCAGTTCATACAGCGTATGCAAGCTATCATTCGTCACCAGGCCACGCCATGCCAGTTCGGCCAATCCCTCAACCAATTGCGGTTTCGATAAATTGATTCCAGCAACCAGATCGCGGAAAAAACTGGCGCCGTTCTCGCGGAGAAATTCTCGCACTTTTTGCGCTGGCGTAGAAAGCTGTGTTGCTTGTTCGCTTAATTGTTCACGAGTATAAAAAAGATGGCCCTCACCCCGAAAAAAGAATTGCACCAATTTGGCGTGCCCTTTGTCCTCCTGATAGAGTCGCCAGATCAATTCGCCTTGTTGGCAAAGAGAAGCAAGTTGCAAGTGGCAAGCGGCAAAGAGTTGGGTGAATGGTGTATTCGGAAGACGAGCACGAAGCATCTCGCGCTCCAGGAAATCAATTGGTAAAAACAGTCCGCGCCAACGCTGGAGCAGAGGCAACAGTTGCGCCGCATTTTGCAATTGCCCGATTTGATGCCAGCGCCACAGAAAGTGCAAAAAATTTTCTATCGGTTTTGCGGCAAAAGCTCGGCGGCGTTCCTGAATCGCCCGGCGATAGAGCTGCTCGAAATGGCGGCGATCGCACCATTGCTCTTCGCCCGCCTCGCGAGTGAGACGACCGCGATACACGGCTCCGGATTTGGCCAGCTCCGACAGTGCCATTTCCACTTCATCATGATTGAGCGGATACCGTTGCAAAATCTCGGTAATGGTCACTGGCCCGCGGGTTTGCAGAAAGCGGAGAAGGAACTCACGCAATTTCTCGTGGCGCTTTTCGTTGGCTTCCGAAAGTTTTGGTGCAGGGTTATCAAACATCGGTTTTAGTTAATTTATACGCTCGAACTCAGAAAAATCTAAATTTTTCTTGTGTTTTTTGCTCCCGGATTGCACGGATGAGACGGATTCATACGGATAAAATTAATTCCTCCAAAAAATCCGTGAAAATCCGTGTCATCCGTGTTCAACAAAATAAACTTTCATTTTCAAGCTTACGGCGATGCCAACATATTGACCAACATTCGAAACGCACCGCTTGCTGCCCGTGGTGCACGCAATTGGCGATACCAAACCAGCGAGGTATAAAGATAAGTACCCGCGCCGTATTGAGCAAGCAGCATCCCACCGCGCAGTGGCGGTTCGCCGGGGTCAGCCATTTCCACCAGTGGAACAAAGCGCTCATCCCATTCTTGCGGAAAATACAAGCCGCGTTCCTGTACCCAGCCCTCCCAATCCGCCGCGGTAATGACATTGGGAAAATTGAATATAGGATGTCGCGGGGTGAGCATTTTCACCGGCGCCGTTTCAGCGGTGACACGCTCACTCCCAAGCCGCAACCGATACGGCGAAAAGAAAGTCGCAGGGGCTTCCATATTTCCAAAGCGGAGTTCAGCAGGATTGGTTGCCGGATTCCACTCGAAGGTCTTGTGATACATGACGACGAGGTGACCACCATCAGCGACCCAGTCGAGCAACTTTTGATTGTGCTCTCGCAGTTTTGACCGTATCAGATAGGCTCGCATGTCCACGATCAACGTTTGCGCCTCATGAAAATTTCCAGCAGCAAGATCGCTGTCACTGATTTTCGAAAACGGAATTCGGAGTTGCCGCAGTGCCCATGCCAAAGTCGTGTCGTAACTGGCCACTAGGCCAACGCGCAGTTCGGATGGCACAAGCGTTTCCACGCGCACCACGAAAAGAGTAGAAGGAAATACGCTCGGGGCCAGATTTGCATTGGTGCGAAGGCATCTGTTGTTGACCTCGAGTTGTAATGTTTGCGACCAACCGGGACCGTTTTGCTCTCCTGCCGCCGGCATAACATAATCGAGAACAATTGTGGAATCGGCGTTCGCGCTAAGATCAAAAGTTCGTGTGAGAGGAGTAAGAGTAAGCGTAGGAGTACGAGTAAGAGTCAGAGCGGGGGAGAGGGTGAGATCGAGGTGCTGGGGCCGTGGCAAATGATTGATGAGCCGCACCGGAATTTTTACTGGGTCGTTCTGACGCGAGGATAAAACCACGAGCGGCAACCGCGTGGACTCGACTTGCAAAGGTGGCACGATCTGAATTTCACCCTCTCTTGCCGAGGCAACGCGACGCAATGAGAATTCCACGCCGCGCCAAGAAAACGTGCCGATTCCCCACACCGGCTCCGGCAAACGCGACTGCAAATAGATGACCTGTTGTCGTGGCACCGTCCACGGCGTTTCTTTTGGAACGTGCACCTGATCAGAAAACTCTATTTCCCCATTGGCAGGTAGCGTAAAATGGCGCTTCGAATCGATCACGAGCTTGTCGTTTACGTAAATTTTATAACCGCGGCATTGAACCAGCGTGTCGATTCCCGCCAGTGATGGTGTTGAATTGCTGAAACTCGTTGCTCGTCGCCAATGCGATTCGATTTCGTAGCGCTCCCCGGGAACCCAATTTGCTTGGCGCGTGCGAATTTGCCCATCCACCCCGAGCGCAGCGGCCATCAACTCTTGCAAGCGTTCGAGCCGTCGTGAGTCCTCAAATTTGAGTCGGGAAAGTTTTGTCAGTAGACGGTGGCCGGTCAACACAATCTCTTCTCGCGACGGAGACGACTGATTTCGCAACTGCTTCAACTTCTCCCATTCTGCACGGGTGTCAACAGTATAAGATTTTTCGGATTGCCATTCATCCTGCAAGCCGGAGAACAAATCGTTCGAATCCGCCAGCGGCGGCCTGTTCGGAGCCATCAATATCAATTGGTAATATCGTAGCTGCTTACCGGTAAGAACGAGTGAGGCAAATTTGTCCATGCCCTGGCTTTTATGTTGGCTCAGAGCTTCGGCAGCGATTTGCGCGTAGGTTTGCCCTCGTAAGGGATGTACCTCGCCACCTTGCAAAACCACATTGGCTGGTTTCTCGAAGTGGACCCTCCAAAACAAACGGCTCGGTTGCCAGATTTTCAAACCGGCGCGCAGTTGTTCCGGAAATTGTTTTGGATCCCCGGCAGCGAAAAAGGCTCTCAGTAATTGCTGCCCGATGGCTTGATGGTGACCATGCCCCGTCGAGGTGTCATGATTGGTGATAATGACATCGGGTTGTAACTCACGGATCTTTTGCACCAGCCGGCGCAAAATCTCTTGCTTACCCCATTTCTCGTAGGTCTCCTCGATCTTTTTCGAGAAGCCGAAATCGACAAAATTGAGATTGTAATATTCGCCACCGGAAATGGCTTCGGCACGGCGCATTTCTTCGCTGCGAATTACCGCGAGGTCTTCATAAAGCTCCGGGCCGATCTCATTTTGCCCGCCTTCGCCGCGACTGGCCACCACGATCACGACGCGAGCGCCGAACTTCTGGCGATAATAAGTAACGGCTTCGATATCCTCGTCATCGGGATGCGCGGCGACGCTCATGAGGGTGACTCCATTGGTCGCGTCGAGGAGAGCTTGGTGGAGGCGCAGATCGTTTGTCGTTGGTTGCGCAAAGAGAGGCGAGCAAGTGGCAAAAAGCAAGTAGTAAAGAGTAAATGGCAGGTAAGCAAGGAAATAACGATTTTTAATATGACGCATAAAAAGAAAAGCCCAACGTATTTCTTCACTCAGTTGGGCGATATAACCTTTTAGTAATGATAACGGCAAGCCAAGATTCTAATTCCAAGTTTTTCACAAGCTTCTTCGAATGGGATGCCAGTATCGCGATTTTTGGCTTGCAGCAGGCGCTGCTTCATTTTTGCGCTTTTGAGCAAGTAGGCGGTTTCTCTTTCGGATTCAATTTCCCGCCAAAGCTCAATGGGCACGATCACGGCGGTATGTACACCGTTTTCGTCAGAAACGTATTGAATCGTAGACAAGCTCATAAGAATTGGCACCATCTCTATGGTTTTTCGTTTCGTGATTTATCGCTGTGAACTGAGATAAAGTCAAAATAAATATAAAAAGAATTCCGTTAGAAAGCAAGAAACAAGTAATTTTATATCGCCGTGCCTCTCTCTCCGATCCATTTTTGTGTTAACCACATCACGACACCGATCAATGCCGTCAACAAAACCGAATACGCGGCCGCAGTGCCGAGGTTGAAAAGTCGCAACTCGGCAAAGATGGCAATAGAGAGCGGCACGTTGGCATAAGTATAAAGCAGGATCGAGGAGACAAACTCCCCGAGCGCACTCAATAGCGCCACCATTGCGCCGGTCGCCACTCCTGGAAGAATCAGCGGTAACGTGACGCGATACAGTCGCCGCCACCAGCGCGCACCGAGATTGCGGGCGGCTTCATCCAACGCCGGATCGAATTGCGCAAATGCCGCGGCGGTAGCCCGGAATTGAATGGGCAAATGACGAATAAAATACGCCAGCGGTAAAATGGCCACGGTGCCGACCAAGACATTGCTGGCGGTGAACCAATGCGGCTCATTGAACGCGACAATCAAGGCGATGCCGACCACCGTGCCGGGGATGGCATAAGGCACCATCACGATGAAGTCGATCAGATTGGCGAGTACCTGCGTGCGATTAGCGCGGATGGAATATAGTGATTGCAGCCACGCCGCGATAAGCGCTACCAGCGCGCCAACCAGAGTTGCACCAGCAGACATCCACAAGCTATTCCATAATGGTTTGGCGACTTTCTGTTCGGTGATCAACGCTGTAAAATTTTCGAAGGTGAATGTATCCGGCAGCACCTGCCAAGTCCACGTGCCGTTTTTCACAAAGGCCATCATCACCAGCGTGAGCTGGGGTAGCACCAGCAAAAGCATCATGCCGCCGCCAATGATCGTCAACAAAATTTTCTGTGGCCAACTCAGATGGCGATAGTTGCGGGCCACGGCAGCGATCACTCCTTTGGAGCCGCGGCCAAAGCCGGCGAGCGCCGTTCCGCCATACCATCGTATGAGTATGAGAAAGAGCAAAGAAATTCCAGCGAGGATAACCGCCTGCGTGATGGCCATCGGCAAGTCGCCATTCAGTTTCGAGTTGTAAATTTCCAAAGTGAGAAAACGCCAGTTGCCGCCGAAAAGGTAGGGCGCCGTGAAGCTGGCCATCGAGCTCATAAATACCAACAATGCCGCGCCAAGTATGGCCGGCAGCAATTGTGGAAAAATCACCCGTCGCCAAACCAGAAAACGATTGGCGCCGAGGCCGCGCGCCGCCTCTTCCAGCGCCGGGTCGGTTGCCATGAGCGCATTGCGAACGAAGAGATAAAAGTAAACATAAAAACTGTAGACGTGAACGATGAGAATTGCCGGCACCCCCTTCATGACCAACGGCGGTTGTTGCAAACCGAGGAGTGCTTGCAGGAGGCGGGGCAGAATTCCGGATTCCCCCAAAAGAAAATAAAACGCCAGCACGCCCACCAGCGGCGGCAGCAAAATCGGCAAAGTCACCAGCACGCCGAAAAGTTTGCGGCCCGGGAAATCGAAACGGATGAAGAAGATGGCGAGCGGGATGCCCAGCAGCGCAGAAAATACCACCGTCAGCACCGAGATATTGAGGCTGCCGAGCAGCGCTTGTAGATTGGCCGTTCGGGTGAAATCAAAAAACCGGCGATAGTTGGCGAATGAGAAATGGCCATCCCCTTGCAGGCTTTCGCGCAGCAGCACGGCAAGCGGAAAAAGAATGGCGACAGCCAGAATAAAAAACAACGGTAGGAGCAGGGACCAATAGCCGAACGAGGGGAAGTATCGTTTCACGGAATTTTAAAACGAAAAAGATATGCCACTGGCAATGTACGTCTGATGAAATTGCTTGTCATGCTTCCCGAATTCCTTTTCAAATTCTTTGTTCGGGAAGAGATGACCATTAATTATAGACAAACTCAACTCCGTCCTGTTCAAAAGCCGCAAACGTGTCCCGGCGGTTAGAAACTTCTGATCCAGATATTTTCCTATCGATGTCGAGGGATGATCTTGCGTAAAGAAACCCAACCCGAAAGCAACAGGTTTTGAATCTAAAATCTCAATGCCGAGGTGTACCTGAATTTTGTCTTCCAGACCGTCATCAACAATCGACCATATCTCGCCTTTTTTTCAAGAATGCAGTCCTCGCTCCCCTGGTTCAAGGCTGCGAGGTTTTTGCTTGAAGCTGCTCCAAGCTTTGTATGAATTGTTCCACTTCCCGCCGCCACTTCATAAACGCACCATCCGGATCATTTTGCGGATAGTTGCCGTCGTAACTGTATTGAATGTGAAGCGTGTTGATGATACGCCGAAATGCCTGATCAAAAGGTTGGGGAAGCGCTTGACGTAACTGGCCCCAGCGAGAATTGTCGGTATTGAGAAAAGCCATCACGGCATAGCGCGCGGCGTCGAATAGACGATCATAAGCCGCTTTGTAAAATTCATCTTTTGCAATAATCTTAACACTTTGTTGCGCCAATACAAGGGTTGCATCGGCTGTTTCTAAAGTTACTCGTGCTCGTTCAAAGGTAGGTACGGCCATATAGGCCTCCGCTTCTTTTAATGTTTGCCCATCGCCATACAGTAAATTTCCCATGAGCCGCACGCTTGCTGCTATATCTTTTCCCATAGGTTGCCCCGGTGTGCGAACCATGACATCGACACCGATGTCCATATCGGAAAAGATATCCCAGTACAGATTCTCATCCTTTTGGGAGCGCGTGGTCACCAGCAGATCGACATCCCGGGCCAAATCCGGCGCATAAACCGAGGAGCCGAATTGGATGACATCGATGAGATCGGCATCGGACTCTTTGAGCGCTTCGCAGAGCTGGCGGAGTCGAGCTTGTCGTTGTTGAATAGGATCCATTTTTTACGGACACATTTTACATTTTTAATGTATGGCACAAATTACATGAAGTCAAGATAAAAATGGCGACAAAAGTAATGCCTCGGTCTTGGGTGGAAAAACGTAGCGCAGGCATCCTTGCCTGCAGACAGGATGTCTGCGCTACGATCCCATATATAACTGAAGCATTACCGACAAAATCCTCTCCGTGTCAGCGGCAAAAACCTGCAGTCGCTCCGGTGGAACGGTAATCCGTACTGTCCGGTTGCCTGTCAAATCACGAAATGAATCTTTCTCGATCTGCTCCGCGGGGACGCGCACGAAACATACCTGTTGGCCGATTCGACATTGCACCAGCCAATCGCTACCCTCAAATTCTATCGACTGCACTTCTCCCACGAAGTTCGCGGCACCTTCGGTGACAGCCTGCAAATTGTTTAAAGCGATGCGAGCGTGTTCGGGGCGGAATGCGAGGTATACCGATTTTCCTTCCTGCCAATCTTGCGCGTTCGCCGATACCAGAGTAAGTTGCCAGGCTTCGCCGGCGACGACAATTTTACCGTCGTCGTTGGCAACCACTTTGCCTGTCAAGGTGTTGCTCGCGCCGATAAAATTCATCACAAAAAGATTGGCCGGCGTGTTGTAAATTTCTTCCGGCGTGCCGATTTGCTGGGCAACGCCATGATTCATGATGAGGATTCGATCCGAAAGAGCCAACGCCTCTTCCTGATCGTGGGTAACGTAAATGGTGGTGATTCCCAAGCGGCGTTGCAGTCGCTTCAGCTCGCTGCGGGTTGCCCGCCGCAGTTGCGCATCGAGATTGGAAAGTGGCTCATCCAGTAACAAAATCTTGGGTTGTACCGCAAGAGCGCGTGCGAGGGCCACGCGTTGTTGTTGGCCACCGGAAAGTTGTGTCACGGGGCGATCTTGCAGCTCTCGCATTTCAACTAAATCAAGCGCCGAGGCCACCCGCGCGACAATTTCCTGCTTCGAACGTTGACGCGCCTGCAAGCCGAATGCGACATTCTCGAAAACGGTGAGATGGGGGAAAAGCGCATAATTCTGAAAGACCATGCCGGTATTACGGTGTTCCGGTAGCAGGGAGGTCGCATCCTGATCATCGAAAAAAATGTGGCCGCTGTCGGGTTTCTCGAAACCGGCTACCAGGCGCAGCGTCGTGGTTTTGCCGCAGCCACTGGGACCGAGTATGCCGAAAAATTCGCCTTCGCGGATATCCAGTGTCAATCCCTGGACGGCCAGCGTTGTGTCAAAAGATTTTTGTACTTTTTCAAAGCGGACTCGAGCCATGCTCAAAACCGGGGATGACACAATTCAGGAGGAATGAATTGTTGGAAAATTGACACTCATTATGCTGCCACGCCCTTGCACACGGACTTGTGATTTCACCTGACACCCAATTCTTGCAAGAGTGGCGTCGCGCCGGCAAATTTATCCATCACCCACAGTACATAACGAATATCCACGGCAATTGAGCGGCTGTATTCCGCGCTCCACTGATAATCATTGATCGTCGCTTCGTAGCAGCGATCAAAATTCACGCCCACCAGCTCGCCGTTCGCATTCATCACCGCGCTGCCGGAATTGCCGCCGGTTGTATCCGTGTCATAAAGAATGGCCACTGGCACGTCTTGCAGTTTTTGGTGTTTGAATTTGCCAAAATCTTTCGCGCGCCATAAATCGATCAGGCGGGGCGGGATTTGAAAATCATCATCGCCGCGCAGACTCTTTTCATAAATGCCGGCGATGGTCGTGATGGGTGCATAATAAACCGCGTCATTCGGCGCATAGCCGCGAATGCGGCCAAAAGTCAAGCGCAACGTGCCGTTGGCATCTGGAATGAAGTCGGTCTGTTTCCATTGTTGTTTCACTTCAATCAACTGCGCAAACAACTTGGCCATCTCGCCTTGTCGAGCCCGATTGGCTTCACGATTTTTTTCAAGATCGACTTCCAAGGCTGCCGCGAATTCGATGAACGGGTCATTCAACGCGCGGATTTCTTCCGGTTTCATCTCCAGCAGTGATTTGAAAAACGCCACATCCTTCAATTTTGATTTGGCATGTGCCTCCTCCACAAACTTTTCGATCGCTGCCTCTGCCGTGCCCTCCGTCGAGTTTTTAATCATTGCTTCAACTGCTGTAATCTTTTGTCCCTCCGGCAAGCGGCTCGCCTGCTTCAAAACTTCCTTCAAGAAAAGTTTGTCAATGGCCTCATTGCGGTCGGCATACGCTCGTTCCATGCGCTGTTTGAGCATTGGCAGATTGCGCTTCATGTACGCCGGTTCACGCTGCAAATCATCCTTTTGCAATTCAGCGGATAATTTGAAGGCTGTGTAACCGGCATTGAGCAGAGTCGAACTGCCGGTAATTCGACCGAGCACAAGGGCACGCGGCGCTTCGGTCATGAATTCATCGTACATTTTTTTCATTTCCAGCAGCACCGTGCCGTACCGGACTTTGCGTTTTGGATCAGCTTCAATGAAGGCTTGCAGCTCACGCTCTTCCTGGCGTTTCTTCTCGATCAAATTCAATCGTTGAAAGCCCTGCAACTTGCCGCGATAATTCTTCATGCCATTGGCCAGGCCCTTGATTCGGCTGCTCAGGCGGATTGCCACTTCCGGATCGTTTCTGCCGGCAGCCTCCAGCATCGCGATCTGCCAGGCATTCCAGTCCGCCGTTGAGGGCAGAAGATATTTCTCGTGATACTCATAAAAGGTTCTATGTTGAAAAGTGTGGGTAGTTGAATTTGAGTTTGCCTGCGATGAAATAGATCATGTTGATGAAGTTTTCAAGATTGCGATAGCCGCGGGCGCGCCGCTTGGCTAACTGAATTTTGCCGTTGATACCCTCCAGAATGCCGTTGGCGATTTTCGCTTCGAGATAGTTAATGATGCCGCTCCAATGGCTCTTGAGCGTTTTAACGAATTTCTTGAATGCCGGAATGCCAGAGGCTTCGACCTCGGCGCACCACCACGATAAAAAAGCCAAACCTTGTTCTTTGTCCGTGAACTCCCAAAAATCGTGAAAGAGTTCTTTGAAGCGATACGCTTTCCCGAGCGTGGGATAGAGCGTGATCAACTCGGCCAACGCCGCTTGTTGTTTGGCGGAAAGTTTGTCCGCGTTTTTCAGAAAGGTATATTTGTGGCCTTTGAGCGCTTGATGTTCTCGCCGCTCCGCTTTGCGAACCTCGTCCATCGCCTCATTGAGTAGCTTCACGATATGAAAACGATCAAAGACAATTTGGGCGTTCGCAAAATTGTGCGTCACGCCAGCGATAAAAGCAGGCGACATGTCGAGGCTGACATGCGTAATCTGTTCCGGCGGCACGCCTTTGCGGTGAAGATGCTCCCGCAGGCGATCAATCGTTGTTTCATCCTTGCCGGGCGTGGCGAAGAGTACCCGGCGCTCCTGCAAATCCGCCGCGAGCGTTACATAGTCATGACCTTTCTTGTTCGCGGTTTCATCAATGCCAAGGCTCGTGACTTGGGTCTGATCATCCTGCTGTACCGCAATCGCGATCCAGTAATTGAAAATCGTCCACAGCCGGTTGGGATAGACACCCAAAGTTTTCGCGGCTTTGTTGACGGGCATTTCATTTTCCATCAAACACATGGCAAAAGCTTCGAAGAGCAGAGTAAAACCGCTGCCTTCGCGCGCCCATGGGACGGGAACTTGTTTCACCTGACCTGTGCTTGTCGTGATACGAGGTACACGGGCATGGAGAAAACAAGGATATTGGAAAAAATTCAGGTGTTGCCACGTGCGCTCCAGGGTATCATAAACCGCACATTCCACTCCGGCCTCGTCTTTGAATTTCGCGCCTTTGGGAAAGGAGAGATAGAGGTCGAGTTGTTTTTGACCCGAAGCGTTTTGTGAAAATTCTAGGCGCTCGATACACCACGGCGGCGTGAGGCCTAAGGCGAGTTCGAATAAGCGTTCACTGTTCATGCCGTTAAGTTAAGCATTTAAATCATGAATACCCACACAAATCAACATAGAACCAAAGATTTTTCGCATGTGTTTCATTTGTGTTTCTCCTCGAGGTAATCGTAATAAGCCGTTTTAACCTCAATTTCTTCCGGGATGATGCCGGCGAATTTCCTGATGTCAGGATGAAGCAAATATTCTTGTTCTGTTTTACGCAACTGCGTGACAAAATTGGCGATTAAATCCGAAACAGTGGTTTTATGTCTTTGAGCAAATTCTTCAAGGAAGACAACATCGGATTCGGGAAGCTGAACGGTTAATTCGGTTGTATTCATCACTTGTTCCTCTATGTCATTAAGTGAAGCAGACATGGATTCCGTCCCGAAGGCTACGCCGGTAGGGGGACAAAATGAAAACAGCCCAGAAATTTCTTCCTGGGTACAGGAGATACCTTCGACCTCAAAGTCCCGTAGAGACGATTAAAAAATGATTTGTGATATCGCGCGCATGCCGATTTCATTCGTCTCTTTCGGGACTTGAGGGGTGGTTATGAACTTTGTTCCCACCTCATTTTTGTATCAATCCAAATTCTTCACAAAATATTTGCAGGCTTCAACCAAACGATGGAGCTCTTCCTCTTCTGCTTCATCCATCTCCAAATCCAACAACGACACTTCAAACTCTTTGCGGTTGCGGATGATCTTTGCGCGCAAGCCAGCGTAGCGTCCTTTGTTCGGGTTGACTTCTACCAAATAAACCGGTTCGTTGATATGGGAGGCTTTCGCATATTTATCAATCGCGTCATTAATAACAACTCCAAAAGCCGCTATTTGTTCATCTTCGTTGTAGCAATCAACCGTGATTTCCTCGATCAGCTTCTCAATTCAGCGTTTCGTTTTTTCGGCATTATTTTCTCCTTATCTGTTGGCAAACCACACCACATACTCCCGCACCGCCCAATAATTGGGATCGCTTTTGGGGGTGACTTCCAAATCCGCCAGCGGCACCCAACCCTCTTCTTTCCCTTGTTTGACATGTGCCATCACGGCTTCATGAAAATCATCATAACCGAGCTCCAACACGGCCATCTTTGAGCCGACTGCAAATGGTTTGCTCTCATCCTCCTCACTGAATGGATTCGCATCCATGTCTTCCTCGCGAATCGCCGTGAATGGAAAAGTCACATATTGCTTGAGCCACTTTTGCCAGTTGCGCTCGTTCCATTGTTCCATTTTGCGTTCGAAAGCATCTTCATCATAGTCGTCATTTTCTTCGTCAAAATCGCTGCCGTCATCGAAATCGTCGTCCCACGAATGGTCATAGTTTTTGCTGCAGGGGTTGTCTTTTTCTTCCATGATTTTCCTCCACTCGATTATATGGTGATGAATTATTTCTTCGCCAGCTTTTGCAATTGCCTTTGCGCGTCTTGAAGACTCTCAGTGGCCATTTTATGCTCTTCCGGAAAAGCATCTGCCGTCCAAATTTGCAACGCGTTCTTAAAATAACCGATGGCCTTTTGCAGATTCGCCCTGTGATCGCCGGTGGTCAGTTCCACATAAGCGTTGCCCAAATTGTTTTGTGTGGAAGCCCATTCCGCCGGGAAATTTTCTTTGGTAAATACGCGCAAAGCCGCCTCGAAGGCTTCGACGGTTTTTTGCAGATTCTGTTGGCGGTCACCTGCAGTCAGGCTCGCATAGGCAATGCCCAAATTATTTTGCGTCATTGCCCATTTCAGCGGAAAGTCTTTTTCAGTGCGAACCCGCAAGGCGGATTCATAAGCTGCAATGGCTTTTTGCAAATTTTCATTTTGATCGCCGGTGGTCAGCGACCAATACGCATTGCCCAAATTGTTTTGTGTCGCGGCCCAATCCAGCGGGAAGTCTTTTTCCGTGCGAACGCGGAGCGAGGCTTGGTAAGCGGCAATCGCCTTTTGGATATTCTCGTCACGATCACCGGTTGGCAATTCCGAATAAATCGTGCCGAGATTGTTCTGCGCCATGGCCCAGTCCACGGGAAAATCTTTTTCGGTATAGACCCGCAGCGCGGCTTCAATGGCGGCAAGGGCTTTTTGCAGATTATCGGCGCGATTGCCCGCCGGCAATTTCAAATAGGCGACGCCCAAATTGTTTTGAATTGTGGCCCAATCCACTGGAAAATCTTTTTCAGAGTAAACCCGCAGTGCGGCATGGTAAGCGGCAATCGCCTTTTGCAAATTTGCGTTTTGGTTGCCGGTGGGCAGATCGGCGTAAGCGCTGCCCAGGTTGTTTTGGAGAATAGCCCAATTTTTCGGCGAATCTTCTTCAGTGAAAACACGCAACGCGGCCTCGTAAGCGGCAATCGCACGCTGCAGGTTTTCAGATCGATTGCCGGTGGGCAATTGGGCATAGGCGTTGGCCAAATTGTGCTGCACAATCGCCCATTTCTTCGGAGCAGTTTGTTCTGAATAGAGACTGAGAACAGTGTCATAATACGCAATCGCTTGCTGCAAATGCCCGGCGGCGTCCTTTTGGCTTTTGGCCAAATAATAATGGCACTTTCCGGCGTAGTATCGAATCTCGTTCAACTCGATGGCATTGACCACCGGTCGACTCAGCACTGCTTTGAAATGCGCCAGCGCCGCGGCAAAATTTTTGCGATCAAAAAGGGTGTAGCCAACCACGAAGTGGGTCACGTAGATCGGACTATTTACCAACTCTGCCGTTAGATTCACTTCGCTGAGATTTTGTGCGGCCAGGGCGCGATCGCCAAGCAGAACTGCGCGGGGCTCCTCATCCACAATCGTGAGTCGAGGATGAAATTTTTTCTCGCCAACCTCGGTTCCCCAAATCACCAATTTTGCGTTGCTGATTTTGCCGAGGCTGCGCGCCTGTTTGTGCGCCTGTGCCAGGCCCAGGTCTTCTGCCACGGTTTTGTTACTGGGACGTACTTCGATCTTGAAGCTGGATGCTTCTTCGCTGAGGGCGGTATTCAGGGTGCGCACCAAATCTCGTTGCAGGGAATTTTTCTGATCATCGCCCTCGATGCGCAGGATCAGGATGCCGGCGGTATCTTGTGGGAAAATGTAGATTGGCGAAAAGAATAGCTGGTGAATGGCAATCTCGGACATGCCGATGAGTATGAGCGTGCCGATAAACAAAAGTTGGGATTTGGCCTTTTTTTCGCTCTCTTTTATGGTCTGGCCAAGATAATAAACGCCGGCCAGCCCGATGATCAGCAACATCATTACGAACCAGAAATCAAAGCCCGTGAGCTTGTTCAAAATTTTATCAATGATTCCAAGCATAAATCACCTACAGGTTTTAAAGCCACGCTTTCACGAAGCAGGCGAACGATCGTAAAAATACGGCCGCAGATCATCCTCCGGTATGTATCGCGTGGCTTGGCGAAAGATGGCCTTGAACCGTCGGATTCGGTGCAAGGCCCAACTCGGCCAAATCCTCGCCTTCGAGATGAAGCTGAATCGCCTCGTACAGATTGTGCGTCACTTCATTGAGCGTCTCGCCCTGGGTAACGACGGGCAACTCCAAACACTCGGCCGCATAGCCGGATTGCTCACCGGCACGGATGACGGCTTTGATTGTTCGTTGCAGTTTCATAATGAAATCGTCAGATGATAAAGGAAGTTTTTCTATGGTCTACATTGCCTGCTGCTCTTCAAACTCTTTGAGTATGCGACGTATCTGCTCCGCCGAAATGTCGGCTTGCTCAAGTTTGGAGTAAATGGTCACAAGAATAATTTGGGTCGGAGTTTTGAGATTATAGATCAAACGATAGCCGGATCGCTTGCCCTTGCGAATGTCGCTATTCTGCACCCGCACTTTGAAGATCGTGTAACCCGTTCCCCGTATCTGATCGCCAATAATTTCACCTGCCTCCAAGCGATCAATTACCGGTTTGATATCAGATCGAATGTGATGATACTTCTTCGCCAGTGCTCGTAAGTTGCGTTTGACCTCTGGCGTATACTCGACTTGTATCTGCTGCCTTGATTCATTCATTCGGCATCTATACCCTCCCAAAGTTCAGACACGGGCCGAGTTTCACCAGCTAGGGCTTCTTTCCAACCTTGGCGGAAACTGTCCTCAGCAGATTTTAACGCAACACTTTCACGAAAGACGCGGACAATCAGAAGCAAGTTCGGCAGATATTCTTTGGGCGTCTCTTTAATCTCCCGAAGCAGTTGTTTTTCGTAAGTGGAAAGATGGAGGGACATAAGCACTCCTTGTTGATTGGTTGCCAGCATGTTGAAATTCAAAATCTAATTTACAAAGCAATTTAGTAAATGCAAAATGATTTTTCACCCCATGAATGACCCTTCCGACAGCTTTCTCCAAGAAAAGCCTGATTACGCGCGGCGAGGCTTCTTCCTCATACACCTGATATTTCAGCAGCCCTTTTTCACGCTGCACCAGCCGAATTCCCAGCAAGCGCCCTTCATTCAATAATGCCCGCGCCAGCAAACCGCCGATCTCGTCTTCAGTGAGCTTGCACGAGAAAGTATAAGTTGCACCAGCCTGCGGAATGGAATCCGGAAGATTCGGCGAAGCCAGCAACGCTTCCAAATCAAATTCTCCGGTGCCACGCGGCTGTGCATCCAAGCGCGATTTGATGAAATTCAGAAAGCGTGTCAATTGGAAAAGTGTCACAAGATCACGGCGGACGAAATTCGGTGTCTCCACCGGAAAACACGTGGAACGTTGTAGCGCCAGTTCCGGGGAAGGGAGGAGGCCGCGTTCGAGGCATTGCCGGTAACTTTCCGTACCAGGCGTGGCGTAAAATACACTCGGGCCGATGAGCACAGGCCGCTGCATGAGATGAATAATCGAGTCGAGCATTTCTTCAAGCGTCGAATCCGGCAAGCCGAGAATGACGTAGTTCACCATCCTCAAACCAACCTCATCGGCTTTTTGCACGACATAGTCAAAGTGGCTTGTCGAGCCGGGGCGTTTGATGGCGCGTTGTTGCTGCTTGTCGCTCGTCACCAACGCCAGATTGAGCGCACGGAAGCCGGCGCGTTTCATCTCCTCCACAAGCGACTCACTGGCATTGGCTGCCGTAATGCCATTCATGGCCAGCAGCTCGATTTGGCCTTCGCCAAATTCTTCACGAATCGCCGCGAGAATTTTTGCTGCGCGCTTCTGATCGAAGCTGAAGTTGTCGTCCTCGATATCAAAAATTTCCGTGCCAAAGCGCTCGCGGCAGAGTTTCATTTCATCAATGACGCTGTTGATTGAGCGCGTGCGGTATTGCCGGCCGGCGGTGAGAAAGATGGAACAAAACGTGCAATGATAGGGGCAACCCCGACTGGTCACCAACATCGTCAAACGTTTGCCGCCAAGCGTGTAGCGCGCCGGATCGATCAACTCGCGCGCGGGAAATGGCAATGTTTCGATGTCCTCGATGAGATCGCCTTGTTCGGGTAGATGAAGCCTGCCATTGGTTTTGTATCCAACGCCATAAATCGAGTCGACTGCCGACAATCTGCCATCACCGAGCGCCGCAACGAGTTCCGGCAAAGTGCGCTCGCCTTCGCCGAGTAAAATAAAATCGACGTTGGGATTGGCGAGCATCTGCTCAGGACAGGCATTGACATGTGCGCCGCCCATGATCACCGGCCGCACCGGATCCAGCTCTTTCGCAATCGCGGCTACGCGCAGCGCTTCGCGATAAAACGGCGTAAACAAGGATGAAATGCCAATCACATCTGCCTGTGCCGCGCGAATGCGCTCGCGAATTTCTTCCCATGGCAAGCCATAATGCCGATAGTGACTGAAGAGTTTGAAGGGGCTCAAATTGCCGGGACGATAATAGCGTTTGAGATAAGCAAACTCCCGCGGCACTTCGAGGGTTTGCTTTTTGTCCGTGGCCTGGCAATCGAGAACCTCGACCAGAATTCCCGTTTGTATCAACGACGCCGCGAGATAGAGCAACCCTACTGGCAGAGTGCGGATGGTGGTTTGGTAAAAGTCCTCAATGGGAGGTTGGATGAGCAAAACTTTCATCTTGCTACGCCCGCAGGGTTGCAGGTTACCGGTTGCGTGACCATCCAAGATACTCACTGTTTAAACATTTTACCACCCCATAAAGTAATCAAATCGGGCCAACTTTTCCAAAGACATTTTTTGAACACGGACTGCGTCTGTAAGATGATGCGGATTACCCGGATTCTTGCGGCTTTTCTCTCAGTGAAAAAAATCTCCATGTAATCCGCGTTCACAAAGGTTGAAATTTTCCAACTGCCGGCCAATGTTACCAACAACATGGTTCATACCCATACACGCAATCTCCGGCAATCATAGTCTTTCGGCTGTACGCCGCAAAGATGACAAAATTTATTCGGATCAGCTTTGCGCTCTTCATCCGAACGCTCGCGTTTGATCACCAGCACCACTGGGAAATCGCGGCGAGGCTTCTCGCGAAATTTCGGAACCTTGGAGCCGTCCCAACGATTCAGTTTTTCATCGTGCCAGTAAAACTTGTATTTCGATGTTGCTTCCAAAGAGTTCAGAAAATAATGCAGCGTTCGTGCGTAGTAAAACCACTGTCGCGCAGAGTCCATAGCGCCGATGGGGAGGATGCGCAGCAGATGCAAGGGCAAAGACAAAGGCTCTCCGCTTTCTGCCACCGGCGGTTTCTTTGCGTAAGAGCCAAACAAACGATTCAAAGTGAAATAAGGATTTTGGCAGGATATGTCTTTGAAATAATCTATGTTGATGACCCAATCTTTTGAGGGATCGCCGGTCGCCGCCTGGCGCGTGAAATTCGACCTGAAGAGAAAAGTGTTCAAAACCATGGCAATCATGCCCGGATCGTGCGAACCGCGACAGCAACAAAACAGACGGGCGAATGGGGTATCAGGTTGAGGAACTTCCTTGCCGGTGGCTTGTCGCATCTTCGTACTGCAGTAATAGTTGCGGGCATGCAGCAGATTCTCCCAGGGAGAACAATTGCTGTGCACCATGGCCTGACGCTGCAAGCGCTTGCTGTTGCTCGCGACCACGTAGTCCTGAAACGCCGCGATGCGGCAGATGGTCATGCCGGGGCATGCAAATCTACCAAGGGAGTTACCTGGTTGAGGATCGAGCAGAACTTGACGGAAGGCACCCACACTGTTGTAGGCCCCTGTTGTGCGCCCGCTTACTCGGTCAATGACGTCTGGGATGCCCGGTGGCTCCGGCTCCCCTGGTTTTCGCCATTCCATAAGTTGCGGCAGTTCCTCTTTAAGAGATTGCCATTCATCCTGATCGATTTCAGGCTCAACATAGTCCCGACCATCATTGGCAAAAATGCGTATGATCAACGGGTGATCCATGCTCTGCACATCCACGGCAGGTGAATCTTTTGTCAAAGGCGCCAGTGAGGCATATCCGGTTAAAGCGAAGGCCATGCGTTCAGGATCGAGCATGATGTTGCGCAGATATTGAAAAGAGGGCACATACGCCCCATGGATTGCGGATAATTGGTTAGCCTGACGCCACAAAGTATCGATCTGGGCTTTTGATTGTGGCATAAAATCAATACCTGCTAATTTGGCAACATAATTTGCCAGCGTGCCCGGCCGATTCGGCAGGCAGCCGTTGATTTCAACGAATTGCGGTTTGGCCGGATCGAGAAAGCTGTTGCGCGCACCAGAGATAATTTCTTCAGTGTCGGCGTACGAGTCGCTGATCGTTTCTCCGATCACTTCACGCAGAAGATGATGATAACGGGCGTGGCTGGGATAGCTCGTGTCATCAGCTAAATCTTCCTGATGCAGCTTGCACAATGCGTCGTAGTAGCGGCTGGCATCGCCAAGACTTAGCTGTTCCAACTCGTTCCCTCGCGCTGCAGACAGCAAGAGCAGGGGTAATTTGAACTTTGTGGGCTGGCTGGTTTTCAGACGCTCTAGCGCACGCACGCAGCGGGATAACATCAGCAATGATTTATCAACGTCTTCGTGATTCATCACCAGAATATCCGGCTGATGATCGGCAAGGCATGTTTCGAGTGCGCTGATATCTGCCGCATTAACCACCCTGGTGGGTACGTGAAGTGGTTCGGTTTGACTGACCTGCTTCGATGGATAGGGATACCGTCCACCGGTAATATAAGTGGCAGGCCATTGCTGATCATAGGTATCCTTCTTTTGGGGATCTTTCAGTTTGGGATATTCCAACGGGTCGTCCGGTTCAGTCACAACAAAGGCAAAATTTTTTTGGAGTATTTGATGTCGCTGCTTGTGATCGCCGGGTAAATTAGTCCAAAGGGTTTCCAACATGTAATGATTGGCCTTATTGTTACCAATGACCAGCACCTTCGGCCAAATGTTATCGGCCATCTTGCGCACCGCCCGGACTTTTAAAATTGCCGCCCACAAGCGTTGCCCGAGAGTGAGGCCCTGATTGTGTTTGGGATAAACCAGAACGATGGGGCGATGGCGTGAGCGATAGGTGAGATAGGAAATTTGATCGCTGCGCGTCACGCAAATGATGGAGCACACGCTGGCCTTGACGGCACGCTCGAAGACGGCCTGAACACTTTCCTCATCCGGCACCATGCTGATCACCAGGCTGGCGCGCTCGAGGTTGACGCGTGAGCTAATGAACGGTTCTTTCGCTTCGCCGATCACAACAGGAACCAGCACCCGTCGCTCTGCATGGACGATGTTGCCGTGGGGGTCACGGCTGCGATATCGCCGTTGGTATGTACTCACCACGCCGTAATTACCAAGCAGGGGGTTTTGGCCAGAATAAATGACATCTTTGGGATTATGCTCGATCACCACCGCGTGGCTGCACAGTTGTTCCAAGCGCAGGTCGGGGGTCACAATCTCGAGAAACATCTTCTTGCGGCGGTCTTTCCCTTGCAAACTATGCATTTGATTGATCTCGCGATCCAGCACACGTTTGCCAAGGTCTCCGAAGCCTATGAAAACGAGATGACCTTGCACCATCATAATGTGGTTAGCCAACCGGAGGTTAAAATACTCGCCAAAAGTTTCATCCGGCTTCACGGCAGCAAGAGAAATCGGGGTGAACCAGGCGATAAACACGCCAAGCGCCAGGATGATTTCATCCGCGGCAAAAAGTTTGTCGAGAATGTCGGTGCGGCCCGCGCTGGTCAGGATGGCCGGCGTGGCATGAAAAAACAAGGTCAGAATAACACCGCCAATGAGCAGATAGGGATGCTTCAAGAGCATGGCCCAAATGAAATGGAAAAGATAGCGATGCGATTTAAATAACACACCCTGCACATCGCGCTCATGAAACGTGACTGGAATCAGGGTTGCCTTCAGCAAACGATTCGGCAGGCAAGCCCAGAGAAAAAATATTAGGGCACATAAGATACTGCAACACAGCCATGACAGCTTTGTCAAACGATGTTTCAACACAAATTTACGAATCTGAGCTTGCCGTTCTTGTTGAGTCTTGGTAATGGATGTCCCGGCAGTAGAGTCGATGGTGGAATTCGAACTCAGAGAAAATGCAGCGGCTGAACGCGGGATATCAGTTTGAGAAGTGTCCGGCAGGGGTGTTGTTATTGAATCTCTTCGAAAAAGTGGCTGCACAGAATCCTGTCGCGGGTTGTCCTTGTTTTCAGCGCCAGATAATATGTTTTGGACTACGATGCGACCATAAGCGCGAGTTAGTCGCTCATAAGGGGAAAAGTCCAATTTGCCTTTACTCATTGCCGCCAGGAACCAGCTCTCGATCACGATCACCGCAAACAGCACGAGGAAGAACGAAATGGCCTCAAACCAAACCCAGCGGTCCTGATGCTTGCGGTGTTGAGGAGACGAAGCCATGCGGATGTCACGAATGGCAGTTTTGCGATTGTTCAGGTATGCCAAGGTTACATAAATGAGCACAAAAACCACGCAGAAGATCTTGTTTAACAGCCAAAGTGGACGTTGCGATTCGGCAATGTCAATGAATTCAAGCAGCAGACTGTTTGGAAACACGGCGACGGCGATCCCCACAAGTAGAACGCTGCGCAACGTAACAATTGTCATTTCTATCCATTCGGGCCAATCACGAACAGCAAGAAAAGCATGGAGCCAAAGCAGGAACCAGAAAATCACCAGGGCCAGAAAATGAACGAATGCGACTGCCAGAAGGTGTAAGGTTGAAATTTCGGGAAAAAGCAGCCAAGCGAAAAAGAATGCCACCAAAACAGTGAACAAAGCGGGGAAAACGCCGAGAAACAAAAAAAATTTTTTAGAATCGTGAGGTTGCCGAAGAGGGAATTCAACCTCCTCCTCGGTTTTCAGAAAATCACTTTTCTTGCGATCATTATTTTTCCTCGATTTCTCGAGTAAATCACCTTGCGGCACATGCAGCGGTTTATCTCGACTCATTCGGACCTCCCAGAGTTCATTAGAATCTTGTTCGAGCCCCAGGCTCAATGTTAGACAGTGCTGGAGGCGTGATCCCTACAGGCAAAGCCTTGATCCTGGCACGCTTCCATCCAGCATCAAGGCTAGCCCGTAGGGATCGAGCATCCAGTATCTTTAATTACTCCGCCACAAACCTTCCATCCTCAAACACCTGCTCTGCCTTCACCACGCGGATATTCTCTGGCGCGAGATTGAGCCAGTATTCCTCCCAAACTTTGTCCATCTGCACGAGATCCATTTTGCTCTTGGGGAATTGCCAGAGCGTATCCCCGTTTACGGCGCGGAATTCAATGTTGTACTCCTTGAAATTCTTGCCGGCGGCATTGCGGTTGTTGGCGATATCATCGCGCAGCCGCTCAGCCCAGTCTTTATTTGTGACAATGACATACTTGAGATTGTCGACTTGCAAATATTTTTTGATTGCTGCATTGATCTCTTCCGGTGTGAGCGCATCGATACTTTTGAGATAAGTGTCGAGATAGCCACGATCTTCCATGCCGTAAAATGCATCATCGAGCTTGTAAGCCAGCAGTCGTGAGCTGGTCTCGGCAAGATTCAGATAGAGCGCCTTTGCCTTGTTTTTTGCCAGCTCACACTCTTCGGGCGTCATGCCGGTGCGAATGAAATTCTCCAATTGCCAGGTCATTGCTTTCAGCAGATGATGCGCATACTGGAGCGCCACCGGCCGAATCCAAATGCTGAAATACTGGTAACGTCGCGGCGTATTCGTTGGCGGGAAAAGATGGTACGGCCGGTTGGCAAACCATTCGATGTAGGAATAATCGCCGTAATTGTAACCGCGCGCCTGGCGGAAATCGTTGTAGAGCCGTCCAAAACTGTCGCGATGCGTGCCGAGAAAAACATTGGCGACATACAGCGCCCAATAATCTTTGTCACCTCGTTTCAATGCAATTGGGAAGCCGGCATGCAGTCCGCTGGCAATGGTATTGGGATGCGCAATGATAACCAGTTGACGTCCCTTTACCAAGCTTGGCGGATCGATGGTTGATTTTTCCAACGGTGTCGAGCCAATGGCGCCACCGATATTTTTCAGCGCGGCTTGCACCTGCTGATTGATTTGTGGATTTTTCGTGCTGAGGCCAACGATCAGATTTTCGGGACGATAATAGGTTCCGTAGAACCGCCGTACCTGTTCCGTGGTCACTGCTTTCAGTCCCTGCACGCTGCCCTGGACAAAATGACCATAAGTTGTTCCCTCGTGGATATAGTTATCCAATGCCAGCAGACCGAGCATTTCGACATCCTCAAAACGCAGGGACGAACCGACATACTCCAGCGTTTCCTGGCGAATACGATCAAGCTCTGATGCAACAAACAGCGGCCGGTTGAACAACGGTGTGAGCACCTGTGCGTTGAAAGATTTGAAAACCTCGCGCGGCACGGTCATCGAAAATGTCGTGACTTCTTTTTCGACACTCACGCTCGGCTTGGCCGCGCTGCCCCAGGGTCGCGTGATTTCGGCAAGCTTCTCTTTAGTCACCGGCGCTTGCGGATCGCCATAACTGCCTTCCAACAGCAGGCGCGCCGTCAAATAAGCTAGGCCCTCATAACCAACAGGATCATATGCAGAACCCGCCTTGATCATGATCTTCAATTGCACCAGCGGCGACGGCGAATCCAGAATAATCATTTTGACCGCACCATCGGGACGAGGTGATAACGGCGGTTCGCTGCCCAGACTCGTGCTTGTGATACCGAACAAAAACAGGACACTGAAAAATCCATATAGAAATTTTTGCATGGTTTTCCTCGCGAGATTGCAGTTGATTTTCCCGATACTGGGTGAGCAAAATTGTCATTCCATGGAATCTTGTTTGAAACCTGAGACGGGCTTCTGTGCCGGATGCAAAAAAGATTACCACGAAAATGTCGTAGCGCAGGCTTCCAGCCTACATGCCGACAAGATGTCTGCGCTATATTTTCATCGTGATGGGTGTGCAAACGTACATGACAATTCTTTCGGAATGACATTTCAAGAGTACTCTATGAAAATTTACAATTGAGCATTTGCCATAGTGATCATGGCGCTCCATCGCTGAACGATACCGTGACGATCAGCCGATTCTCCGGCACGAAATATTTTTTTGCAAATGCATCGAAATCTTGCGGCCGGAGTTTTTGCACCGACTCCAAAAGTTTGTCGAGCACTTGCGGATCGCGCTCGAAGCGATAATACCACGCCAGGGTTTGCGCGATGCCGGCGGGACTGTTGAGCCCGGCAAGAAAGTCGTAAGTGTATTTGCTCTTGATCACCTCGAGCAGTTTTGCGGCATCCGGCTGCGCCGAGAATCGTTTCAGATCTTCCAACGCCTGATTGACATCACCAAGCACTTCCTCGAAATACGCTTTGCCGTCACTCATGAACTTTTCCTTATAAAGCCGCGCGTTGATGATCAACAGTCGGGGATCGAAGCTTTCGTAGCCACTGGTGCCCTCCGCAAAATCCAAACTGCTTACCGTCCTTTTTTGGTAGCGCAGTTTCTGGTACAGCGGGGCTGATTCCGACACCAGCAGTTCCGGAAGCAATTGCCCAACGGCAGATTCGACACTGCCGTTTCTGTGCGCCGGCATTTTGAAGGCCACCCAAAGGCGCGGCGGAACCTCGGCTTCCCATTTGATGTGACTGCGCTTCTCTGCTGTTTGCGGTGGATCGACGAGATTGACCGGCGACACCTCACGCTTCTGCCACGCGCCATAGTGCTTTTGGATTTTCGGCAGAAGCTCCGCTTGCTTCACATCGCCGGCGATGATCAGCACACAAGTGTTCGGGCGATAATAGGCATTGTAAAAGTCCACCGCGGCCTGATATTTGTTGGGCATGTCTACGACATCTTCGTAATAGCCGATGGTCGTGTGGCCGTAGGAATGTTTTGGAAATGCCATTTCGCACAAGGTCTCTTCCATTTTCAATTCCGGCTGAGTCGCGCTTTTGCGATATTCGCCGAGCACTGCGCCGGCCTCGGTTTGAAAGATTTTCTCGTCAAAATCCAATTTGGAAAAACGCGATGATTCCAATTCCAACAAACCGGGTTGGGTCTCGGTTTGGCCGGCTCGTTGCACCGTACGCGTTTCCAGATTCGAGGTGAAGGTCAGCGGGTGATAATAAGTGACATCGAACCACGTGAAGGCGTTGTTGAAGGCGCCCAACTTGTTGATCTCTTCATCGTAGCCGTTAACGACGCCATTGAAGCGGTGTCGGAACATGATGTGTTCGAAAAGATGCGCAAAGCCGGTTTTTCCTTTTTCCAGCTCGTTGCGCGATCCGGCCAAAACCAGCGTGTTGAAGCTCAACATGTCTTTGAACTCGGGCGTTTCAATAATCAACACGTCGAGGCCGTTCGGTAATGTGGTTTTGTTGACGGGATAGGGGAAAAATTTGCCGGGTTTCGGTGGGGCGGAATGAGCTGTAGTGATGATCAGACAGAGAACCAAGAATAAAGCAACACAGAGTCGTTTCAGATTGAATCTTTCATTCATCGTTCTCCTCCTTTCGGAAAATGGTCTTCAAAGATTTCGCATTTGATCACATTCGGCGAGTATGGCGCCGCTCCAAATGGCTTCGGGCATGGGTTGCTCCAATTATTTGTAATGCGCTAAGTAGTTCACAAATGGAAGCTCACCCTTGACGGCATCATAAAATCGCTTGTCAGCAGTCCAAAACTCACAAGCACGTAACTCGGCGAGGGCGGCATAAAGAGAATCGTAGATTTGTGGTTGGTTATACTGTCGTGCAATTTCACGCGCACGCTTGACAAGAGTGGGCATAGTAATGAGTTGGACGCCAACTTTTTCAAGAAATGCTAAAGATGCATCGACTTCAGTTAAAGTTGTTTTCTTATGCAAAAACCGGCTTTGCAGAACGCTCTCAACCTCGTATTCGTACATTGGTGGGGCAATCAAGATAACACCGAGTCGAGTTGCGTCATGCAACAATTTAAGGGCGCGACGGCGGTACGGCTCGCCGTTAATCACCCACTTGAGGGCTACACTGGCGTCAATACATTTTTCCATATTTGCCTGTCTCGTTGTTTTCTCATCCGGCGAATTTCTGCAACCACATTAGATTTCTCAGAAAATTTTCCGGCAACAGCATCCGCTTCGGCCAAAAGCTTGTCTGCACGAACTTGCCGTTCTTCCTCAATTTGTTGCTTGTTTTTCTTTGTCGTTTTCGATAAAATCTCGCCTGAGCTTGCACTTAATCGTTGACTCAACCGACTGATCAATTCTAACTGCATTGCTGGCGGCAATTGTTGTGCAAGTTTTTCAACACTTCTTAGCGTTACTTCATTGGCCATTTTACAATCTCCCGAGTTGTTAAGTAATAACTGGTCTATACAGTTCGATTGCAAAACAGTTATTGCAACCACAATCAAAATATACGTTATCTCTTCTGCCAAATCAAGCAAAAATCCGGCGTTTCCCAACCACGCTAACAATGTGTAAAACCGCCCCGTCATCCGCAATCAAAAAATTTCACTGAAAACAGCTTGCTTTTCGATGGAAAATTTTTACTTTATTTCATCCACTGGCAAAATGAATTTTCAAGTTCTCAAAGCAAAATTGATTCGACACTGAACGTGCCCAAGCTCCATCTCAAACCCAATCGCGATCGCTCGGTGCGCCGTTTTCATCCATGGATCTTTTCGGGCTCATTGAACCGGCTCGAAGGTGCAGTTGCCCCCGGCGTAATCGTCGACGTTCTTGCCGCCGACGGCTCTTATCTCGGTCGCGGATTTTACAATCCCCATTCCCAAATCATCTGCCGCATGTTGACATGGCGGGATGAGCCGATCGATGCCGCCTTTTTTGAGCGCAAGATCGACGACGCCTATCGCTTGCGCTTCGGCCTGTTTGGCATAAGGGAAAAAAGAAAAACCAATGCCTTTCGGGTGGTGAACGCCGAGGGTGACGGCCTCCCGGGTCTGATTGTTGACCAGTATGCCGGTTTTGTGGCAATCCAAATAAGTACGTTGGGAATGCGTCGTTTCCAACAGGAAATCGTACTGGCCCTGCAAAAAATCCTTCAACCGGAAGGCATATTCGAACGCAGTGCCGGCGCGGTGTTGCTCGAGGAAGGCATGCAGCCGGTAACGCAGGTTCTCGCCGGCGCCGAGCCGCCGCCGATCATCCATATCCGTGAAAATGATTTGCTCTTTGCTGTCGATCTTCATAGAGGACAGAAAACCGGATTCTTTCTCGATCAACGTGAAAATCGCGTCTGGGCAGCTAGAATGGGTCGAGGCCGGACGGTGTTGAATGCGTTCGGTTATACCGGTGCGTTTTCGGTTTACACCGCGAAGGCCGGCGCGCAACGGGTCGTGACGGTGGATTCCTCTGCATCAGCGATGGAACTGGCAAAGCAAAATTTTTTTCTCAACAAACTGGAAGTTGCGCCGGAGGATTTTGTCGTGGCCGATGTGTTTCATTACTTGCGCGCAACAACTGACCGGTTTGATTTCATCATTCTCGATCCCCCGGCCTTTGCACATCGCCAGAAGGAGGTCGAGAACGCGGCGCGCGCCTACAAAGACATTAACTTGCAGGCGATGAGGATCGTGGCGCCCGGCGGTCTGTTGCTCACATGCTCCTGCTCGCAGCCGGTTTCGCCGGATCTCTTTCAGAAGATTCTTTTTGCCGCCGCGACTGATGCCGGTCGATTCGTTCGCATTCTCGGGCAAAGCGGCCATGCGCCGGACCATCCGGTCAGCGTCTGTCATCCGGAAGGCCGATACCTTCAAGCTGTGTTGTTGTATGTCGAGTGAGAAAGAGTGAGAGGGGGAGAGTGAGCAAAAACTGAAAACTCCATGGCCACATTTGCGTATTGGCTCGGCTTTGTTGCCTACTCGGTTGTCGTCATCGGGATGGGCTTTTACATATATCGCCGCGACCTCGGCAAAGGCAGGCAAATCGAGGCCAACGAATTTTGGGATGCAAAAAAGAATCTGTCTGCCAGTTCGGTCGGGTTGTCGATTTCCGCAAGTATGATGTCCATCAGTTGGTCGTGCGTGTACGGCGTACAGTTGTTTTATTGGTATGGCCTCGGCGCGGCGTGGCTGCTCGCCATCCCATGGCTCATGGCCATGGTGGGTTTTTACCTCCTCACTCCACGTTTTCGCCAATTGACGGCATTCTCACAACCGGAGATGCTCGGTCGGCGTTTTGGCACACGTGCGCGCCAACTCCTGGCGCTGCCGCTGGCCTTTGTTTTTCTCATCTGGTGTGGCGCGGAAATCTATGCCTCGGCGATTATTCTTGCGCCGCTGCTGCAGACTTCCAAGCACGTGATGCTGCTTCTGATGGCGTTGGTCGTGGCGGCGTATTCTTCCTTGGGTGGTTTCGAGGCCGATGTGGTGACGGACAAAGTGCAATATCTTTTGGTCGCGTTTTTCATCGCGACCATGGCTTATTTGGGTCTGCATGCGATTTTGCAGCATGAGAGCGCCGCCACATTCCTGGCCAAGGTGCCGACGCCGCCCAAAACCGGTGTTTCCGCGAGGTCACTCTTCGCTGCCGGCCCGGCACTGATTATTTTGACACTCGTTTCTTATCTGCCCGGCTGGCTGGTCGAAACCGATGTGTGGATTCGTTTGCAGGCAGCGCGTTCCGCCACCAAAGCGCGCCAGGCCGTTGTCATTGCGGCGACCAATTCACTGATCTTTGTCGGCCTGTTGCCGATGATGATCGGACTCTCAGCGTTGTATCTTTATCCGCCGGTCGATGGTGTCATCCCGCCGGCCCTGAAGGATGGCGCCACGATTTTTGCCGTGCTCATGCAGGATTATTCACCGGTGTGGTTGAATGTGCTGCTGGTTGTGGGATTGGCTGCGGCCTCGATGTCCACGATTGACACTTGTGGCAACGTGGCAGCGCTCTCGGTTTGCTATGATATTATCGTACCGTCACTGAGAAATTACTCAAAAAAAGCGCAGCTGATATTGGCACGGGTCATCTCTGTGCTGGCAATTGTCGCCGCTTACATTTATTCGCTGTTCACAGAATCATTGTGGGATATTTTTTATCTCTCTTCCGGCATTTTGACGACGACGATCTTTTTGCCGATGATCGCGATTTTTTTGCCCAACACCAGGCCGCGACAAGTGCATGCTGCCATTGTCGCCGGTTTTGTTGGAACGCTGCTGTTTTATTTTTTGGAAAGTCGCGGCCATTTGACCGCATTTGAACCACAATGGCTGGCCACCACCGGATTGGGATATATTTTGTGGGGGTTCGCAGCGAGCTTGCTCGCGTTCATTATTGTTGGTCGTTTTGGTTTTTCTTTTGCATCAAAGCCTGAGCTGCCAGTTGAAATTTAACAAACTTCACATGAGGCCGAGAAGATGAAAGCCATTCGAATTTATCAGCATGGTGGAGCCGAGGTACTCAAATATGAAGACGTTCCCGTGCCGACACCAGGTGCCAATGAGGCCCTGGTCAAAATAGCAACAATCGGCGTGAACTTTCTCGACATTTATCAGCGCACCGGACTTTATCAAGTGACGCTGCCATTCACTCCGGGGAATGAAGCCGCAGGAGTTGTGGAGCGCGTGGGCGCCCAAGTCTCGGAAGTACAACCAGGCGACCGCGTGGCGTTTGCCGGCGCCCTTGGCGCTTATGCCGAGTACAGCGTTGTCCCGGCTTGGAAACTCGTCCCACTTTCCGGGACAATTTCTTTTGAATCTGCTGCTGCCGCCATGGTGCAAGGCATGACCGCGCATTATTTAACTCACACGACTTTCCCACTTGAAGCGGGTCATACTTGTCTGGTTCATGCTGCGGCAGGAGGCGTCGGTTTGCTGCTCATTCAAATCGCCAAGCGCCTCGGCGCGCGTGTCATTGGTACGGTTTCAACCGCAGAAAAAGCGCAACTCGCCAAAGAAGCCGGTGCGGATGAAGTTATACTTTATACCCAGCAGGATTTTGAAGCAGAAGTGAAGCGACTCACCAACAAGCGAGGAGTGGAGGTGGTTTATGATTCGGTCGGCAAAACCACGTACGAAAAAAGTATGAATTGTCTTGCGCCCCGAGGTTATTTGGTACTGTTCGGCCAATCCAGCGGCGCTGTGCCGCCAATTGACCCTTTAGTGCTCAGTGCCAAAGGCTCGCTCTTTCTAACGAGGCCGGTGCTGGCGCATCATACTGCCACCCGCAAGGAATTGCTCTGGAGGGCCGGAGATCTGTTCAACTGGATCGCGAGCGGTGAGCTGAAGCTGCGCATCGATCACAAATTTCCGCTGGCTGAAGCCGCCGCAGCGCACAAGCTTTTGGAAAGCCGGCAGACGACAGGGAAGTTGCTCCTGCAGCCGTAAAAAACTACCGATGCCTCGCGGAGTACGAGCGCGCAATATTGTCCGCGGCCTGCGTCTCGCTTCAGTGCTCAATGTGCATGCAACGCTCGGGGTTGAACGGTTTTAATCAGGCTGGAAACTTCGCTGTGAATTTCTTTTTTCTTGAGTGTCTCATCAGCACTCCAATGACACTTCGGGCCATCCCACATCGCCAGATCTTCTCCCATCCTGGAAAGCATGAGGACATTTTCGAGGTTTAATGCTTTGCATATTCCAAGAATAATGATGCCGTCATAATAATTTTCGGTGATATCCACAAAAATATAACTTGCCGATTTCAGGGCATGGATCGTCGCTTGGGGTTCCCACAGCTTGGGCAAATCGCTTTTGGTCAAGACATCGATATCATGGCTTTTGAGAGCGGCGGCAATAAGTTCGCAGGTATCCACACTGGATTTCGACGTTTTGATCAAGGCTTTGTCGTGCCTGGGTAATGAGGGCGCAGAGTTGTCAGATTGTTTGACGGCTCCATTTTGCAGTGACGTGCGAAAAATTTTTTCACACAGGATTTTGTAAAAGAAATGGTCACTGGGATCACATGCCTCGACGTTGAAATTTTTCAAAAGCTCCGGCAACACGGCGAGGTCGAACCGCTTCCTGGAATTATTCCAAAGCAGATAAAATTCCTTTTTGAGTCCCAAGGCAAACCCGACCTCGAAGAGAACGCCCCTGGCAAGATTGGTGAGATCATGAATGACATAATTCGTCTGCCTGATATGATCAAGAATGACTTCCGCAAAGCCCTTGCCTGCACCGCCGCCGGTGGGCAAGCTATACGGATCCCAAACCTGGCAGGCATATCCTGCGGTTTTATGAAACTCCTTGCAAATCTTTCTGATCCGATCATTGAATTCCTGTTGCTTCGCGTCATCTTTATTAAAAGGTGTGGACAAATAAATATTTTTGGATCCCTTCGACTTTTCTTCCCGGCTGGCGGAGCCATGGATGACATTGATCAAATGCGGTGGCACATTCGGATGCCGCGGCTCGTATTCCTTTGTCTCCCAGGTGACACTGACATCGAAAAAGCGATCCATCCAGTCCCCAAAAGGATTCATTTGAATTTCCACGATGCCGCCGTAGGGTCGATTTTCAAAATTTTGCGGATTCGCCAGTAACTTGACGCATTGTGCCGTTGCTATTCCGTGCACCCCGGCCGCGCAGACGGCAACGAAATTATCATCCTCGGCGTACGGATGTTTGGCGATCGAGACCAGGCCATAATCACGATTACCCTTCGGTGAGGCGCCGTGAATGGTTTCTTCAATCGGATCCCAGATGCCGGGCCGGTCGAATTCATGCAAAAGTCCCTTATAACTCTTCAGCTCGGTGGCCGCAAACTCCTCGAAGAGCCATTGATATTTTTTTTCCAGATCATGCTTCTCAGTGTCCAGATGTCCGGTCCTGATGATCGCCTCTTCCAATGATGCGGTACCCATCAGCAATTGTTGATAAATTGCCAACCCTCTTTGATCAAACTTGATCTTGTCCAGAATCTTTAATTGTGCTTCGATTTTTGATTTGGTGTCTTCGGCGATATTGAACCGGAATAACATGTCGTCGTTGATGATGCGGGCGAGTAGGTTGACCGCCGGCGAGCCAATCACCAACAAATTCTTTCTCCCGAATCTTCTCTTGAGGGTTTCCTTGTCATACAAAACGAAATATTTGTCGGAGTAAATTTCCACCTGGCCGAGGTTCAAGTACTGAATGTAGGAAAGATCGGTCACACTGGAGGAATAGGCCAACAAATCCGCCTTACTTTGCGGCACCGCTTCTCTTCGATCTCCCGTGACGACTACGATGGGATGAAACGCCTCGGGAAAATTAGTCAACGTCTTTTCTTTTTCCATTGTCCCCACTCCTTGCATTGTTTGTCATTAATTTGCAAAATTGGGAAGCCACTGTCAAGTGAATTCTCGTCAAATTCGTATCACCTCAGTTATGGGTGGGTAGCGCAGACATCCCACGGACGCAGTCTTGTCTGCAGTCAGGCTGCGCCCGGAGGGATGACTGCGCTACGTTTCCCCCTGTGAGTGAGCTAATCTTTACCCACATTTTGGATACTGGACACAGAGGGAGATCATAACATGCCACTCCTAAAGGAGCTTAATCGCTGCTTGAGGGTGGTTCTCTATAAACATACCACCCCCAACGCGGACAAGCCTACGGCCGTAGGCCGCAACCCCTACGGGCGTAGCCTACGGGCGCAGCCCAAAAGACAAAATGATTGACGACAAAATAATTTTAAAATCATTGTGTCGTCAATTATTTTGTCTTTTGAAATTCCTGCGGGCGTAGCTCTACGAGCCGTAGGCCTACGGACGCAGTCTTTGCCAAAAAAGCAAAGAATCCATTGATAATGGCCTAACGAGGTTAAATTACGGCTTGATAAACCATCCGGAGCGATTGAGCCGTCAAAAACCACGTAGTGGTGACATGTTTATAGCAAGCATGACCCTTACAAGCATCCCGGAACCCCGTTAGGGGTGACATGTGGGCACCAGCCTCCTGTATCCAGTAACGAAGTTATGGGACATGCTCAGGTGAGTGAGGCATTACTCAAATTCGAAAGGCCTCTGTGATTGGTGAATCATATACCCCGCAGATCTTCACCAACAGAGCATTATTCTCATACTGCGGACGCAGTCTTCCAGAATGACATCTCGTTCAGTTACGGCTCGAACGACTACGCCCGTAGAGGTGAAGCAATTTCATTCACACCGCGGTTAATCGCAGTGCGAATGAAAAGCAATAGCTTTTTCAACCCTGCGGGCGCAGCCGCCTCTACGATTTTGCTGATTTAACCCCGATAATTCACTCGGTGCGTAAATCGACGGCACTCTGCTCTCGGCGCAAGCCTGAAAATATGGCTCATGAATTATCGGGGTTAATTGGATAACCACAGCAAAATGCAGATAAGCCTCCCCAATACCAATCTCATTCCTTGCTCCACCTCGGCACCCTGCCCGGTGTCCACGGCGCGTTGATTTGTTCCAGTTTCTCTTCAAATTTGGCGAGATCGACTTCGATCAACACGCGCAGATTTTCCAGCACGCCGGCAAATTCATCCGCGGCGATTTGATAACCTTTTTGGAAAGTTTGCGTTGCCGCCGAAGTCGAAGCCCAATGTCCGCTGACAATATCCTGCACCCGCTCGACAATCGAAGGCGGTATGGGTTCATTATAGCGCTGAATCAAACGATCACCAGAAAGCTTGATTTGCAAATCCTTCAATCGCGCTTCAAGAGTTCGGACTTCCGCCAGCAATGCCGGATCGGCTTCGGGAGTATTGTGCAGCGCTTTCACGATGTGATCGAAACGTTTCTGTGTTTCCGAAGCGATTTGCACTGCCCCCAACACCGCGCGCTGCAATCGCGCAGTCTTGCGTTGAAACGCGAGCAAGCCTTTGCGATCTTCGGCAGGCAGCGAGGCGATTCCCAATGGCACGGTTTCAAATGTTTGCGGGGCGGCGAGTTGCGTCTCGACGCCATCCACGCGTTTGGATAACGTAACGGTATAATTTCCCGGCACCGCCATCGGACCAACCGGAGGATCGGCAAACGGATTCTCCGGCGGTGGTTCGAGACTGGTGGGATTTGCCGGTGGAAAACGCAGATCCCACACGGCACGCTGCATGCCGGCAGAGGTACCGCCATTCAAACGCCGCACGACATTGCCCTCGGCATCTTTGATCGTGAGAATGATTGCCGGTTTCTCTTCGCGCTCTTCGGCACGCAACTCCTCCCATTTGGGATACGGCGGCACACCGCCCTGCTCTTCTATTTTCTTCTCGTTCTCATGACGCTTTTGCCGGCGTGTTTTCAATTCCTCTTTGAGATAGTATGTGAACACCGCACCAAATGGCGGGTTCGGAGCGGTGAAATATGAATCGCCCATAAAAGCTTTGCCGCGCAAACCCAGCGGCGCGCTCTCGATGTACATCCAGGTTTTCTTCACCGGAAAAAGGGTGGCTTCGCTTTCCAGCAACGCCGGCGTAATTTGCCGCAACGGCGAATAGTCATCGAGAATGTAAAAGCCGCGGCCAAACGTCGCCACGGCCAGATCATTCTCGCGCTTTTGAATTGCCAAATCACGTACCTGAATGACCGGCATGCCGCCTTTGAGTTGAATCCATTTTTTGCCGCCGTCAATCGTAAAGAATACGCCAAACTCGGTGCCGGCAAACAGAAGTTCCGGCTTCACGTGATCTTCGACCAGCGCATACACCGAGCCGCGCTCCGGCAGATTACCGGCGATCGACTCCCACGTTTTGCCGCGATCCTTGCTTTTCAAAAGATATGGTTTGAAATCGCCATTCTTGTGATTGTCGAATGCTGCATAAACCGTGTTCACCTCGTGTTGTGAGGCTTCGAGACGACTGACGTAAGTCATCTCCGGTACACCGGGGAATTTGTCGTATTTTTGCCAGGTCGCGCCGCCATCGTTGGTAACTTGGATCAGTCCATCGTCAGTGCCGGCATAAATCAAACCTTCTTGCAAGGGTGATTCGCTGAGCGACACGATGTTGCCGAAAAACGAGGTCGAAGCATTTTTGGCAACAGCATCGATGCGCTGAATTTTGCCCATCACTTTGAGTTGATTGCGGTCAAGGCGGCGCGTGAGATCGGGACTGACGGGCCGCCAGGAATTGCCGCGATCGTCGCTGCGGAATATTTTGTTGGCGGCAAAATACAGGCGCGTGTGCGAATGTGGACTGATGAGCAACGGCGAGTCCCAGTTCCAGCGCAGTGCTTCTTCGCCCTTGCCCGGTTGCGGCTGGATGAAAATGCGCTCCCCACTTTTCTTGTCGAAGCGCACCAACACGCCGTATTGAAGCTGTGAATAAACAATGTTCGGATCCTGCGGATCCACTTGCGTTTTGAAGCCGTCGCCGCCGAGTGTGACGAACCAATCGGCGTTGGTAATGCCGTGCACCGTGATCGTACGCGACGGGCCGCCAACCGAAAAATTGTCCTGCGTGCCACCGTAAATGTTATAGAACGGAAAGGCATTGTCAACGCTGACGCGGTAAAATTGCGTCACCGGCAGATTCGCCTTGAAGTGCCAGGTCGCGCCGCGATCGAAACTCTCATACACGCCGCCATCACAGCCGGCCAAAAGATAATTGGTATCGTTCGGATCGATCCACAAAGCGTGGTTGTCGACATGCTTGTATTTTTCGCCAACCTGCCGGAATGTTTTGCCGCCATCCTCCGTCACTTGCATCCACACATCCATCGAGTACACCCGATCCACCTCTTTGGGATCACATACGATTTCCTGATAATATTGCGGGCTGCCACTCACGTATTTGCTGCGCTTTTCCCAATTTTCGCCGAGATCAACGGACCGGAAGAATCCGCTCGAATCGTTTGCCGCCTCGATGATGGCGTACACAAAATTGGGATTCACGGGTGAGATGGCCAAACCGATGCGGCCCAATTCTTCGCTGGGCAAGCCATTTTTGATTTGTCGCCACGTGGCTCCGGCGTCGGTAGATTTGTAAATGCCCGACTCCGGACCGCCATCGATGAGCGTCCACACGTGCCGGCGGCGTTGATACGATGCGGCAATGAGCACATCCGGATTGCGCGGATCATAGACGAGATCCGTGACGCCAGTTTTGTCGCTGACGTGCAGAATACGATTCCACGTTTGCCCGCCGTCGGTGGTTTTGTAAAGCCCGCGATCGCCGCCGTCATTCCACAACGGCCCCTGCGCGGCGACATACACGACATTCGAGTTGCGCGGATCGATGACGATCTTGGCGATGTGCTCGGAATTTTTTAGGCCCATGTTCTTCCACGTCTTGCCGCCATCGAGCGATTTGTAAATCCCATCGCCGTAAGAAACGCTGCGCTGGCTGTTATTCTCACCGGTTCCGACCCAAACCACCAGCGGATTGTTCGGATCAATCGTGACGCAGCCGATGGAATACGAACCTTGTTGATCAAACACTGGCTGCCAGGTCGTTCCGGAGTTTACTGTTTTCCACACGCCGCCAGAAGCCGCGGCAACAAAATAGATGCTGCGCTGTTGGGGATGCACCGCGATGTCGCCGATTCGGCCGGAAGCAAAAGCCGGTCCAATCGCACGCAGCTTGAGGCCGTTGAACGTTTTGGCAGAAAGCGGGCCTTCGTCTTTGATTTCTGTAGTGGCCGTGGTTTTGGTTTGCAGCGCCGCAGTCTTGGCTTGCTGGGCGAAAGTGGAAGATAGCGTAAACGAGAGAAGAATGAGAACAAGCTTGAATGTTTTCATGATAATCCTCGCCTCCGAAAATTTTAACGTCAGGGTTTAAACAAGCTGAGCTTTGATTGCAACCAAGCTTTGCATGCCGAAATCCCGTAATTTGCATACAATAACCAGAACGGGAAAATGTACAACCGGAAACGCGCATATCCGTTCGGTCCGCCCAACAAAAGCAAATATAAAACCAGCGCCGATATACAGACAAAATACATTGGTTGATGTTTCCAAAAAGCATAGATCCCGGCAAAAGCAAAAGCATTGGCGAGGCTCAGAAGAAGCAGGTAAGACACCAGCACAACAACTGTCAAGGGATTTTTTTGCAGCAGCAGCTTAAAGGTTCCCCACAGGCCGATTTTGCCGATCGTATCGGTAAAGCCGATCTGTTGCGGATCTTCGGATGGAAATGTCTGATTAAACACCATCCGTCCCGGGTCGAACAAAGTGATGGCCATGCCGCGAACGATGGCCTTGGCATATAAGAATGGATGTTCCGCCAAAATTTTGCGCGCCAATTTCCCCGTGGCGCGATTCATATCAGCGTAAGACAACTGGTCGAAGTCTGGGTAAAAGTGGTATAGCTCCCGTGTTATCATCGATTGTGCCTGTAGGTGTGTGGTTTTGTACAAATCCGCATACACAAATGCCCCGTGCGCGTACAATAAATTTTGGTTCTGAATCGATGTAAAGCTGAAGGTGTTATGTGTGAGTTTATTGCGAATCAGCCACGGGGAAATGGTCGCGATGAAAACGAGCGCAAACACAATGCCGGCGCGATAATTCCTTGTGAATAAATACATGATCGGCATGATCACCAGAGGCAGGTAGAGCGTTATGGGCTTGATCAGCGCAGTTATGCCCATCAAAAGGGCGGCGATTATGCATGGCTTCAAAGTTTTATTTTCCAAAAAATCGAAGACCTGGAGAACGCTGACTATTAAAAGCGGCGTGAAAAGCGGTTCCGTAACAAGGTCTTTGGAGTATAAAATCCACGCCAGGTCAAGCGCGAAGAAAATCAATGTCAAAGGTTGCGGAGAGGCATCCAGGCGCAATAGCAGTTTCTTGATGCCCCAATATGTCAACCCCACGCCGACAATATTCCACAACACGAGCGCCAGAAACGCCTCTGTTCCAAATAAAGCATAGTTCAGCATAATGAATGCCGGATAGCCTGGCGGACGCAGAAGGTCGCTGAATTTTCCCCCACTGGGATGGAGGTAAATGCCATGTTGTAAAAAATGAACGGCCAAGCCTTCATAATAAGCAGAATCGCCGTCCAGAAATTTATTTTTGTCAGGATACAGATAAACGATGAGAGCTATTCGCACCGCAATCATGAACACTAACAGCGCGACGTCAAAGCGACTGATTATATGAATTCGGCGTTGAGTCATCGAAAGGGATGGAATTCTCGTGTTCATTTACTTTGCACCATTCAACAACCCTTCCCTTATTTTCAACTGCAGCGACGCAGGATTATTCCTGGCGCTGAGTCTGGAGTTGAAATCTTCCCGCATCTCGAGCTTGACCGCAAACATCCAGTTTTCCTCACCGCGTGCCACGTTCATTTGCAAAGTATCGCCAGGCGCTTTTGCGGCAACGATCGCAGCGAGATCGCGCTGGTTTCTGATGGGCGCGCCATCGACTTCTTTGAGTTGATCACGGCGCTGCAATCCGGCTTGCGCGGCCGGGCTGTTGTTGTCGGGCATCATCACCGAATTTTGCGGGCCGAAAAGACGCACGTTGCCAATTGTCGCCGCTTGCTTTCACTCGACTTTCGTCTCAATACCGGCCCAAGCGAAATACTCCTGATATGGAAGTTGGGCAAATGCCGGAGTCGGCAAGAAAACGAAAAAACGAGATGGAACGTTGGCGTTTTTCTCATCAGCTTTGGGGAGGTATTAAATGCTGCGCCAAATTTTTGGCCGAGCCAATCAAAATACTTCAATCTTGATGTATTTCTGCGGATGCTGCTTGACATCGAGAATGAGCAAATCCAATTCCCGGGTGAAGTTCTCGAGATTGCGATAGAGCGTGTCGTCCTGGATCAACCTGCCCAGCGTGCCCTCGCCTCTTTCCATTTTACCAAGCAGATTCTCCAACGAAGTGGCGGCGAGACGCAGGCGTGCGGTTGCATCTTTGATATTGCTGGAGCTGGAATCCAGATTGGCAATGACATCGTGCATGCTTTTGCCTTCGGGTTGGGTCAAATACTCCAAATTCCTCGCTACTGCTCTAAGGCTCGATACCGCACTTTCCACTTCGTCAAGGTCCTTGGTCACGACCTCCGCCACAGCGCCGGAGATCGTTCGCAAATTACTCAAACTGCTTTTGATGCTGGTCTCGGTATTCTCATCAAAAGTGGAGCGAAACCTTTTCAACAGTATGGCGATGTCTTCGCCGATCGGCGCGGCGGCCTCGGCCAACTCAAAGATGTCGGTTTCCAGTCTGCCAGGGATGACATCACCAGGTCGCAGACTTTCGGCAGAGGTTCCTTGCACGATCTCAATTGCTTTGTCACCCAGTAAAGTCAAATTGCGCAAGACGGCTTTGGAATCCCGTGGGAAGCGGTAACGTGCATCGATGAAAAGCCTGACCCGCACCTTGTCGCCGACCAGTTCCATTTGCTTGGCTTGCCCGATCTTCAAACCTGAGACAATCACCGGGTCGTCCTGATCGAGGCCGATCACCGTCTCAAACAGCGCAATGATTTCATAACCCTTTTGGCTGAAGGAAAATTCGCGCAGATACATCATGCCGAAAACGAAAATCAGCACGGCCATAACGATCACCACCCCAACACGGGCTTCGTAGCTCATGGTTTCTCCTTATCAGGGTCTAAAGTTATGGTTGAGGCATCGGTCGATTGCGCTCCTAAAATCTCCTCATTCGACGGCCGAGCTACAACAGCAACGCGGCCAGAATGTAGTCCAACATCAGAATTGCCAGGCACGCCGCCACCACTGCCCGCGTCGTGGCACGACCAACACCTTCAGCACCGCCACTGGTGTGAAATCCCTCATAGCAGCCGATCAACGTGATCATCACACCGAAAAATGCACTCTTGATAATTCCATAGATTGCATCCCAGGGAATAAAAAACATGCGAAAGCCCTTGAAGAACTCGGTCGTGGTGAGTTCCATGGTGGTAACTGAAATCAACCAGCCGCCAACGATGCCGACAAAATCGGCAAACACCGTGAGCACCGGCAACATGACCAGGCCGGCGATCACGCGGGGGACCACTAAAAAGGCTACCGGATTGATGGCGAGCGACTCCAACGCGTCGATTTGTTCAGTGACACGCATCGTGCCCAACTCCGCGGCGATGCTGGCGCCGACTCGTCCGGCCAAAACCAGGGCCGTGACCACTGGCCCCAGCTCCAACAGCATTGATTCTCCGACCACACTGCCGACCAGGTACAGCGGGACATAGCCGGTGATTTGGTAGGCGGATTGCACCGAGGCGACCATGCCACTGAACGCCGCTGTGGTCACGACAATCGGCAAAGAGTGATTCCCGATCCATAGCATCTGCTCCGGAATGCGCCGGAGATAGAAGCGCGTCTCGCGCAGTGCTTTAAAAATCGCGGTAATCAGAATGCCGAAGCGGCCGATATTTTCAAAGTGAATCAGCGCGCCCTTGCCGACAGTTTGGAAAAGAGAGGCCATTTTCAACGGTTACTCGTTTTGTCGTTTGATCCACTGGCCGGATTAACGGTTTGACAGCCAGCCCGTTGGTCTGACTCACGACCATCCGTGTCTGATTTTAATATATAAAAAAAGTCTGTGTGTCCAAATGAATTTTCTCGGAAGCGCTCACCCGAATGATCGGGGTTCATATTGCGAACAACTCCTTTTGTCATTCCGCGGGGAATCTTCCCACTGATCGGGCTACTCGATCGTGCAGGAGAAGATGCTCGTGGCATGACAATTCCACCGGAAGTTACTGGGGAGAGTGTTTGGAATTTGGGCAAAATTTTGTATACTGAAATGGGGCCTGACGTGATCGTTTCCGAAGGCCCTCTTCACGGCATCGAAACGCAGCTTAGTATTACAACGTTAAGTTGCTCATTGCATCCCCATTTGCTGTCATTCTGTAAGAATCTTTTTCAACATGACATCCGCGGCAATGCCTAAAAAGACCCCTACGGGCGTAGCCTTCCAGGGTGACATGAAAGGCTACGCCCGTAGGGGGTGGGCTTACGACTTAACGTTGTAGTATTAGTCGACCAGTCACCATCTCCCACTCCGGCCTGTCTCCCCAAGACTGCCATGAGCTGGGAATTACCGAAATACTATAAAATAAAAGGACAGGGAAAATCCACATGCTTGAACCACTCGATCCAATTTCTCGATTTGAGAAGATTTTTGCCAAGGCACAAGAAGTTATTTCCCTCGAACCCAGCGCAATGGTGCTGGCCACTGTTGGCGCAGACGGCAAACCCTCGGCGCGCGTGGTATTACTGAAGAAATTCGATGAACGGGGATTTGTTTTTTATACGAATTTGGAGAGCCGCAAAGGGAGAGAGTTGCGGGCAAATCCTTCTGCCGCACTCTGTTTCTATTGGCCGCCGCTCAATCAGCAGGTTCGCATCGAAGGTCGTGTTGAAAAAGTATCCGATGCCGAAGCCGATGCGTACTTTGCAACCCGATCGCGCGGTTCGAAAGTTGGCGCATGGGCATCCAAACAAAGTGCCGTATTACCGAGCCGCGAAGAACTGCAAACACAGGTGCAGGAAGTCGAAGAAAGATTTGCTGGCCAGGAAATTCCCCGTCCTCCATTCTGGTCCGGCTTTCGCGTCATTCCGGAACGAATTGAATTTTGGGAAGCGCGCGAGAATCGGCTGCACGAGCGCACGGTTTATACTCTTGAAAACGGCCACTGGACGTCGAAAAAGTTGTATCCATAAAAATTCGCTCGAGCCTCATCCATTATTTGCATACTTGCCGGAACACGCGCAGGAAATTTTCACCCAAAATCTTGCGAACCTCGGCACGGGAATAGCCTTTTTTCAACAATGCTTCAGTCAAAAGCGGGAACTTCGAGACATCCTTCAAATCGGTCGGCGTTACTTCGATACCGTCGAAATCAGAACCAATGGCCACATAATCCACGCCCACAAGTTTGGCGATATAATCGATGTGGCGAACGACGTCGTTCAAAGTCGCCCGGCGAGTACCCGTGAGAAAATATGGATAAAACACGACACCAATTACACCCCCGGAATTGGCAATCTGACGAATCTGATCGTCATACAAATTTCGTGTGTGATCACATAAAGCCCGGGCACCAGAGTGACTTGCAATAATGGGATTACGCGTGACGGTGAGAATATCTTCGATCGTCTTGATGCCGGTATGAGAAACGTCGATGAGCATGCCGAGTGAATCCATGGTTTGAATCACTTGGCGTCCAAAGTCGCTGAGGCCGACAGTCGTGGAGCGTGGATCATCAGCAGAAATTGCCCAGTCCGGACCATAATCTCCGCTTCTGTTCCACGTGATGGTCATGTAGCGTGCACCACGGGCAAAGAGATCTTTCAACTTGTTGAGAGAATTCTCGATGCTATAACCCCCTTCGACAACAGGAATGGCTGCGATTTTCCCCTCAATTTGTGCCTTTTCGATCTCTTCCAGGGTCCTCGCCTGCACCAAATCACGGGGGTTACGAGCAATTTGAACATGTAAAGAATCGAAAAATCTCAGCGCCTGCTGGTAGGGATTGCCGAGTGTCGGGTCGATCCAAATCGAAAAAAGTTGTACATCCACACCGCCATCGCGGAAGCGTGGTATGTCGGAATGATTGGTGAGGTGGCGCACGCCCAATTGGTAATTATACCGTACCACTTTTTCCAGGACATCATTGTGCAGATCAATCACCAGCGCACGACGATGCACCGTGTCGAGAACAAAGTCAATCCGCGTGTCACCGGTCAGGTTTTGAACCAGCGTATCCGGCTCGTAGGCAAATCTGGAGGCAATAAATTTGTATGGTAACTGAACAGCTTTTGACAAACTCCCAGTGCGAAATAACCGCTCATTGCGAACAATTTTTCCCAGGCCGGAATTGCCATTCGCGAGTTGTATCATTTTCCCGGTGGAACCCACACCATTTATCGAAATGGAATAGAACAAGATTCCCCGACCACCCTTGCCTCCCCATTGCACCGCATATTCACCTGCGTCAAGATCCGCGCTCAGTGCATCCAGTTGTTGTCCGAGAAGATTATATACCGCGATTTCGACCCGGCCTGATCGCGAAGTGAAAAAACGCAGTTGTGTCGGAGGATGATAGGGATTGGGGAAACTCGGCAGGACATAAAATCCCGATGGCATGTTGGCGGACTCTTCACGCACGGAAGTGGCCAACACCAATCGCCATTCGCCGGTTGCATCCGTGAATGCACTATCGCGCCGGCCGTCATGCGTGGAAATAATCTCAACAAGCGCCGAATCCAACGGTGCGCCGGTGTACCCGTCTTTCACGGTGCCGGACAGCATGAAACTCTGCCCGTACAAGGAGCCGTCGGGGATGGCGGTCATGAGATTCAGCAACAAAACCGCAACCCAAACGGAAAAGCTGCTGCTTCTGCGGCCGGAAGTCAATTCGAGAGATCTTGCAGCCGGTGGCAGCCATTCTTTCATGGCAGGGTTATTTGATCGCATTGTTATCTCCATGGCATTGGGAAGGCTCGTACTTTTTGTTACTTCGCCCTTTTCTTCACGAATTTACTGCACTACCGCCACTTTTCCAACCAATTCATTGAAGAGTTCGGTAAATGTAATCAAAAAAAATGGTGATTTCAACTTGTTTATGTGTATTTTTGAAAGTTTGTTTTGAAAGTCGGTCTTGATTTTCTGTCACGCAAATGCTATTTTGTATGAACGGCACGAAGCAATAATTTCGAAAGATGAGCAAACGGTAATGGCAGGCAGGAAGAGCAATAATGAGTCAGCGAAAAAACGCGAGGCGCATCAAACAACAGGCAAAGAGGAAACCTCTTTCCGCCTCGGAAAAACTCGCACGCCGGATCGAGCGCTGGCACAAACGCCTGGCGCCGCAATTTCCCGACATCGATCCGCACGATCTGGATTTGATCATTGGTGAATTACTCAAAACTCGAAAAGAACGCATGGAGCTCATGTTTCTGAAACGGCGAGAGGACGGGGTTTATGTCTTTTGATGAAGAATTTCTGGCCGAATTGGTCGAAGCCGTGACAAAAGCTGGCCTGCAAGTCATTGTGATTGGCAACGCTGCCGCCATCGTGCATGGTGTGCCGGTTTTGACGAAAGATATTGATTTGATGGTGCTTGATCATCCTCAGCTTGAAAAAAACTGCAAAGATTTGCACAAATTTTTGACGTCAAACTCATGCAGTCATATGAGCAGACAGGAAGAATCATTCGCGCGGTAGGGCGTCCCGTCGGGGTGGATTTCGTTTTCTCAGTTTCGAGCGGAAAAAGTTTTGAGTCCATTCGTTCTCGCGCCACCAAAATTCGGATAGGGCGACGCATGGTTTGGGTTGCCTCTTTGGAGGATGTTATCGCGGCCAAAGAAGCTGCTGGCCGCCCAAAGGATAAAGCCGCCTTGCCGATCTTGAAAGCCGCATTGCGGGTGAAGAATGGTTACGAGCAGCAGAAAAGAAGCAAGTACCGAAGTAAGAAAATAAAGGGATGAAAGATGCTGCCCCCAAAATCGCCATCACCAACAACGGCAATATTCGTATTACTTTGCAAGTTTGTCGAGAAATTTTTATGAAAGTTGTCACGACAACTGCCCGCCAGCCGGCATTTATGGTGCACAACGTCCCAGTCTACGGCGATCTTATTCTCTCACCAATGGCGGGATTTTCCGATCTGCCCTACCGCCTGATTACCCGAGATTTTGGTTCAGCGATGAGCTACACGGAATTCATTTCGGTTGACGGCATTTTGCATGGCAATAAAAATACACGGCGCCTGCTGGATTATCATCCTTCGGAATATCCGATCACCTTTCAAGTTTTCGGCAGCGACGGAGACAAAATCGTCGAAGCTTGCAAGAAAATCGAGCAATTGGGGCCGACCATCATCGACCTCAACATGGGTTGTTCGGTCGCAAAAGTTTCGGGACGCGGTGCCGGCGCAGGTTTGCTCTGTGATCCTCCCAAGATCGGCCGAATCTTTGCTCGACTTGCCAAAGAACTTTCTGTTCCAGTGACCGGCAAAATTCGCCTGGGTTGGAATCAACAAACAAGAAATTATCTGACGGTGGCCAGAATTCTCGAAGACAACGGTGCGGCGCTGATTGCGGTGCACGCGCGTACCAAAGCGCAGGTTTACAGCGGCACGGCAGATTGGAATGCAATTGCCGAAATCAAGCAGGCAGTCAAGATTCCTGTCATTGGCAACGGCGACGTGAAATGTGTGGCAGACATCGATCGCATCAAGCAGCAGACCGGTTGTGATGGAGTGATGATTGGCCGCGCGGCCATTGGCAATCCGTGGATTTTTGCGCGCAAAGATCGCCACCAAGTCACCTTCGAGGAGAAAACGGCGCTGATTCGTCGCCATTTATCGTTGATGCTCGATTATTATGGCCCTCATTATGGTTTGATTCTCTTTCGCAAACACGTCGTTAAATATATCACCGAGATCCGCGGTGCCGCGGCATGGCGTGAGAATTTCCTGACTGCAACGACTGCTGAGCATTTCATCAAGCTGTTGGAAGAGGCGGAAGCAAATCAGCGGGCGTTACAGGCGGCTTAAATTGGTCGATCATCATATTGGGCACCGAACTGAAGTAACGATGGGCGGTGAGATTGAAGGCAAAATGTTCAATCGCCAATAATGGCGCCATGCGACAGGATGACATCCTTGTACCAGTAGGCCGAATCCTTGAGAATGCGTTTTTGGGTGGAATAATCGACGTAGATCAGGCCGAAGCGTTGTTTGTATCCATGCACCCACTCGAAGTTGTCCATGATCGACCAGACAAAATAGCCCCGGGCCACAACGCCGTCGGCGATGGCGCGCTTGTATGCTCGCAAATAGCGAGTAAGAAAATCAATGCGCTGCGGATCATGAACTTTGCCATCGAGATGCACCCAATCGCAATTGGCCATGCCATTTTCGGTGACCACGATGGGTAGCTTGTAACGCTCATATAGAAATCGCGGGCCCCAATAAAGCGCTTCCGGTGTGACCTCCCACGGCATACTCGTGAGCGGCGGACCAATCCGGCTCTTCACCACTTCGTAGCCACCCCCAACTTTGCTGCGAACCGTCTCAGCAAAATAGATGTTGGTGCCGTAGAAATCGAGCGGCTGGCAGATCGTCTCTAAGTCGCCATCACGAATTTCCGGCATGTCCTCGGCAAAGCGTTTCAGCCCATCTTCGGGATACTGGCCAAAGATCATTGGATCGCCAAACCACGAGTTGCTCCAACAATTCCTTGCGGAAATGGCAAAAGTTGCCATCCGTGCCGCTTCAATATCCGCCTCATGATTCGTTGCCGGCATGTTCACGATGCCGACCGGCGCAACACCAATCACCGGCTTGGTTTTGGCACGGGCACGTATAACTTGGACGGATTTGCCATGGGCGAGCAAGGAATGATGTGCCGCCAGAAGAACCTCGGCAAAGCCCAATTTCAGACCGGGCGCATGCTCGCCGGTTTGGTGGCCGAAGCCGATGAAGCATTGCGCCTCATTCTGAGTCATCCAATGCGAGACGCGATCTGAGAGTTTGTCAACGATTACGGCGGTATAATCGGCGAACCAATCTGCGCTCTCGCGATTGAGCCACCCGCCACGGAGATAAAGTGAATGGGGATAATCCCAATGGAACAATGTCAGCCACGGTTGCACGTTGTATTTCAGCAAGGTGTCGATCAAACGGTCATAAAATGCCAGTCCTTTTTCATTCACGGTGCCTGTGCCTGCGGGCATGACGCGTGGCCAGGAAATGGAAAACCGATATGCCGGCAGAGCGATTTCACTCATCAATCGTACATCTTCTTCGTAACGATGATAGTGGTCACAAGCGACCTCGCCGGTGTCGCCTGCCCAAATTTTCCCCGGGCTTTTGCACATCACATCCCAAACCGAAAGCCCCTTGCCGTCTTCAAAAGCGCCGCCTTCGATTTGATAGCTTGCCGCTGCGGCACCCCAGACAAAGTCTTTTGGAAAACTCATGTGAGAGCCTCGTTCTCGATTATGTTTATGTGCAGGAGTAATTGCACTCAGATTGTTCTCATTACCAGTATTTCCCACTGCCACTGCTGCTTTCTATTCGAATGCTTCGTCAATCATGGCAAGATAATTTTCCACCGGTACGTAACTGGGAATGGAATTCCCGGAACCCAGGGCATATCGGCCACGGCTTCCGCAGGTTTCAATCAGGAAGCGCGCGTGCTGACGGACATGCTGTGGAGTCGAGGCCGACAAGATGTTGACATCCATTCCTCCCAAAACCGCGATACGATCACCATAACGCACTTGAAATTCCTGCACTGGAATAATGACATCCTCGAAGGAATGCTTGCCATCGATGCCGACATCCGTAATCAGATCTTCCATGATTTTTTCCACGTTGCCGCAGGAATGCAGGAAGTAGGGAAGTCCCTTGTCATGCGCCATCGCTGCGAAACGTTTGTGCCAGGGCAGAATAAACTCGCGTAATGTTTTGGGAGAAACCAGAGTGCCGGTGCGAAATCCCATGTCATCACCCGGAAAGACTGCCACGAGATGATCCAAATCCAGAAGATGTTTGTAGAAACCCGTCATCAGCTCACCCAATTTGTCCGCCACCGCTTTCACCAGCTCCGGATCCTCGTGCAGAGCAAAACAGAGTCCTTCAAACGACATGATCCACGACAAATGCTCGAAGACACCGCCGCCATGCGAAGAGATCAATCCCATTCCTTCGGGCAGATGATGATTGAGATATTCGAAGGGAAAGAAATCCATCTGCTCAACCGTGGGCCAGGGGTAACGCTCGAAGTCCTCCCAGGTTCTGATGCTGCCCACGTGCTCGTCCGCCCACGCGCGTTGCTTGTTCGATCCCGGCGCGGCATCGGGAATATACAGTTGCTTGGTCGGTAGATTCAAGCTGCGCTCGAAGCGGACAAAGTCATAACCGAGATAATACCAGAAAGCGATAAAATTATCCAAATAAGCGCGCTGTGATTCGCGGTCATTTCCTTCATCAACCCATTCCCGGCCAAGCAACACGGTGACGATTGGCCGCATGACCACATCGTCTACAATATATTCCACCAACGGCGGTCGGGGACTTTTTCTGCGCCCCATCACGATGTCGATAAATTTTTCAGCGTCTGGCCGGGGATTTTGCAAAGGCAAATGACGCAACTTCATAAGTGACTCCGCCTTGCTATTTTCGATGGAATGTTCCTGATCCCGAATAGTTCCGTGCGCTCGACCACGGTGGCTGCCACCAAACAATCGAAGGTTTGGTATTCGTGGCATTATCGTGATCCATGTAACCAACGTTGAGGCGAAATGCCTGCCAGGGTTTGTCTTGCTGGCTTTGCAAATACACAATCGGAATGGCGATTTCAGCCGTTAAGCCTTTGGGCGTTTGACGACAGGCAGCGACCACTCCTTCCGGCAAGCGCTCAGTTTCAAAAATTACGGGCAGCTCGGGTTTATGTCCCGCAGAAAGCTCGACATGCAAATAAGTTTTGCCGCGTTCGTCCCACGGCGCACGACTTTGCGAACGTTCGGGATCGTTGCGCGCATCCAGTTCGATCAGAAATTTGTCCTGATTCTGGACGAGAGCATTGGGATTCAGTAATAATTGATTATCAAAGGATTCGATGGCGAGGTACAAATAGTTCTCGTCATAAGCAGTGACAAAACGGAACCAACCGTCTTCCGGGCCCTGCCAATCCCAATCCTCCTTGACGTAGCCGGGATGGCGAATATCGAGCCAAAGATTTGCATTCCACTCAGCCGGATCGCCGTCAATGGTGACGGGTACGGTCAGACGTGGGCAGGGGTGTTGCCAATCCAAGACCATCGAGCGACTGGCGCTGAGCGAAAGGGGTGCACCGGTTTCCCTCTCGTAGCTTGCGCTCAACTCCAGCCCAATCGGTTCGAGTTTGGCAATATCGACCGGATGATCACTGCGCACCGTTAGCGCCAAGCCTGCTGAAGAGTTGGCCGCCACGGTCAGGTCGACGGTATCAGGAGAAAAATACAGTTCGCCCTTTGGTTGGAATTTACCAACGACCCGCATTGGTCGATTCGCTGGATTTGTGAATCGAATCATCGTGGTAATGGCGGTAAAATCCGGCGTCGCGTTGATCACGGGATCAATGCTGAACCACGCGCCCTCGCGGAGTGATTGAACCATTGTGTAGCTGGAATCTGTGACGATATTCTCATTGTGGATGCCACTCAGCTCCAAATTGGCGAGAACTGGACCGCTGTCCGTCATTGTTACCCAAAGCAGATGATCAAACTCTCCGACAGCAACACCCCGCAAATCACTGACACCGCCGGTCGTGGCCAGCGTGAAGTAACGCATTCCTCGGCGTTCCGATTTCAGATAATGATGCTCATGGCCGGAAAAAATGGTGTGCGGGCGGGACTGTAACAACGCGGTAATTTTCTCATAACCGGCTTGATCGCTGTAAGCCCAAAATGGCTTGTGCATGAAGACCAAAGTCCATCGGACGTTTTTATGACGCGCCAGAATTTTCTCGAAATACTGCGTCTGTGCCTCACTGAGGTGATTGGGCGGAGGGTCTTCAGTGTTCAGACAGAGGAAAAGAACATCATGATACAGAAAATGGTAATAGGTTGGACCGAAACGCTTTTCCCAGGCTGCAGTCATTTTGGCGTTGCTGAGATCATGGTTGCCGGGCACACGGAAGAAAGGCATTTGCAGAACACTGATGATTTTTTCAAATTCCTCCCATTGCGCATCAATGAGTGAATCGTTCTCGGTATAACCGTCAATGAGATCGCCGACGGACATTACGAATTCGGGTTGTAAAAGATTGAGTTTTTTCACGGCCTGTTCAAACACCCCCGGTCGCATGCCGCCGGTGCGATCGGCAACGATGGCAAATTGAAAGTTGCCAGTTTGGTTGCGGAAATGTTGATTGCTCCACGGTCGGGTGGTCTTGATCTCAGGCCCCTTGAAGGCCGGTTTCGCAGCGAACGAATGGCAGCCCATCAGGGCCGCCAAAGCGAGGAGGAGACAGAGGTGAAAAAAATGTTTCATGAGCGTTTGTGGTTTGGGTTTGAAGTTGATGTCTGCTCGCAGGGATGATTATTGATGTTTGCCAAAAAAGATGCTTGCAAATCACAAAGCATGGCATTGCGCAACTATGCCAACACCTCCTCAATGGCCTGAAGCTCCGCATCAGAAAAAGCAAGGTTGTTGAGCGCCATGACATTTTCCTGCAATTGCGAAGTCTTGCTTGCGCCAATCAGAACCGAGGTGACGGTCTTGTGACGAAGTATCCACGCAATCGCCATTTGCGCCAGCGTCTGGCCGCGTTTTTTGGCCAGTTCGTTCAACTTGCGGGCTTTCTCGATTTTTTCTGTGGTCACCTGTTCGGCTTTCAAAAAGCCAGAAGGCTTGGCTGCCCGTGAATCGGCAGGGATGCCATGCAAGTACCGATCCGAAAGAATGCCTTGTGCCAAGGGAGAAAACACGATGCAGCCGATTCCCAACTCATCCAAAGTCGCGAGCAGACTTTCTTCAATCCAGCGATTGAACATGTGATAAACCGGCTGGTGAATCAAACAAGGTGTGCCGAGACGCCGCAAGATTTGCGCTGCCTGTCTGGTTTGCTCGGTGTTGTAGTTCGAGATGCCAGCGTAGAGCGCCTTGCCCTGGCGAACGACGTGATCCAAAGCCGCCATGGTTTCCTCGAGCGGGGTTTCGGGATCGGGACGATGGTGATAGAAGATGTCGACATAGTCCAGCCCCATGCGTTTGAGGCTTTGATCCAAACTGGCGATCAAGTATTTGCGCGAGCCCCATTCGCCGTAAGGCCCCGGCCACATGTAGTATCCTGCTTTCGTCGAGATAATCATCTCGTCGCGGTAGGAAGCCAAATCCTCTTTTAAAATTCTGCCGAAGTTGATTTCTGCCGAACCGGGCGGCGGGCCGTAGTTGTTCGCGAGATCAAAGTGCGTAATACCAAGATCAAATGCCGTATGTATCAGGGCGCGCGTATTTTCGAGCGCATCCACATCACCGGCATTATGCCAAAGGCCGAGGGAAATGGCGGGCAACTTCAAGCCGCTTTTCCCGCAGCGATGGTATTTCATTTGATTGTAACGATCAGGATTGACATTGTTAGCCATGGCACTCTCCTTCCCGATGAAATGTCAACGAATCTTTTTTCCAAATTTCAACTTCTGCCATTTGCAAAGCTTGGATCACGGAAAACTTCCTTGCCTCCCAGTAGCGTCAACAGAACTTTGACCTTGTGAATTTCATGTGTGGGAATCTCGAACAGATTATGATCAAGAACAATCAAATCCGCGGCTTTGCCCGCTTCGATGGTGCCGGTGTGGTTCTCTTCAAAATTGACATACGCTCCGTTGATGGTGTAACCAGCGATCATCGCCGGCAGGTCGGCTCGTTCTTCAGGAATCCATGGGGTACCGGTGTCGTCTTCCAAACCGCGACGGGTTACAGCCACTTGGATGGCATCGAGAGGATTCATGGAAGAAACTGACCAATCACTGCCGCAAGCCACCATGGCGCCAGTCTTCAAGACACTGGCGATGGGATAGAGCCAACGCGAGCGCTCCGGCCCCAAAGCCGGCTCGGTCAATTCGGTGATATATTTATCGGCATAAGCCCACAGTGGCTGGAAATTGGCAACAATACCCAGCCGCCTGAAACGCTGGAGATCTTGCGGATTGACCAATTCGAGATGGGCGATATGGTGGCGGGAATCGCGACTGCCATTTGTCGTCCGAGCGCACTCAAAGGCGTCCAATGCCATTCGAATGGCGCGGTCGCCGATGGCGTGAACATGAATTTGAAAACCTTCACGATCCAACGCCGCGACCAGCTCGTTCAAAGTCTGTGGCTCGAAATTAGCTTTGCCCAGATCTCCGGGCGTATCGAGATACGGCTCCAAGAGAGCAGCCGTGCGCGTTTCGATAACGCCATCCACGAAAATTTTCACCGCATGCGTGCGCAGCTTCTTGCTATGATACTTCTCCCGCATTTGTTTCAAATGCGGAATTTGCTCCACACCCTGCCTGGGATCGACATGTATTGCCGCGACCACCCGCGCAGTTAATTCTCCTCGGCGGTCAAGCTCCGCGTAAGCGTTGAGGAGCTTTTCGTCGGCATCAGCCTCTTGAAACGAAACGATGCCAAAACGATTTGCCATTTCCAGGCCGCGGCGCAAACCGTCAAGACAGTCCTCTGCTGTATATTCGGGAAGAAGCTTTCTGACCAATTCCATTGCCGCTTCGCGCAAGGTGCCTGCCGGTTCGCCAGTATTCGGATCGCGCTCGATGCGACCAAGCGAAGGCTCCGGTGTGTCTTTGGTGATGCCAGCCGCTTGCAACGCACACGAATTCACCCAGGCGGAATGGCCGTCAACGGCAGAAAGATAAACCGGACGGTCCGGAACGAATTGATCGAGAAGCAATTTGTGGGGGTTGGCATTCGGAAAGATGGTCAGCTCCCAACCGCCGCCGCGTATCCACGGTACATTCGGGTTTTGCTCCGCGTATTGGCGAATGGTTTCCAGAATTTGTTCCTGAGTGGTGAGGCCGTTGAGATTGCATTCGTTCAACTCGATGCCGCCGGTTACCGGATGCACATGCGAATCATGAAAACCGGCCAGCACCATCTTGCCTTGCAAATCGATCACCGTCGTGCGCGAACCCCTCCATGGTTTGATGCCGTTTTCTGAACCGACGTAAACGATCCGGCCCTGATTTACCGCCACGGCCTCGGCCCGGGTGTGTGCATCTGCCATTGGATAAATGGCACCGTTGTGCATCACCAAATCAGCGGGAGGTGGACTATTTGTTGAGCCATCAGACCTTGAATTGAAATACGCAAAATTGCGCATTGGCTACCAAAGGTTAATTCTGTGCATAAGTTCTTTCACGCAAAGAGGCTTTAGGTACAAATTGGAATTTTATTCGCAGTCTTTTCGTCGCTGCCGAACACGTGCAACATCCACGATCTTTGTTCTTTCCTTAATTTGATCGAGCATGAGCCAGTTGCCACTACGAATGCGCCAAGCATGAATTGGGCATCTTTTTCAAATCAATCTTCCCGGCATTCATGTGGAATTTGACGAGATAAAAGATAAACGGCTGGATAGAGAAAATCAAGAGGTAAGTTACAAGCGGAAAATAACGGGAACCGAAAATTTTTGTTGCCCGGCTTGACTTTTCTGATGATTTGATTATTTTTAAAATGGTTGATACGTATGGTTGTTTCGCTCGGTCATGAGCTGTTAAAGATGAGTATGCCTGAAAGGAGGAGGAGATGCGTTACCTGTTTGGTGTTTTTATTTTGGTGCTATTATCCGCCTGCAGCCGTGAACAGAAGGCTGATCTGGTTTTAATGAATGCACGAATCTGGACCGTCAATCCCAGCCAGCCTGAAACCGAGGCGTTGGCGGTGCAACATGGGAAAATCGCTGCCATCGACAGCACCGCAGAGATTAAAAAATGGATTGGCAAGGATACGCGGGTGATCGATGCCGCCGGTCGTCGCGTGCTTCCCGGGTTCACCGATGCGCACACCCACTTTCTTGCCGGCGGAAGGACCCTGCTGACGATTGATTTGCGTGATTGCAAAGACGAAGGGGAGTTTTTGAATAGATTGAAAGCCTATGCCGACAAGCTGCCAGCCGGTCGCTGGATCACTGGCGGCAACTGGGATCATGAGCGTACCTTTGCCGGAGTGCTGCCGACACGCCAGCTCATCGACAAAGTCACGCCCGCTCATCCTGTGGCAATCAGTCGCACCGACGGCCATATGCTTCTCGCCAATTCGCTCGCGCTAAAACTTGCGAAGATCACCATCGACACGCAATCGCCCGAAGGCGGTGTGATTGTCAAAGACCGCAAGACCGGTGAGCCGACCGGCATTCTCAAAGACGCTGCCATGAATTTGGTTTACCGTGTGATGCCGGATCCAACACCAGAAGAAATGGACGAGGCACTGGCGGCAGCCATGAAGCATGCGGCACAAGTAGGAGTCACGAGCATTCACGACATGCTCGGTTGGGATCATTGGTTTGTGTACAAACGGGCAAGGGACAAAGGCAGATTGACCGTCCGTGTGCGTGCCTATTTTCCCATCAGCACATGGGAACGGGTGGTCACTTTGCGCGACACGGTAAAATCTGATGAATGGCTGCAGATTGGGGGACTCAAAGGTTTCGTCGATGGCTCGCTCGGCTCCTCCACGGCGTTGATGTTTGCACCTTTTGCCGATGACTCGACCAATAGTGGCACGTATGTTTCTGATTGGTTTCCGGTCGGCATCATGAAAAAACGCGTGCACGCGGCTGACTCTGCCGGTTTGCAAGTCGTGGTGCATGCCATCGGTGATCGTGCGAATGCAGAGATGCTGGATATTTACGAGCAAGTGGAAAAGGAAAATGGTCCGAAGGATCGCCGTTTTCGCATCGAACATGCTCAACATTTGCGGCCAAAAGACATTCCGCGTTTTAAAGCACTCGGTGTCATTCCGAGCATGCAACCCTATCACTGCATTGACGACGGGCGTTGGGCCGAGAAACGCCTTGGCGCCGAGCGCAGCAAAACCACCTACGCTTTCCGCGCACTTCTGGACGCCGGTGCCAACCTCAGCTTCGGCTCGGATTGGGATGTTGCACCGCTTGATCCCTTGCTTGGTATTTATGCTGCGGTTACACGCCGCACGTTGGATGACGTCCATCCCGAAGGTTGGATACCGGAACAAAAAATCTCCGTGGCCGAAGCGGTGCGCTGCTATACCCTCAACAACGCGTATGCCGAATTTGCCGAAAATGAAAAAGGCAGTTTGGAAATCGGCAAATGGGCCGACTTTGTGATGCTCTCGGATGATATATTTGCCATTGATCCCGTGCAAATTCGGGACGTGAAGGTGGTCATGACGGTGGTGGGAGGGAAGGTGATGTGGGAGGGAGGTGATAAGTAGTAAAAGATGGGCATCGGCATCAAAAAAAATCTGCTGAAAGCTCTTTGAAATATTTTATCTCGTTCGTGAACCCGGTCCTTTCGATGCTTTTGACTTCAAAAATAACCATGAAATATTTCGGCACCACCTTGTTGATTTTCTCAATATGATCTTCCAATTCGGCCAACAATTTCGGATTGCCCAGCATCTTCGTTCTCTCCAGCCGGCCGCCGTAGCCGAAGCCGACGATGAACATAAAATTTTCATTTTCAAACCCGGGCATTTTTAAAAAAACGGAGTAATCAATATTGAATTTGTTTTTCTGCTCATACGGTGCCTCGATACGAACGAAGGTTTGCAGTGTATCCGTCTCATCCCTCACGATGAATAGCCGTTCATCGGGTTTGTATTGAAAGCGAATCGGCGTTCGATACAATATTTGTTTCAAGACCCGCAGGTTTTTCAGCTCGCCGATATAAATGATATTATGCATTTTAACTTCATCGAGAATCAGCTCCGAGGACATTTTCAACCCGACCTCCTCTCGAAAACGGTAGATAATGGGCAGAACATCCAAAATGTTGTCGGCGCCCTTGAACGGTATCCCCGTTATTTCCGATTTCCAAATGTTCTCCCGGGGATGCAAAATCAAAAATTCCCGCAAGTCGTTCTCCGAATCGATCTTCCAATCCCGGATTTGTCTGTATCGATTCATGTCGGCTCGATATTCATCCAGGAGAAAATCATCGCCGATAACCAGTAGAGTCGGGTATCCGTTTTCAAAGAAGGTGGACCAGATCGGATCGCGTTCCGCCCAAGAATAAGCTTCGCCGGAGGCGCCCCGTAACTTTAAATATTGATACGCCAGATAAATCGTGATGAGCAATAAGGAAAGAATGACGAGGGTCTGCCACCGCTTTACATAGGCAAGCGACTTCTTGAAAAAAAGCTTGTTCTGGTCATGATCGCTGATGAATTTGACTTCGTAATGCCCCTTGGGAATGCTTATCCTTATTTTATCCTGCCTGCCTTCATCTTTATAATATTCATCGAGTTTTTTACGCAGCACATGAATGTGATACCGGACGGTCGCATCTTTGTAAGAATTGAAACTGCTGTCTTTGCCAAAAACTTCAATCGCTATGGTAATTTCTTTGGGAACAGCGGCGGATAAATTGGCGTTCACCAGATAGCTGAGAAGATTTTGGTATAGATTGGATTCGCGAAACCCCTTGCTCTGCAAAATCTTCTTGAGGATCGTTTTTTTTACATTATCGTCGACCATGATTGCCAGAAAATTATTTCTTTAAAAGCGCGCGAAAAGACCTTGAAGTGACTGAATATATAGAAAAATAAATCAAAAAATCAAGCGCTAAATTCTCTGCGATTTCCGGCTCAATAGTGTTTGTTTCGGTAAACACGAATTCACTCCGTCGCATTCCCAACATAGATTAAACGATTTCAAAACGGTTTTCTCAGGGTTGTTTTCTTGACAGCAGTGAAATTTTTTTATATAATTTTTAAAAAAAGTAAACAGAAGTTGGTCGGTTCGCCGGTTAATGGGCCAACTGGCGGACGGACCAATCCCTTTCTTGGTTAGCCGAGTGCCGTAGGCTCGTCTGCATTGGGAAATATGAAAATGATTACTCCCAACCAAGTCCGGAATCGTCTCTCTCGGATGAGAAGCAAGGGGCCATATCGATCCATCCCGATTATCATTATTGCAATCATCACCACCATCATTCTTTTAAAAATATATACAACCCGGGATGAGCAGAATGAAAAACTCCTGGCCGTCGTTGGAAATCGTATCATTGACAAGGAAGATTTCTTCGCGAGATACCGAGCGCTGCGATCAAAAATCGATTTGCCCGATAACGCCCAAAGCCGAAGCGAAATCTTCAATGCCATGCTCGAAGAGGAATTGCTCATTGCCGAAGCGGAAAACCGGGGATACGACAAAGACGCTGACGGCCGCTTCCAGCGCGAACGAATTAAAATTCAAGAGCTGCTTGACGCCTTTCATGAACGGTTGGTTTCAAATGGAATGGTGGTGAATGAAGACGAGCTGCGGCAACTGTTTATTCGCTTGAATACCAAAATCAAAGCCCGCCATTTGTATGCTCTCACCCGCAGGCAGGCGGATTCGCTTTATGCAGAATTGCGCAACGGAAAATCTTTTGACGAATTAGCCAAAGCAACTTTTAAAGATCCGCAATTGCGCGGTACCGGCGGTTCGCTGGGATATTTTACGGTAGACGAAATGGATCCTTTCTTTGAAGAGGCGGCTTTCACTTTGAACCCCGGAGAGATTTCCCAACCGGTTCGTACGGCACAGGGATACAGCATCATTCAAGTTCAGGATCGCATCACCAAGCCCTTGTTGACTGAATCCGAATATGCCAGACGCCGCGCCGGCTTGGAACAGTATTGGCGCCACCGAAAAATGAAAAAAGCAACCCGACTCTTTGTGGATTCGCTGCGACGATCGCTGGACGTTTCCTTCAATAAACCCGTCGTTGTTGAATTGTTGCAGTCCATAAAGCAAAGATCGCTTGTTCCGGCGAAAGTGGAAAACGATTATGACTGGCGCCATCATGAAGAGTTGGATCATAAGGAGCTCGTTCGCTCGAAACTCGGCGTTTGGGAGGTGAAAACATTCCGGGAGCACGCACAATTTACTTCGGACGGACAGTTGCGATGGGTTCGCAACGAGGAGAATCTCGAGGATTTCATTGCCGGACTCGTCGTGCGCGCCTATATGCTTGCCGAGGCCAAAAAATTGGGTCTGCATGAATCCGAAGCTTATCGAGCCAAAATCAAGCAAAAGATGGATGAATATCTTCTGAAGCGTATGGAAGAGACCATTTCGAGTGGAATCCTCATTCCTGACGATACCCTCCGGACCTATTTCCAACAGCATCGAAATCAATTTCAGATTCCGCCGAAAATTCATTTGCGGGAGATTGTATTGAGCGATGAAGCAAAAGCCGCTGCGATAAAAAAGCAGCTCCTCAATAATGCCTCTTTTGAACAGTTGGCAAAAGCGCATTCGGTACGCCGATGGAGCGCAGAAAATGACGGGAACCTCGGATCGTTCACCTATCAAGAATTGGGTAAATATGCCGATCGTATTTTTCCGCTCGAGGTCGGTCAATGGGTGGGGCCGATAAAAATGGATACGCTCTATGCGTTTTTTAAGTGCGCCGGTAAGGATGCCGAGCGAGCACGAACCTTCGATGAAGCGCGTTCCGAAATCGAAAAGATTCTAAAACCGATTTGGCGGAAAAAGGCGAAGCAGGATTTATTGAACAATATTCGCCAGCAGGTAAAAGTCGTCACCTACCCGGAAAGACTGCAATCAATTCAACTGAATTGACCGGATAAAAGAGGAAATTCATAATGAACAGTCCAAGATTCTTCCCATCACGGGCAAGCTGTAGTCAAAGGGGTTTTTCTAAAAACCAAATACCAACGGATAGATTAAGACCAACTGATATTTTATCCGTTGGCCTTAATCTATCCGTTGGGCATGCGCAGCAGAAAAGTCTTTGCCTGATTTTTGCCCTTCTCGTTTTCATGTTGGGTGGACACGCCAATTCTTTATTCGCGCAAACCTCGGGCAAGATCGTTGGCGTTGTCAAAGACGCTCAGACCGGCGAAGCGCTCCCCGGCGCCAATGTGATGATCGAAGGCACCACCTTGGGAGCAGCAACGGATATGAAAGGCTATTACATCATACTCCGGGTTCCGCCGGGACATTATAACGTGAGGGCTGAATTCATCGGTTATCAGAGAGTGGTGATGAAGTATGTCGAAGTTTTAACCGACTTGACAACAACATTGAATTTTGCGCTGCAACCGGAAGTTTTAGAAGGCGGGGAAGTTGTGATTGTTGCCGAAAAACCGCTGGTGCGCAAAGACCTCACCTCCTCCGAAGCGCGAATCTCTGCGGATAAAATCGAAAAAATGCCGGTTCAGGAGATGGGAAGCCTTCTCGACTTGCAGGCTGGAATTACACGGGGCACCGACGGGCAGCTTCATATCCGCGGAGGTCGATCCTCGGAAGTTGCCTATATGATCAATGGCATCAGCATTACAGACGACTTCTATCGCACGCAAGCGTTGACCGTGGAAAATGAGTCGATTCAAGAATTGCAGGTCATCAGCGGGACCTTCAATGCCGAATATGGCAATGCCATGAGCGGCGTCATCAACATCGTGACCAAAACCGGCAGTAACGATTTCGCAGGCAAACTCGAGGCCTGGGCCGGTGATTATCTCAGTACTCGAACCGACATTTTTTGGAATATTGATGACCTCAATCCCGCCGCCGAAAACAATTTGCAGGGGACTCTCAGCGGCCCGATAATCAGGGACCGGCTCAATTTTTTCCTCACCGGCAGGCGATATGAAAATGAAGGATGGCTTTACGGACCAAATGTCTACACTCCGCAAGGGCGAACCCAACTTGGCGATAGCAGCGCCGTTGCCATGAATGGAACTGAACGGTGGAGCGGTCAGGGGGTTTTAAAATGGAAAATTCTGAATCCGTTGACATTAAAGATCGATTTCTTGGGGAGTAAGTATAGCAATCATTCGTACAATCATGTTTATCGCTTGAATCCCAATGGCATGCGAGGTTTTCAGGGTTATGGCGCGACGGTTATTGCCAATTTAACCCACGCCTTGAGCAGCAGAACATTTTACGAAACGATCATATCGTACAAAGTGAACGAAGATAAATCAAGATTGTACGAGGATCCTTTTGATTCACGCTACGCACACCCCGATTCCCTTACCGCCGGTACTTATCAGTTTTTCAAAGCCGGAACGGACTTGTTTCGTTCCTCCAGATCGACCAAAAGCATGATTGGAAAATTTGATCTGACCAGCCAGGTCACGCCGCGGCACCAACTCAAGGCAGGTGTTGAAGTCCAGAAAGACCGGATTGATTTTGAAAACTTGACGCTGGTTCCGGCAAGAGATGCGAACGGACAGCAGATCGAGCCGTTTCAACCTTATATTGAATCCACCTCCACTCCCAACCACAGCTTGTTCCGACGAGAGCCCGACAAATTCGCCGCCTATATTCAGGACAAAATCGAATACCAAAACGTCATCATCAATATCGGTCTGCGGTATGATTACTTCCGGTCCAATGGCCGGATTCCGGCTGATCCGGAAGACCCAAACATCTACCTGCCGCTCAAACCGAGGCACATTTATAAAGACCACAATGGCAACGGAGTGATTGATATTGCAGAAAAAGTGGAAGAGAACAAATATTCTCTGGAGGAGAGAAAATCTCTCTGGTATAAAAAAGCAACAGCGAAAACCCAGTTGAGCCCCAGATTCGGCATTGCCTATCCAATCACGGATAAGGGAGTGATTCATTTCTCTTATGGAATTTTCCAGCAGATACCGGAATACAGCCAGCTTTTCGATGGTGATGAGATGAAATTGACTGAAGGCCAGGGAATTCAAGGGCCGTTCGGAAATCCTGATTTGAATCCGCAGCGAACCACCATGTATGAATTGGGGCTCAAACAACAAATTTCAGACAATATCGGCATCGACGTTACCGGCTATTATCGCGATATTCGAGATTGGATCTCCACCAGCCCTCCGATTCCAACCTATTCGGCGGGTGTCACGTATTCAAAAAGGATCAACCGCGATTTCGCGAACGCGAAAGGAATCACATTAACCATCACCAGACGGCTGGCCAACGGTATTGCCTTCGATGTGGACTACACCTATCAAGTCGTTCAAGGAACGAATTCAAGTCCTGAAGATGAGTATTTAGCGTTAACTGCTGGCACTGAGCCCCGCAAACAGTTGTCGCCGCTGGATTGGGATCAGCGACATGCTTTTAACTTGAATGTTCATGTCGGGCAAAATAATTGGGGATGCAATGTGATTACCCGCTTCAATTCCGGGCAACCTTATACGCCGGAAATCTTGTCCGGAACTTTGACCGGGCAAAATGTGCTTTCCGGATTGGCAACCAATACGCGCCGCAAACCCAATCGGCTGACGGTTGATTTGAATGCATTCAGGAATTTTACTCTTCGGAATTTGAATTTCGAATTATTTTTGCGCGTTTATAATCTTTTCGATGCACAAAATCCGCTGACCATCTGGGCTGATTCCGGCAAACCGGATTATACCAGACGTCAAAACACGGCTGACGCAGCCGAAGCAGACCCCTCGTGGTTTATCCGGCCGGATTTTTACTCGGAGCCGCGAAGAGTTCAAGTTGGCACGAAATTCAGTTTTTAGGCAAAAATTTTTACGGGCCTACGGATTTACCGAATCGTCCGGATTCAATTCATTTGATTGTTGATCCGGATGATTCGCAAAATTCGAATACTAAGCTTTTAATAGTTTTGCCCAAAATGGTTTTGCCTTATGGAAAGCATGACATTCATTTTCAAATTTTGAATCAAAGAGTACAGATCTTATGAAGCGACTCGTGCTTGTTTTCTGCTTGGTGGGAATGCTGGCTGATATGGGATATGCGCAAGCCCCCAAACATGTTCCCTCCGATCAAAGAGGCGATCTGACGCTGAGAGCGTATTCCAATATCGACGGCAATAACGTCCGCGCCTCGATTTTTAATTCCGGATACAGCGGCGCGCCTCGCGAAGTGCCGGAATCCGTGAACTACGAATGGCCGAAAAATACCGGGCGCATTTATGTCTCCATCGTCGGTATTTGGATTGGCGGCGAGGTGAAAAATGACGCGGGAGAATTGCTGCAGATCGTCGATGTGTTTGCCTGGCGCACCAGTCCCCAAGGCAAGTCATGGACGATGGAACCGGTGCCGGGCTTCTTGAACCCGGACATAGAGCCATTGAGAATTGCCAAGAGTGATGATCCACAAAGTTGGCCGCCGGCCTCACAGAATGGCTGGCGCGATAAGTGGGAAGACCCGGTTGATCCCGGCTGGGTCGGTTCGTGGAACGGCTTTTTTGGCAAGAATGTTTTCAATGCGGATCAGGAATTATTTTATCGCTGCTCCGATGATCTCTACACGCGCTTTGATTACAAGCCGGATACGACCGATCTTACCCGCGGCGGTCTCGGCTTGTTGATGGACGTCCGGGCCTTTGCCTGGACACAAGTTCTGATCAACGACGCTGTTTTTTTCATTCATGATATCAAGAACGATGGCACCAAGCGCATTCCCAAAACCTCGTTTCTGATCTTTCTGGCGGATTATGTCGGCGGCGATGGCACCGATGATCAGCCCTATATCGACCTGCAATCGGATATTGCCTTTCTTACCGATAGCGACCGGGTCGGAACGAATCCTTTCGGAGGCGAGCCGGTCGGCGTTGCCGCCATCAAATATCTCGAAACCCCCGGCAATCAGGTGGATGGCATCGACAATGACGGCGATGCCGATTCCTATCCGGAATTACTGGCTATGATCGAAGGCGATTCTGAACAATTGCTGCCCCATTTCACCGATAATGATTTCGTGCCAAGAAAGATCGGCCCCGGCGACAAAATCGTGCTGATTGATTTGGAAACCTTCGAGCGACGCATTACCACGTATCCTGTCAATGGCGGCACCGTCGTCAGCTTGGGAAAAGAAATTGTTCTGCCTGTCGCAGGCGTCACGCTTGAGGAAGATACCACTGCAAATTTATTCGACGAGGATCTGGACGGATTGATCGACGAAAACTATGCCCTGCATCGACTGCGCTATGATGAAATCACTCGAACCGAAGGGCCGGTGCGATACATCAATTACCTGGCATTTCAGCCCGGCGATACGTTGAAACGCGGATTCATCGTACCGGGCAGAAATACTCCCCCATCTTACGCTACAGTTGCGCCGATGATCGATGAATCGCGCGACGATGGATTCGACAATGACCGCGATTGGGATGCGTTGAATGACGATTTGGGACTCGATGGCGTCAAGGGCACCGGAGACCCCGGAGAGTCCGATGGCGTGGCTTCCACCGGAGCAGGCACGGAATTTCCCGGCGAGCCGAATATCGATAAAACCGATGTCTCGGAAACAGATTTAATCGGATTGACCTCCGCCGTGCAAATTCCGGTCGGCGATATTTCTTACAATACCACGCCCGACCGCTATCTGTGGGATTTTTTCATGACCCCCGGACATTTTGAGTTGCCTCGTCCCACTGGCGAATACGATACGTTTGTCGCCTCCGGTTTCTTTCCGATGGATCCGGGACAGCGGCAGCGCATGGCCATTGCCGTTGCCATTGCCGGTGGTGGACAAACGAAAGCGGAAGACATCCGAAGCGTCACAGAAAAATTGTCCCATGCCCGCAAAGCTTACGAGGCGGATTATCAATTTGCCAAAGCGCCCACGCAAGTGACGCTGAAAGCCGTCCCCGGAGATGGTCAGGTTACGCTTTACTGGGACGACATCGCCGAGTATTCGGTGGATCGCTATATTGCTGATATCGGAGGACCAGCTCGAGATTTTGAAGGCTATCGTGTCTACCGGGCGACCGACCCCGCGTTCTTGGACGCCAAAAAAATCACCGACGGCTTCGGCGTCGCGCGATTGTACAAGCCGATTGAACAATTCGATTTGAAAGATGGCATAAAAGGATTCGATCCGGTCGGATATAGCGGCGTGCGATTCTACTTGGGAGATGATACCGGACTGGCGCATTCCTATGTGGATAAAGATGTTGTCAACGGGCAGCGATACTTTTATGCGGTGACCGCTTATGATTTTGGCTATCCTGCCGCTAACATTGCTCCGTCTGAAACGCCAATCAGTATTGACGTTGATTTGCAGGGGAATATCAGAACCGGAACCAATGTCGCCGTTGTCCGGCCAAGAGCCAGTGCTGCGGGCTATCTTCCTCCGGAAGTGGAAAAATTCGAACATATTCGCGGCAGCTCCACCGGAGAGATTACGATCAGCGTCATCGATCCTGCGGCTATTCAAAATGGCCACATTTATGAAATTTCATTTCAAGACACATTGATTCGAGGCAAAGACACGGATACCTTGACCACCAAAAACTTCTCGGTAGTCGATATCACGGATAACCGAGTGAGAATCAACAAGAGCACCCTTTTGCGAATCGGCGATGAGATCCCGGTTTTTGATGGCGTCAAGCTGACGTTGCGCAATGAAGCGACCGTTACCCTCGATGCCTTGAAATCCGGTTGGAATAGAGGCGAAGTCTTTCCCTTTGTCTTTTCTCCGGTCACTTACCCTGGTGTTCAGGGAGAAACCCGTCCCAATGATTATCAGGTCATCATTGGCGAGCTGGGAATGAGCGCTTCGAAGGATACTTCAATTGGCTCATCAATTTATTTTCGAAGATTACCCTCGAAAGCGGTCAACTTCAAAGTCAGGAATCTGGTCGTCAATGAAGACGTTCAATTTGCCTTTGCCGAGCTGGACGGCAATGATGGAAGATTTACCGTCAATCCCACCGATCCCGACAAAACCGATATCATCATGCTGTTGGAAAAGAACCCCGCAGGCAGGCTGGTTTATACCTGGCAAATCTACCTGAATGTAAAGCCCAATGGTCAAAACCCGCAGCCCGGAGATACATTGAATATCTTTTTAAAGAAGCCATTTCTTTCGTACGATCTCTATCGTTTCCAAATGAAAGGCGCGAGCATCTCGAAGGAGCTGGCCAAGAAAGAGATGGGTGATATTCGGGTTGTTCCCAATCCATACATCGCCACAGTCGCCTGGGAACCCAAAAACACGTATCGCAGCGGCCGGGGACCGCGGGAAATTCATTTTATCAATCTGCCGCAAAAATGCACCATCCGGATCTATAATGTGAAGGGTACTTTGGTCGACAAACTCGAACACGAATCGACCGTTGATAACGGCACGGAAATCTGGGACGTTTTGAGCAAAGAGAATTTGGATATTTCTTATGGTGTGTATGTGTATCACGTTGACGCTCCCGGCATCGGACAAAAAACCGGGACGTTTGCGATTATTAAATAAACGTATTCAGCCCAACTTTCAAGACAATGAAAATAGTAAGCGAATTGAGCGGATAAAGCGGATAAATTGTGCTCAGAGATAAAGTTTTTCAATCCGCTCTATCCGTTGAATCCGCTTACCAAAAAATGGAACTCAAGGTAGGTAAAATGACGAAAACAATGAAACCCCGTAGATTGAGCTTACTGGTTTATTCAAGCATAATGCTCATTTTGCTTGGTATGGACTCTCGCACCTACGGCCAAGAAGTCAAGAAAATCGGCACTTCCTCAGCGGTTTTCTTGCAGATTCCCGTCGGCGCCAAAGGCATTGCCATGGGCAGCGCATTTACTGCCATTGCCGACGATGGCTCGGCCATGTTCTGGAATCCGGGAAATATCGCCAAGCAATCAAAACGCGCCTTGTTTGTCCATCATTCGCCATGGCTGCCCGGGCTGGGTTATTATTATCTCGCTTTTTCTTTGCCGGTGGAGAATTGGGGGGTCTTCGGAATTAACGTCGCTTCATTGAAATCGGATGAAATGGAAATTACGACACCGGAAGCGCCGATGGGAACCGGGGAGACTTTTACCGCGGCCAGTACGGCAGTCGGGATTGCTTTCGCCCGGCGCTTGACCGATCGTTTTTCCCTCGGCGCCAACTTCAAATACATCAATGAAAGAATTTTTCATAGCAGTGCGACCGGATTTGCTTTTGATGTGGGCACGATGTTCCTCACCCCATTTCGGGATCTTCGCTTTGGCGTCAGTGTCTCCAATATGGGCACCGACATGCGCATGGATGGCGAAGACCTGAATACTTATGTGGATGTCGCGCCGGCGCAGGAAGGAAACAATGATAACATTGTCGCCAAATTGAAAACAGACCGGTTTGATTTGCCGATTATCATGCGCATCGGAATCTCGTGGGATTTACGGTTACCGGAAGGAGCGCGTCTAACGTTAGCATGCGATGGGGTGAATCCCAATGATAATGCGCAGAGCCTCAATGTGGGATTCGAATTCGCGGCATTCAGAGAGTCACTGGTGCTGCGTGGAGGTTTCAACGAACTCTTCCTCGAGGATAGAGAAAATGGGCTAACCTTGGGAGCAGGGTTGAGAATTTCTTATGCGAATGATCTCAATTTGGCGCTGAGCTATGCCTATCAGGATTTTGCATATTTGGGCGGGGTCAATCATTTTTCCATAGAAATTATTTTTTGAGCAGAAAGGAGGTGTTCCGGGGTATCGTCGATATGGTTTTGAAGTATACAACAAGAGAGTGGTGTCTCAGGTAACCGATGGATCACTTTTCATGTCATGCTGGAAGCATCTTTTTTGTTATCAAGCACGATGCTGGATGAGAAAAGATTCCCTACGGGCGTAGCCTCCGGAATGACAGTGCGCTCAACCTGAGATTGAGAGATTACACAAGAGAGTATCGAACTCATCTATTAAGAGGAGGATCGAGAAATGAATCGATTGTTTACCAAGAGTTTTGCCGTCGGGATAACCTTGTTATTCATCGTTATCCTGAGCTTGCCGGTTTTTGGTCAAACCATCAACGTGACCATGCGGCTGAATACCGCCACGAACCGCGATACACTCAGGCCGCATCATGTCGTGCAGCTTCGCGGGGAAGCTACCGGAACGGTGACGCCTGCCGTCACCTGGGATCAGAATACCGGCATTATCCTGAAAAATATCGGCGGCGACTATTGGGAAACGACTTTCCAAATGCAAGCCGGGGCCACCTTGAAATACAAGTTCTGGACCGGATTCAATGCCACCACCGGAACCTTCTTCTGGTCAGGTTGGGAAGGCCCCATCAATCCGGCTAATCCGGTTCCGAGCGGTGATAATCGCCTGTTTATTGCCGGCAACAAGGATACGACATTGGCCCTGCAATTTTATAATGGAGCAGAAACGAAAAAGGATCAGTATTGGCGACCTTACGCCGCAAAGCCGGACACCTTTGCCGTGTATTTGAGAGTCAACATGGGCGCCTTTATGGAGACCGGCGATTTCAATCCGGATGCCGGCGACCAAGTCGTAGTTCGCGGTTCAGCGCCTCTGGACCCGACCAATACGTGGAATACGCTCATCCCTTTAACCAGAGAAGCAGGCAGCGCCGATAACGGCGCCTTCTTTTCCGGCGCGGGATATATCGCAAACAATGCCGTCACAGCCGGCACCGTACAAAATTTCAAATTTGTGTACTACAAGGGCACGAGTCCCGTTTGGGAAAGCACTCCGAATCGTTTTTTCACTTATTCCGGAGCCAAAGATACGACAATTCACTGGGTATACTTCAATAATCAGAAACCGACGGGTGGAAAAATCGTCTCCGCAACCCTGATCTGGCAAATGAACACCGAGGGTTTACAAAAACTGGGACTGTTTGATCGTAACCGTGGCGATAGAATTGTGATCGACGGCGCCAAAGCGTGGGATGTGGCGAACGCCATTCCGATGAACTACGTGCCTTTGCTTGGATTGTGGGTGGGTCAGGAAAATTTTAAAAAGGCCCCGGGTGCCGTTCTCGAATATAAAGCAGTGCTGCTCTGGGATGCCTCGCGTGTCGATCCCGCCAGTCCGAATTATATTCGGGGATTGGATCTTACCGTGCCGCTGCAGTATTGGGAAGAACCTGCCGTGACCGGAACCGGAAATCGCAACTACGTTTACACCGATCAGACACAACAAATGATCCCTGGCGATTTGGGATTTGGCTACCAATTCTTCAATAGTTTGCCCAAGGAGGGTGTCATCGAAACTCCGATCACCGTCACCTTCAATGTCAACATGGCGCCGGCGACGAACGTAGCGACCAATCCATCCAATCCGCTGTTCAGGCCGGGCATTGACACGGTCTGGGTCAAGTTCCTCGATTGCTTGCTGCCGCTGACCCAAGGAGATGGGATTTATACCAATACTCCACTGATGTTGGAAGACAAGGATGGTGACCTCATTTATTCCGGTTCATTGGCACTCAAGCCACCGGTGCCGTATGACGTTGCTTTCAGAATCAATTATTCGACTGCAACCGGTGCCATCATTCAAAATGGCGGTGGTTTTCAAAAAGGCCGCAGCTATTATCAATTTGTTCGTCCGACCAAGGTTAATGCAGATGGCACGATCGTATGGCCATCCCAATACTCATTTCCGGTTCTAGAGTGGAAGGACAGTAATTTGACCGTGGAAGATCCGCCGGATTTATTTACACCGACCAACGTGGCCGATCGTGAAAAAGGCACTTCCCTCAGAACCTTTGCGTTGTCGCAGAATTATCCCAATCCATTCTCCCGCCACGGCGGGCCGGAAACTACGATAGAGTACCAAGTGGCTGAAAAGTCCCACGTTCGCATCAGCGTTTATAATTTGATGGGACAATTGGTGGCCACGCTGGTTGATAAACAACAGGTGCCAGGAGCCTATTCCATGGCGTGGAATGGAAAAGATTTCAAAGGCAATCCAGTGCCCTCAGGAATATATTTCGTCAAAATGGTGGCCGGTTCCTTTGAACAATTGAGGAAAATGACGCTCATTCGGTAGCTCAGAGATTTGCTCGAGGAGGATCAACAAAAGGTGCGGAACGCCGCCTCCGCACCTTTATGCTTATGTGCATCCCAAGTAACATGTCATTCTGTAAGAATCTTTTTTAGTATCGGCACTTTTCTCAACCATCAAAAAGATCCTTCCAGGATGACAGTGAGCCATTACTCGGCAAATGACACTTTTTAATCTTTTAACAATGAAATCTTTGCTTTTTGGGCAAAGACTGCGTCCGTAGGATTTTAAAAGACAAAATAATTTTTAACAAAATAATTTTAAAATTATTTTGTCTTCAATCCCTGGCCTGCGGCAGGACAGGCATTTTGTCTTTTGGGTTCCGGCTTGTCCGGATTGGGTAAAACCATGAGATTCGAACACGTCTTCCGCATCGTACTCATCGTCGTATTCCTCTTTTCGACCGCCAATACCCAACCCGACTCCACGAAATTCATCAAAGGCGCCGATGTTTCGTTCATTCCCCAGATTGAAGATTTGGGCGGAGTCTACAAAGTCAACAACATTCCGCAGGATCCCCTGAAGATATTCAAGGACCATGGGTTCAATTTTATTCGATTGAAGCTCTGGCATACGCCGGCGCAAAATTATGATAATCTCGAAAAAATTCTCTACATGGCCAAACGCCTCAAGGACAGAGAGCTCGAATTGTTGTTGGATTTTCATTACTCCGATACTTGGGCTGATCCCGGCAGACAACGCAAGCCGGCGGCCTGGGTGGGGCTGCCATTTGAAGTGTTGAAGGATAGCGTCTATGCCTACACGAAAAACGTGATGCGCGCGCTTTACCAGCAACAGACCTTGCCGGAGATGGTACAAATCGGCAATGAAATCACTTCCGGCATGCTCTGGAATGACGGCCGCGTGGGCGGCTCCTATAATACCCCTTCGCAGTGGAAGAATCTCGGCGAATTGATCAAAGCCGGCATTCGCGGCGTCCGCGAAAGTTGCGAGGCCGGAGATTCGGTTCGCATCATGATTCATCTTGATCGCGGCGGCGACAACGGCGGTTGTCGTTGGTTTTTCGACAACTTGATTTCTCAGGGAGTCGAGTTCGATATCATCGGGCTTTCTTATTATCCTTGGTGGCACGGCACATTGAATGCCGTGCGAGCAAATTTGAATGATCTCGCCGGGCGATACGGCAAAGACCTCATCATCGTCGAAACCGCCTATCCCTGGACGCTGCAGTGGTTCGACAACAGAACCAATATCGTCGGCAGTGCGAATCAACTGCATGCCGGCTATCCGGCTACCGTCGATGGACAAGCCGCGTTTCTAACCGAGCTGATCAAAATCGTCCGCAATGTCAGAAACCAAAAAGGCAAAGGCGTATTCTACTGGGCGCCGGAATATATCTCCGTGCAACCCCTCGGCTCGCCTTGGGAAAATAATACATTGTTCGATTTCTACGGCAACGTGCTGTCTTCGATGAAAATATTTCTGGAAGAGCCGATTGATTTGATTCCCATCAATGTGACCGTCAGGCTGAATACTTGCACGCTCATGGACACGCTGCGGCCGCATCACTTCACTCAGATTCGTGGCGAAGTGAGCGGCGTCTCTTCCATCACTCTGCCGGACGGTAAAAAGGTAACTTGGGACAGCGATTCTGAATTGATCTTGAAGAATACCGGTGGTGATTACTGGGAAATAACCTTCCAAATGTTCTCTGGGGATACGCTTTCCTATAAATTCTGGAGTGGATTCAATCGAACGCGAGGGACATTCCAACGGCTCGGCTGGGAAGGCCCGATTACGCCGGCAGGTGGCCTCTCCGGCAATCGGCGCGTTTTTGTCGCCGGGCAAACCGATACTGTAATAACTGTTCAGTATTACAATTCCACCGGTGATTCCAAGCCACAATACTGGCAGCCTTTTGAATCAAAAAAAGACTCCATTGCCATTTATTTCCGGGTGAATATGGGCAAAGTCATGGCCTCGGGAAGATTCAATCCAAAGGTGAATGGCCCGGTAACGGTTCGGGGCGATGCTGTGGCTTCGGGCGGAAGTCTCGATTGGCACCTCTCAAAGGTCCGTCTGCACCAAGAAGAATTCAGCGTGAACAACGGATCATTTTGGTCGGGAGTATGTTATATCCCGAAGCGTGCGTTGCAGTCGGGAAACGTGTTGGAATACAAATTTTTCATTGAAAACGACAACCAGAATGGATGGGAGAATAGCATCGCGAATCGAAAATTGACATTCACTCCATCTCTGGTAAACAGTCGCGATGATACCACCATCCACTGGGTGTATTTCGATGAGCCGGGCTCTGTGAGTGAAGTGGCTGATGATGATCGAATGGGTCCGTTCGTTTTTCAGCTCAGCCAGAACTATCCGAATCCATTCAACCATCAAACCAAGATCGGCTATATCATTCAAACGGCAGATTTTGTTCGCCTGAAAGTGTACAACGTGCAAGGCAGGTTAATGGCAACTCTTGTCCAGCAACACCAACCGGCTGGCAACTACTCCGTGGTATGGAACGCGCAACAGGAGGATGGAACGCCGGCGCCCTCGGGAATCTATCTTCTCCGGCTGGAGACCACTCATGGTATACAAACGCGCAAGGCGCTGGTGGTGAAATAACTCTGCCTCAGTTGAGGGTGAACAACGACCAACCTCCAAAGTGTCATTCTGAAAAGAATCTTTTTTCAATATGGCACTGTTCTTGAAAAGAAAAAAGATGCTTCCAGCATGACATTTGTAAACTAGAATTGTGATCAAATGAAAAGACCCAACTGCGCCAAAAGCATCCTACTTTTCGGGGTACTTTGTGTAACGGCGAATCTCCCGTTAATGAACGCCGAAGGGTGGCAGCCCGCATCCACGCCTCGTGAGAAAATCAATTTCAATGTCAATTGGCTTTTTTATCGTGGCGAGATCGCCGATGACGCCGCCAAGAATCCTTCCTTTGATGATAAGAATTGGCAGATCGTCCACTTGCCCCATTCTCCGAAGATAACGCCGCTCCGGCATCCGTGGCCATTGCCGGATAACCAAGGCATCAACTGGTATCGCAAGCGCTTCCCACTGCCGCAGAAATATCGAAACCGCAAGATTTTTGTCGAATTTGAAGGTGCCGATCAGGTCGCCGAGGTGTGGATAAATGGCGCCCATCTTGTGACCCACACAGGCTCATACTTGCCTTTTTCCGTCGATATAACCGATTACGTGAAATTCGGTGATCAGGACAATGTCATTGCGGTGAAAGTGAGCAATTTGGCAAACCGTGACATTCCTGCTTATGGCAATTGGATCAGTTACGGCGGCCTTTATCGGGATGTATATTTGCACATTACCGATCGGCTTCATATTACCGATGCCGTTTATGCGAACAAAACCGCCGGGGGCGGCCTCTTCGTCACTTATCCGCTGGTCAACGACACAGTGGCACACATTAACATAAAAACTCATGTTCTCAATGAATATCAACAGCCCCAAAAATGTAAAATCAAAACCCATCTTCTTGATGCGGATCACCGTCTGGTTGCCACCGTGGCAACGGAAAAGCTCTTGCAGGCGGGGGAAGACTTTACTTTCGATCAGCTCATGCGACTGACGGAGTTTCACCTCTGGCATCCGAATCATCCCTATCTTTACACCCTTCATTCAGAAGTTTATGCCAATGAAAAACCGGTGGATTCCCATCAGACCCGAATCGGCATTCGGCGTATCCAATTCAGCCACGACGGCGGATTTACCATCAATGGCGAACGATTGATATTTATGGGAACCAACCGCGTGCAGGATTATCCTTATGTGGCATGGGCATTCCCCAATTCGGCGCAACGACGAGATGCGCTGCGTTTGAAGGAAGCCGGATTCCAATACGTCCGCTCCTCGCACAATCCTCAAGACCCTTCCTTCTTGGATGCCTGCGACGAATTCGGCATTCTGGTGATGGATGGTATTCCCGGATTTCAGTTCATTGGCGGACCAAAATTCCGCGAGCAATCCTATCAAAACATGCGAGAGCTGATCCGCAGAGATCGCAACCACCCTTCGGTGATTCTGTGGGAATTGTCGTTGAACGAAACCAACTACGATTCGAGCTTTGCCAGAAAGGCGATGCAGATCGGGCATGAAGAATATCCCGGAGACCAATGTTTTGTAGCCGGCTGGAAGTTTCCAGAAATTTACGATGTCTTTCTTCAAGCCACCCAACATGGCGCCAGAAACTATGCGGAGAAGACGCCGTTGGTGATCAGTGAATATGGGCACTGGGATTATGGCGGCGGCAACAGCACCAGCGATGTCGAGCGGCGCGATGGCGAGGTGGATATGCTGGTGCAGGCAAAAAATCATCAGGAATCGTTGAATTTGAACCGGGGATTGCCGTTCCTGTGCGGAGATGGTCTCTGGGTCGGCATGGATTTTCAGTGTTATCCTTCCGGCGTGATCGACTATTTTCGACTCCCCAAGTTTTCCTATTATTTTTATCAAAGCCAAAGAGACCCCAATCTCATCTTCAGGGGTATCGATTCCGGCCCCATGGTTTATATTGCGAATTACTGGACGGAGAACTCGCCGCGAACTGTGACCGTCTTCAGCAATTGCGAACGCATTGATTTGTTTTTAAATGGACAATTGCTTGCCTCGCAAAAACCTGATACCGGAAAGTCCACAGAAAATTTATTGCATCCACCTTTCACTTTTTCCGACGTTCCTTGGCAACCCGGAGAATTGAGAGCCGTGGGGTACATAAATGGCAAGGAAGTCGCTTCCCATGTGCGGCGGACTCCCGGCGAAGCGGCGGCTATCGAAATGAATTTCGATTTACGCGGTGATGCCATTGCCAATGGCGAAGATATGTTTTTTGTTTATGCGGCCGTGGTCGATAAAAACGGTACCGTCGTACACGACGTGAAGAAAGAAATTTCTTTTCAGGTCACTGGTTCCGGATTTTTAATAAGTCCTGAAAAAGTCGAAACCGAAGCCGGCATCGCCGCCGCGTTGATCCGTACCACGACGCAACCGGGACGGGTTGTTATCAAAGCCGAGACGGAGGGCCTGAAAGGAGCTGTGGTTTCCAAGAATTGTGTTGAAGAATGAGCAGCTATTCAGCGATTAACCCCGATTGTCGGGGTTGGTACAGCGAGTAACATTATCATGTCATCGTGGAACGATCTTTTTGTTATCAAGCACAGTGCTTGTATTGAAAAAGATTCCTACGGACGTAGTCTTCCAGAATGACATGTTACTTGGAAGCGTTTTCACCTAATTGAGTATTCCTTAGCCACACAACTCTGGATGTCATTCAGGAGGAATTACCATGTGCGTTTTCACATCCATCGCGATGAAAATGTAGCGCAGACATCCTACGGACGCAGTCTTGTCTGCATGCAGGCTGGCTACGCCCGTGGGGAAGCCTGCGCTACAGCATTTCCGAGGTAATCTTTTTTGATTCGAGCACTCGGCTTGGATTCAAAAAAGACGCTTTCAGTTTTGACATTTACGAATGGAACGAATTTTACCCGAATTCTGACAAAGGGCAGGCGCATGAGTCCCTACAAGGATCGTTTCGTGTCAACTCTCATCTTCATCGGCATCATTTTTCTGTCTTCCCACCTCCACCTGACTGACAGGAAAAATACCGCGCTATTCAAAAGAGATATTGACTTTAATGAGGATTGGAAATTCAAGCGCTGTGATCCTTCAGAAAACTCGCTTGAGACCTTCAAGGAAATCGATTACGATGATACCGCTTGGGAGACGGTGACGCTTCCCCATACGCCGCGTATCGAGCCGCTCGTGGTGAATGATCAATGGCAGGGCATCTGCTGGTATCGCAAGAAATTTGCGATAGAAGAGATTCACCGGGGTAAAAAAATATTCATCGAATTCGAGGCGGCCATGCAAATCGCCGAAGTGTGGGTCAATGGCAAGCACAAAACGACCCACTATGGCGGATACCTGCCGTTTACCATTGATCTCACCGACGATATTCATTTTGACAAACCGAATCTCATTGCCGTCAGATTGGATAACCGGGACAATCCCGAAGTTCCTCCCGGCAAGCCGCTGAAAGAGTTGGACTTTTGCATGTATGGCGGCTTATATCGGAATATCAAATTGCACCTCACCGACAAACTGCACATTACCGATGCGGTGCAGGCGAACAGAGTTGCCGGCGGTGGTATTTTTGTCCGATACCCATTGGTCAAAAACGATCTCGCCCAAGTTTGGGTGCAAACCCACGTTGTCAATGAGAACAACGAACCGAGAAAATTCAAGGTGATTTCCAGATTATTCGACGACAAGAAAAAACTGATTGCCGAAAAGACCAGCGAGGAAGCAACTCTTGCATCTTTGGAAGACCGGCACATTGTTCAAATACTGGAAGTGAGCAGGCCAAAGTTATGGCACCCCAATTCACCGCATTTATACGCATTATACTCGCTTGTGCTTTACAATGACAAAGTCGTTGACAAAGTCGCCACGCGAATCGGGATACGGCATATATCATTCAGCGCGAAGAATGGATTCATGATCAATGGAGAAAGATTTTATCTTCGCGGCACCAATCGTCATCAGGAGTATCCGTACCTCGGTTACGCCTTGCCGGACAATGCCCATTATCGCGACGCCTTGAAAATAAAACAAGCAGGTTTTGATTTTGTCCGCCTGTCGCATTATCCGCACGCAAAGGCATTTATGGAGGCCTGCGATGAGCTGGGCATTTTGGTCATGGATGCCATACCCGGCTGGCAGTTCTTCGGGAACGAGATCTTTCAGCAAAGAAGCTTGCAAGATTGCCGGGATATGATCCGCCGCGACCGGAATCATCCCAGCGTCATCCTCTGGGAAGTTTCATTGAATGAATCCGACATGACCAAAGAGTTCATGGAAAAGGCGCATCGCATTGCACACGAAGAATATCCGGGCGATCAATGCTATACCTGCGGCTGGCAGGATTATGCTTATGACGTCTTCATTCCGGCGCGCCAGCATGCCAAAGCGCCGGAATACTGGAAAACATACGATAACAACAAGCCCCTCTTCATTGCGGAATATGGCGATTGGGAGTATTATGCGCAAAACGCAGGGTTCAATCAAGCCGAATTCAAAAATCTCGCGCCGGAAGAACGCACTTCCCGTCAACTGCGCGGCCATGGCGAAAAACGTTTGCTGCAGCAAGCGCTGAACTATCAGGAAGCGTTCAATGACAATTTGGCTTCGCCGGCAGTCGGCTGCGCCAATTGGTTGATCTTCGATTATAACCGGGGCTATGCGGATGACCTCGAAGCTTCGGGAATCATTGACATCTTCAGAATTCCCAAATTCGCCTATTACTTTTTCAAAAGCCAGCGGCCGCCGGACACTTCGCTAAAAATTCCGGGAGAATCGAGCCCGTTCGTGTACATTGCGAATTACTGGAAGGGGAATTCCGATGGGCAGGTGAAAATTTTCAGCAACTGTCAAACCGTTACGCTTTTTTTGAATGGAAAGGAGATTGCCACGCGGCTTCCGGATCGTGACCTCTATTCCAACAACTTGAAGTATCCTCCTTTTAGTTTCAACGTCAATGGATTTCACGCCGGAGAGCTCGAAGCGATTGGATTTGTCAAAGGCAAGCGGGTGGCTTCTCACAAAGTCAAAACCCCCTTGGAACCATACCGGCTTCACCTGACTGTTGCCGATGACGGCGTGCGACCAAAAGCCGGCAAAAAAGATGTTTTGTTTGTGTATGCTGCTGTCCTCGATGAAAATGGCACGTTGGTTCCCACGGCCACCAATACGGTCCGGTTCGAATTGCGCGGCCATGGACGGCTGATTGGTCAAAATCCGATAGATGCGGAAGCCGGAATTGCCTCGATACTTGTTGAAACGCAGGGTGAAAAAGGAGTGGTTGAGATAAATGCGGCAAGCACCGGGTTGCTTATTATTGAAAAAATCAATATTAAGGTCGATTAGATTCTCGTTTTCTTTAACGTTGAAACTTCCAATTTCTCGAGGTCCTTTGAATGGGCATGGTCCCTGGGAATATGGGAAATAAACACAGCACGGACAGCCAAGGTTGACAATTTTCGACAGTCTAATTCCAGGAACTCAAAAGCTGGATGTCTTAAGGGGCAAAACGGGCAAAAAAGGTGCAATAAAGGGGCATTCCAGAAATGTACACCTTTGACTGATTTAATAGGAAGACGTCTAAACAAAACAAGCAAGAGCCAAGACTATTGGTCAAAACTTCACTCATTTGTCTTGGCGCTGTCTGCCTCAATTATTGTTTCGTCGGGGAACCATTGGATTAAGAGTTCGTTTTTATCTCCGGTTTTTACCTCAATAATCTGCCGTTTCACTCCAAGTTTCTCGTGCCACATCACAAGATCATATTGTCCGGGCGGCAGCTCTGGTAACTCAAATTTGCCCTCCGTGTTGGTAACGGTGAAGTAGCGATGGGGCATCACCAAAACATAGCCGCTCATCCAGTCGTGACCGCTATCCGAACGCAAGCGCAGCAAACCAGGCTTTTCCAGCTTTTGTACTGCGACAGCATTTTTTTGGGGAAAAGCAAAATGGAAATAGGTTTCTTCCGTATCATTGAAGATATCGAGCGTACTGGTCTTATCCCAGCCGGGGATGAACTCGCGAAGCCTGGCATGCACACTGTGCAGTATTGGATCGCTGTTGCGAATCACCAACTGACTGCCAACTCCGAGCGCAAGAACATGCGGATGAAAACGACACGCTTTTGTTTCCAACTCCAGATCAAGAGCGGGCAAAGTCTCCGGAGTGATGTTGGCAATGAAAACGAGAACGTTCCTTATACCGCCCTTTTTATGAATGAGCAGCGTTTCGTCGGGTACGCTTTGACCGCAGATTGTACGGTCACGCGTGACGGCATGAGACTCCAATGCCGGCATGCTTCGATTACATAGAACTATGCCTTTAACACGTGCGGGTGGGTTGATGGCTGCGGTCAAGATAATAACCAAAACCGGCAAAGCCAACAAGCAGGGTCGAAACTTCCTCATGGTCAAACTCCTTGTCATCGGTGAGCGTATCTGTTTTCGTCTGGGGAAATCGAGGGATGCAGCGCATGACGACAAAAGTCAATTAAAGCATATTTTTTGAAAATAACAAGAAGGAATTTTGAAAAATCATCAAAAAGAAGTTGCATTTATTCGGCGAAGGCCATATTATTGGTTGTAATGGCCCGGCAAATCTGGAATACTTGATACGGTAAAATACCTTCGGAGCATTGTCATGGAACTCGATAACAAGATCGCTTTGGTTACTGGCGCCGGTCGTGGCATAGGACGAGCCATAGCGCTGGCATTGGCAAAGGCAGGAGCGAAACTGGCACTCGCTGCGCGTAACCAGCACGAGTTGGAAAGTGTTGCGCAAGAAATTCAAAAACTCAACACCGAGGCCCTGGTTCTTCCAACCGACCTGCGTGACGAGATGCAGACGCGCCGTATGGTTATGAAAACAGTCGAACAATTTGGCGCATTGCACATTCTGGTCAACAATGCCGGTCTCGGCTACTTCCGCAGCGTGGCAGAGATGACCACCGCCGAGTGGGACGAGATGTTTGCTGTGAACATGCGCGCGATTTTTATTGCCACCAACGAAGCGATTCCGCACCTGCGCAAAGCCGGTGAGAGTTTTGTCATCAACATCGCCTCGCTGGCCGGTAAAAATACTTTTGTCAACGGCGGCGGTTATACCGCGACCAAATGGGCCGTGCGCGCTTTCAGTCAATGTTTAATGTTGGAGGAAAGAAAAAACGGCATGCGGGTGTTGGTGGTCTGTCCCGGCTCGGTCGATACCAGTTTTGCGACGAGAAGCTCCGGGTCACCGCATTCCGGCAAAAAAGAAATTGTCCGGCCTGAAGATGTCGCCGAAACGATTGTAATGTCCATCAAAATGCCGCAGCGTACAATGGTGAGCGAGATTGATATTCGGCCGAGCAACCCGTAACACCCGCCGGTGTGACTGTTCGATGCGAAGGAGAGGGGAAGACGTGAGAAAACTTGCCCAGGGATTTTAAACCAGCGGCAGCAACGGCCCTTCCGGCGAGCGGGGATTGGGTACAAGTTTTTTTTCGCCGGGCGAAATATGCCAATCCATTTCCTCAAGAGGTACCGCACCCAAGAGAGGGGTCGTGCCATAGGGCAATTCAACGACATCAGTTCGAGTGGATCTGCCCTGCACTTCGATTTCCGCGATGCCGAACAATCGATAATTGTGCTCGCCGCCATCGGCCGTGAAGACCCGAATCGTGTCAACATGTTGAAGCTTCAAACGGGCAATTAAATCTGCCGGCAAAGCCAGACGAATCGCGCCCGTATCCACCAGAGCATCCCAATTGATCTCTTCGCCCTGTTTTTCCGGCGGTAGAAACTGGTTTTGCCAGTTTCGCAATTTAATTGGAATTGAGAACACGCCCATAATAAATTCTCTATCCTCAAACAAGTTGGATTTCTGGCTATGAGAATGTCCACTAAATAAATATAACGCCTATGTTGACAAAAGTCAACAGGTGCTTTGCTCGTCGCGATGTTTGATAAACCATTGACTTTTTATCGGAAAATTCCGATATTTATATTGTCACAAAATAGCATCACTTCTTGTTTATCATTCACCAACAGGAGATAGGAGGTTGTCATGGCTTACGAATATAAGCTCACCCCGCGTCCTTATAGTGATGAGGAAGCGAAAGCACTGCTCAAAAACGTCATCAGCCCGGAGACGACAGATTGGCATTACAACACGCACCACAAGGGCTACGTCACTGCGCTGAACAATATCGAGAAAGGTCTCGAAACCGCAGATCGTGGCGCAGCCAATGGCAATTACAGTGTCATCGGCGAACTGAAGCGCCGTTACACCTGGAATCACGCTGGCGCTCTGTTGCATGATGTCTACTGGGAAGTCATGGGTGGCGATGGTGATCCGTCCAAAGGGGCAGATATCAAGAAAGCCATCGAAGCGGAGTTTGGTTCTTTCGATAATTGGAAGGCGGATTTTAAAGCCTGCTGCATTTCCGCCAAACTAAGCGGCTGGGGATTATTGGTTTATGATGCGTTGTGGACCAAGCGGTTGCTCAATATCCTTGTTGACGAGCATCACTATGGTGCGATTTGGGGCGGGATCCCCCTGATTGCCTGCGATGTTTTTGAGCATGCATATTATCACAAAGACGGACCGAAGCGACCCAATTACATTGACAATTTTATTGCCAACCTGCACTGGGGCCGCATCAATGAACGCTACCAGAAATTTGTAAAATAAAATGCGGAATTCCAAAGGGATCGGGCGGATGTGGTAGAATTATTGAAAACAGATAAGTCGGCCTTGGGTTTTTCCCGAGGCCGACTATCTTTATGGAAGTGCGGGGAGGAGTTGAACTACATCAAAAGAGGATTACCAGTCCGCTGCAGATACTCTTGTCCGGTATAATTGACTGTTGTCAAGAAGTAGATTCATGTCAAGCCTTTACCCCGGGACTTTGCAACCTTTTGAAAACGTTTGACATTTGGAAAATATTTTTTATATTGGATTGGTAACAGTCTGTTGAGTTCATGCTTTCGAGGGTTTTTGCCTGCGCCCTCGCCGACGAAAGCATATGTGATCCTTATTATTGAGTGACTCGAACCGGCAAAATGCGTGGAAGGAGCTCCATGTCCGATATAGCACATGACAAACCACGGATGGCACCACCTCAGCAAGCTCGTCTCAACGTGCCAGGTACAAAAAATATTATTGCGGTTGCCAGTGGCAAGGGCGGCGTTGGCAAATCCACTATTGCGGTGAATTTTGCTGTGGCGTTGGCGCAAACCGGTGCGAAAGTTGGTCTTTTGGATGCGGACATCTATGGCCCGAACGTGCCGATGATGACCGGCACGCTGGGAAATCCCCTGACCAGCACGCATTCCGGTAAAATTGCACCTATTGAAAAATACGGCTTGAAAATCGTTTCCATTGGTTATGTCAGTCAAGGCGATACTGCAGTCATCTGGCGCGGACCTTTGGTCGGTCGGATGATTCAGCAATTTCTGACAGATGTCGAATGGGGGGATTTGGATTATTTGATTGTTGATCTGCCGCCCGGAACCGGCGACGCTCAGCTTACACTCGTCCAATCCGTTGCGCTCACCGGCGCAGTGATTGTCACCACGCCCCAAGACGTGGCGCTCAGCGATGCGAAAAAAGGTATCAACATGTTCCGCAAAGTGGAAGTGCCGGTGTTGGGTGTGATCGAGAACATGAGCTATTTTGCCTGTCCGCATTGCGGCCACCGCACCGAGATTTTTTCGCACGGCGGCGGCAAAGCCGCGGCGGAAAAATTCGGAGTGCCATTTCTCGGTGAAGTGCCACTCGATCTCCGGATTCGCGAAGGCGGCGATCAGGGCGAGCCGATTGTGGCGCAAAAAGATGATTCGCCGGTGAAGGAAGCTTTTCGTCACATTGCCGCGCAATTGGTGATCCAAATCAACGCGGTGCGCGCGGAAGCTGAGACAGAAAAGAGTATTCTCGGCAAGGTCTTCACGTTCTCGTGAGAGAAGATCGCATCTGTGTGCCAGGGAGGAAAATCTTACAAGTCTGTCTTTCATCATTGGTTTTTCCCGTGCAGCTCAAGAGGAACTTATGGCTAACTGCAACCTCCCTTCAGACGCCTCTCCGAAGAAGGGTTCCATTCAGGAAGATTCGTTTGTGGTAAATCGAGCCCAGGCGAACTCACATCTTTCGCCCGAGAAAATTGATGAAAATGCCGCAAGGGGTAAATTGCTGGTAAAATTTTGGGGTGTACGCGGAAGTTATCCCGTCCCTGGTCCCAAAACAGTCAAGTATGGTGGTAACACCTCCTGTGTCGAGATTCGTAATCCGTATCATCGCATCATCTTGGATGCCGGCACCGGGATCATCGGACTCGGCGATCAAATCCTTGCAGAATATCGCGCCAGGATTGCCCGCAGTTCCAACCCCGAGACCTCCGACAACTCGCTGGTTCTGTCGATCTTGCTCAGCCATACGCACTACGACCATATCCACGCCCTGCCCTTCTTTCAGCCCGCTTATTTGAGTCAAACTTCGCTTTATGTTTTCGGACCCCAGCTTTTGGGCTATGATTTGCGTGAGAGCATTTCCGAGACCATGAACGCACGTTATTGTCCGGTGCGTCTCGAAGAAATGAACTCGCATAAAGTGATTGAAAATGCAGCGGACACGGACCGGCTGCTGTTTCAAAACTCCAACAAGGTTCCACAATTGATCAGCGCGCGTGAACCTTTGCCCGTGATTCACCACGAGGATCTGTTGGTGAGCATCATGCACAGCTATTCGCATCCCAAGGATGGTGTTTTTATTTTTCGCGTACAAAACAACGGACACACGGTAGTCTATGCCACTGACACCGAGGGCTACACCGGTGGTGATTCACGCCTCATCAGGTTTGCGCAGGGCGCGGAGGTTTTGATCCACGACGCGCAATACACCCACGAAGAATACACCGATGTGCGTAATCCGAAGCAGGGCTATGGCCACAGTACCATTGACATGGCCTGCGAGGTCGCCGACAAGGCCCAGGTCAAGCAGCTTGTGCTCTTTCATCACGATCCGCGCCATGACGATGAAAGCATGATGCGTGTGGAAGAATATGCCCGGCGACTTTTCAAAAACGTGGTTGCCGCGCGCGAAGGATTGGAGCTGTGTCTGGGTGAATGATCTGATCCATTCCCGGATATGGCCTCACCCGGATTAACATCCAAATTATGTTGAACTGAATCATTTTCCCTGTTTGCAATGAGGTTTCGGTTGTGAACCGAACTGGTCTTATGGCTCACGAGATCACGGCTTTCGTCGCTGCTTCCACTGCGGAAATGATGGAAATGGTCCTGCCCAATGATGCCAACATTTTGGGCAACATCCTTGGCGGCAAGGTGATGCACCTGGTTGACATTTGCGCTGCCACCGCAGCCGCGCGCCATTGCCGGCGCCCCGTCGTCACCGCCAGTATCGATTATCTCGAATTCCACCACCCCATCAAAGTCGGGGAGATGATCATCGTCAAAGCGGCCCTCAATCGCGCTTTTACAACCTCCATGGAAATCGGCGCGAAGGTATGGTCGGAAAACTTGCTCACCGGCGCGCGGCAACATACCAGCTCGGCGTATTTGACTTTTGTCGCGCTCGATGATCATGGCAGGCCCACGCAGGTGCCGCCTTATCAACCGGTGACTCCCGAGGAGACGCGCCGCTGGCACGAGGCGAAAATCCGGCGCGAGCATCGGCTGGTCATTAAGGCGAGGTTGTCGCAATCGAAAGTGGAGTAACTCATGCGCAATTCAACTGAACATGTTGCCCGCATCATCCCACTGATCGTGGAAAGAATCAAAGAGAAATATCAGCCGGACAAAATCATTCTCTTTGGTTCCTATGCTTACGGCAAACCTGATGCAAGCAGCGATATTGACTTGCTCATCGTCAAAGAGACGCATGAGGCTTTTTACAAACGCTGGGCAGAAGTCTGCCGGATAGTTTCCGACCTGCGTCACGGCATTCCTTTTTCACCGTTTGTGTTGACGCCAAAGGAATGGCAGTCCCGATTGGAGATAAGTGATCCTTTTATTAAAGAAATTCTGGAAAAAGGGAAAATGCTGTATGAACGCTAGAGAATCGCTATTGCCGCAACATTGGTTCCGCAAAGCTGATGCGGATGTTCAAACTGTTGAAATCCTTCTCGCTCATGGCGGCAATATGGAGATGGCTGCCATGCACATCCAGCAAGCGGTTGAAAAGTATCTCAAGGGTTATTTACTTTCTACTGGATGGGAATTAGATCGTATTCACGATCTGCCCGCTTTGTTGGACGAAGCTGTGACTCGCAATGCCGCTTTCGATCAATTTCGTGAATTTTGTGAAACTGTCAACGCCTTTTATTTCGAGGCGCGTTATCCTTTCGAAGTTGAGCCGCCACCGGAACAAGAAGTGAGAAACTTCTTGGAGCAAAGCAAACAGTTCATCGAGTTTATTCTTGCTGAAATTCCAAGCTCGCAGCAGCAACTGAAGAACTCGGATGAAGGCGAAACAGTTGAATGAATGACGCAGCAACTTTTTTGTCATGAAAAGTTCCGTCGCCTCTCTCACTCAACGCATCAAATCCTTCGCCCGCGAATTAGGCTGCGAGTTGGTCGGCGTCGCGCCGGTCGCGCATTTCAAGGAACTCGACTTTTATCCGCAATGGCTGCAGAAAGGTTACGCCGGTGAGATGCAGTATATGGAGCGGCAATTGCCCGCGCGCCTCGATCCTCGACAAATTCTGTCCGACGCGCAGTCAGTCATCGTCATCGGCGTGATTTATCACACCGCGCATCCGCTATCGACAGAGATTGAGGATTCGCGGTGCGGGTGGATTTCGCGTTATGCCTGGGGTGATGATTATCACGATCTCTTGCGCGAGAAACTGGCCGCGCTGCACAGTTTTCTCGAAAAGGAGGCAGGGCCAAATTACAAAGGACGCTACTACGTCGATACCGGCCCGGTTCTTGACCGCGTTTTTGCAAAATATGCCGGACTCGGCTGGTTCGGGAAAAACACCAACCTGATCAATCAGCGTCTCGGCAGTTGGTTTTTCCTCGGGGAGCTGATCACCAATCTGGTGCTCGAATTTGACGCACCGCCGCCGGATCGTTGCGGCACCTGCCGGCGGTGCATGGATGCTTGTCCGACTGGCGCAATCATTGCGCCGTATGTGCTCGATGCGCGGCGTTGCATCTCATATTTGACCATCGAGCTGCGCGACGAAATTCCGGGGGCATTGCGCTCACCCATGAGGCAGCACGTTTTCGGTTGTGACATCTGCCAGGACGTGTGCCCGTGGAATCGCAAAGCCGCGGTCACAACCAATCCCGCATTCGTGCCGCGGACCAATATGGTTGCACCGCGACTCGAGGATCTCGCTGAAATGGATGAACAAACATTCCGAGTCAAATTTCGCCACTCGCCCGTCCGGCGCGCCAAGTGGCGCGGATTCATGCGCAATGTGCTGGTGGCGCTTGGCAATAGTAGAATCGCAGATTATCTCCCCATCGTTGTGCGCTTTCTGCAGCATCCCGATGCGCTGCTGCAAACGCATGCGCGGTGGGCTTACGACAAGTTGAATACCCCATCCGAAATGCCAGCAAACGAAACCCTTGCCTTGTCTCAACCGAAAGCAGTGGCCTTGTTTCAGGAAGGAGGAAAGTGATCATGGCACGCGCACACAATCTTACAGGCGCAGTCCTTCCAGAGATTCCGATTTTCCCGTTGCCGAATGTGGTGTTTTTCCCGAAAATATTTCTGCCGTTGCATGTCTTCGAGGATCGATATAAATGCATGGTGCAAGATGCGCTGCACGGCAATCAAAAGATCGGCATGATCTTGTTGCAGGAAGGATGGGAGCGCGACTATTACGGTGCGCCGCCAGTCTACCAGATCGGATGCATTGGCAAAATCGAAGCTCATGAACAATTGCCACAAGGCCGCTTCAATATACTGCTGCGCGGATTGACTCGCTTTGAGATCGTCGATTTTGTTCAAGACGAACCCTACCGCATCGCCCGCGTCAGATTATTGGAAGATGATCCCTTTCTTTTGGAAACCGACCAGCAAATATCCGAGCGCGATGCCTTTTTGGAGCAATTCTTGCGATATCTGAATGAAGTCCTCGGCATCGAACTGGAAGAGCAGCGGCTCGATCGCAAGGCCTCACTCGAATCCGTGGTCAACCAGGTTGCTGCCGTACTCGACATTCCGATTACCCAAAAGCAGCAACTACTGGAAATACCGGCGGTGGCAAAACGCTACGGCATCATTCGCGGCATTATCGATGAGCGCCTGCAGCACATCGAAAAACTTCGCAACGTCGTGCGCCATATCCGGGTCATCCCGGATGATCCAAGCCTGAATTGAGGCAAAATGCCCGGCGTCAAAAAATGCGTTGAATTATTTTGCCAGAAATCTTTTGCCCATTCGATGAATAACTGAAACAGTTGTCAGGCATCATACCTCAGAAATGGAGAACAATAATCCATGATGATCGAATTCAGCATCATTCCCATTGGTGAAGAATCCCACATTGGAAAATACATTGCCGCCGCCGTGAAAATCGTTCATGAGAGCGGCATGGAATATCGCTTGACGCCGATGGGTACCATCATCGTTGGCGAATGGGAACCGGCGATGAACCTCATTCGCAAATGCCACGAAGCCGTGCGTCAGATGTCGGACCGCGTGATCACCCGCATCAAAATTGACGACTTCGGAAAAGAGCGCATGCCGGAAGAAAAAGTCAAAGCCGTGGAAAGCCTGCTGGGTTTCGAGGTAAAAAAATAGAACTCATTGCGAATGCAGCGAAGCCGTCTCCAATTTTTGACATGAATGTGCAGGTGGCTTCGTTGCTTCGCCCGCTGATGGGTTACAGTATTTTGCCACAACTCCATCAATCCTCCCATAACGCGGACGAGCCGCAACCCCTACGGGCGCAGCCAAAAAGACAAAATGATTGACGACAAAATAATATAACCACTCAGGAAGCAATGGAATCAAGGCAAAACCATTTGTCCTAAAAGCTTTAATGGTTTTGCCACCTACAAAGGTCTGAATACAATAAATAATTTTTCATCATTTTGTCGTCCATTGTTTTGTCTTTCAAAAACCTTTGCTTTTTTGCACAGATTTATCTTGTAATAGAATATACTTTATTTGGGCCTTGCAAGCTTTGTGCAAGCCGGTGATTTCCCTGTTCCCACCAGCGTAACTTGAAAACCGGCTCGAGGTCAAGCCCGCCCACTACCATTGGCCCGCTGCATAGTCGCGCGTATCACCGAGGAAAAGGTGCAAGAATTTGCTTGAGTTTGTAACCATACCGCATTATTTTACTACACGATTCTACGATGTCCGAAGTTGTCGAGGAAGATAACCCGATCGTGCCATGCTAACATTCACATTGAATGCCTTTGTTGCGGTGCTGGCGATCACCGACCCGCTCGGCAACACGCCGATTTTCGCCAGCTTGCTCAATCATTATTCGCCGCAGGAGCGCCACGCCATCATCCGCCGCGCCTGCACGGTGGCGGTGGCGATTCTCATCCTTTTTACCTTGACCGGCGGTGTGATTTTCAAAATTTTTGCCATCACCATCGGCGCGTTTCGTATCGCTGGCGGCTTGATTCTTTTCGGCATTGCCATGAACATGCTCTCGGCGCAAAAATCCCGTGTGCGCATCACGCCCGGCGAGGAAGTGGAAGCGCAAACCAAAGAGGACATTGCCGTGGTGCCGCTGGCCATTCCATTGATCAGCGGACCGGGCGCCATCGCCACCGTCATGACATTACAGACGCAGGCGACCAGCCACCTCCAAACCGGCATCCTCATTCTCGCCATCATCACTGCCGGAATGATTTCCTATCTGACGTATCGTTACGCCAGCACCTATCTCATGAAAATCGGCGAGACCGGCATCAATATGATGACCCGCTTGCTCGGCTTGATTCTTGCGGTCATGGCAGTACAGTTCGTCATCAACGGGATTCGGGATTCGTTTCCGGAGATCTTTAGTCATACTCATTCAGGGTGAAAATTTCACTGCGATGTCTTTCAGGAGGCTACGCCCGCAGGGAATCTTTTTATGCATGAAGTAAAGCGTCAATTTCTAACAATTTACTTGATGCTGAAAAGGATTCCTACGGACGCAGTCTTCCAGAATGACAGACGAGTTTGGTTGCATGCAAAAACTACCCTAAACCAGCATAACTCATAGCGCCGTCTGGCCGCAACCAAATTGGGGAGGACGCAGATAAACGCTGATTGCCACTGATTTGTCAATGCCCGGCCTGATTGTTTGTCGGAAGAAAGCCAATAAGCGCAACATCATTGGTGACAGAATGATTTGATTGAAAGATGTCATTCGATCTTGAACCAAACCGAGGAGAAAGGATATGCTGCGATTTTTCCCCCGTTTTTGCCTGTTTGCGTTTCCATTGTTCATCCTGACTGCTTGCACCCCCAAAATCGAATACGATCTCATCATTCGTAACGGCACAATTTATGACGGCAGCGGCGCCGCGCCGATTACCGGCGATATCGCCATTAATGTCGATACGATTGCAGCCATTGGCAAGCTGAATCATGCACGCGGCAAACACGAGATCGACGCCAAAGGCATGGCCGTTGCGCCTGGATTCATCAACATGCTCAGTTGGGCCACCACCAGTCTCATCGAGGATGGCCGCTCGCAAAGCGATATTCGCCAGGGCGTGACACTCGAAATTTTTGGCGAAGGCGAGTCCCCCGGCCCGTTGAATGAAAAAATGAAGCAGGAAATCTTCGAGCAGCAAGGCGATATCAAATACGATGTGACCTGGACAACGCTCGGCGAGTATCTCGATCATTTGGTGAATGTCGGCATCTCCACCAATATTGCCTCATTTGTCGGCGCAACCACGGTGCGCATTCACGAAATCGGTTACGAGAATCGGCCGCCGACTCCCGAAGAACTGGAAAGAATGAAGGCGCTGGTACGGCAAGCGATGGAAGAAGGCGGCCTCGGCATTGGCTCGTCGCTCATCTACGCGCCGGCGTTTTATGCCAAAACCGATGAGCTGATCGAGTTGTGCAAGGTTGCCGCGGAATACGGCGGCATGTATATTTCCCATATCCGCAGCGAAGGCAATCGCCTGCTGGAATCGGTTGACGAGCTGATCACCATTGCCCGCGAGGCTAATATTCCTGCCGAAATTTATCATCTGAAAGCCGCGGGTCGATCCAACTGGGATAAGATGGACGAAGTGATCGCCAAAATCGAAGCAGCGCGCGCCGAAGGTTTGCGCATTACTGCGGACATGTACATGTACACCGCCGGTTCAACCGGACTGGATGCCTCGATGCCGCCGTGGGTGCAGGAAGGCGGCTACAAAGAGTGGGCGAGAAGATTACAGGACCCCGCGACTCGCAAGCGGGTGATCAAAGAAATGACCACGCCTTCGAATGAATGGGAGAATCTCTTTCTCCACGCCGGGCCGGAAAATGTTTTGCTGGTGGGATTCAAGTCGGGTTTATTGAAACCCCTCACTGGAAAATCTCTTGCCGAAGTGGCGAAGTTGCGTGGCGTAACGCCTGCGGAGACGGCAATCGATCTGGTGATCCAAGACAGCAGCAGGGTGGAGGCGGTTTATTTTATGATGTCGGAAGAAAATGTGAAAAAGCAAATTGCGCTGCCGTGGGTGAGTTTTTGCTCGGACGCGGCCTCGCAAGCGCCGGAGGGTGTTTTTCTCAAATCGAGTGTGCATCCTCGCGCCTACGGAAATTTTGCCCGCCTGCTCGGCAAATACGTTCGTGACGAGAAAGTGATTCCGCTGGAGGAGGCAATTCGCAAGTTGACCTCATTGCCGGCGAGGAATCTTGGCCTAACGCGTCGCGGTGCTCTGCAAGTGGGTTACTTTGCCGATGTGGTGGTGTTCGATCCGGCGAAAATTCAAGATCATGCCACGTTTGAAAATCCGCAGCAGTACGCGACCGGCGTGATTCACGTTTTTGTCAATGGCATGCAGGTTTTGAAAAATGGCGAGCACACCGGCGCCATGCCCGGACGGGTGGTGCGAGGGCGAGGGTGGAAGGTCGCCCCGAAGGCTGGTCTGGCTGAGCGCTGACAAGATCATCGCAACAATGGTTACAGTAACGGGGATTACGAGATGAAATCGAACTCGTTGAGCTCAAAGCTGAATATTGCAGTCGAGCTTTCGCAACCAGAGTCTCAGAATATTTAACGTCGACCTGTGCGAGGATCCGATTCACCAGCAACTTGACAAATCGTCCATAAATATGTATCTTGTACAGTGAAAATTCCCTTTGTACAATTCAAGCAAACTAGAGAAAAAATGGCAACTGCTGTTGAACAGGCGGCTGCTCACGAAGATGAGCATCTGTTTGCCGAATCCACGGCATCTCAGAAGCCGGAGCCGCCAACGAAATTGACTTTAGAGCAGGCCAATAAACTGGCAGCGGGACGGCCTTTTGAGCTTATTCAGGTTTGGTTCGTCGATCCCTATCGAAAGGGAGTTCTGGTGGTTACGCCGGATGATCAGCATTGGGTGAAAGACACGCTGACGTGCCCCGAGCTCCTGCCTGGTTTTGCGGTCAAAGTGCAAAATATTTTTACCTGGCCTGCGATGCCTGCGGGAACCGGAGAATGAATTCATTTTCCAGCTTTAATGGAGGATAGACACTAAATATGTAGAGACTTCATTTTTTGCGAGCAGAGTTATCAAGGGTGGGTGAACATGGAACAATCTTCAACTATCACTGCCCTGCAAGCGCGATTGCAGGAAGGCATCAATGCCCTGGCGACGGCCACGCATGCCGATACCGTCACCATGTTTTGCTACGATCACGAGACCGATAAATTTTGCCTGCCTCTCAGCTACGGTCTGATGGATCCTGCCTCGTTCAATAAATCCACGCCGCGTACCGACCGGTTAGCTGGCAAGATCGTCAAAGAGAACAAAAAGTTTGTGGCGGAAGCGGTGGAGAAGCAGCCCGAAATCAACGGCCCTTTCTCGCGCCGGGAACGAATCAAATCCGCCGCCGGTATGCCAATCGCGAAGAATGAAAAGACCGTCGGCGTTGTATTCGTCAGTTACCGCCAATTTCATCATTTCAGTGAAAAAGATCTCGCGGCTATTGCGAGGTTCGCAGAGGAGGCGGCCGAACAAATCATCGCCGCGGATATCATCGGTTGTCTGAGGGAGCAAACGTATCACGCGCTATCCGAAGAGCAACAGGTTTTGCAGGGCATGGCCGAAGTGATCTGCAGCGCCATGGATATGCCTGTTGCGATCTGGCTGCGCGATGACCGCGATCCCAAACGGTTTGCGGTGCACGCCGCCACCGGTGTCAGTGCCGATTATCAAGAGCAAGCCTCAGCCTACCTTGACGATGATTACATCGTCAGTTATGTCATCCGAACCGGCGAAAGCAGCAGCATCAAGCAGCTCTCCCGAGACCCGCGTTTCAAGTATCCCGATTTAGCGATGAAAGCCGGCTGGGAATCTCTCCTCGCGGTGCCGCTCAAAGTGAAAAATCACATCATCGGCGTGATCGAAGTTTTCAGTTTCGACCCGCGCGAATTCAGCCGTACGGATATCGAAAAGATTTCGATCATGATCGGACGGATCGGACTGGCCATCGAAAATTATCATCGTGTTCAGGAGCTGCAGATCTTCAGCCAGATTGTACAAACGCTCGGCACGATTTTGGAGCCGGAGAAGGCGTTGCAAGAAATTGTTGATGGCGCACGCAGTCTGGCCAAGGCCGATACTTCGGCGATCTTTTTTTTCTCCAAAGAAAAGGATGCTGAAAATTTCCGATTGGCCAGCCAGTCCCCGCAGCCCGACGAATTTCGTCCGCACAAACCCAGGCCGATCGGTGGCATTTCCCGGTATATCATAGATACCGGCAAAAGTGTCAATATCAGTGATGCCCTGGAAGACGATCGGGTGAATCAGGAAATCATCAAAGAAGGAACCCGATCCATCATTGGTGTGCCAATACAGGTGGGTTCTGAAAAGTCGGGCGTTTTGTATGTGACCAGCAAGCAGCCGTATGCTTTTGGGGACCACGATGTTGAGCTGCTGTGTAATCTTGCCAGTCATGCGGCGGCGGCCTTGCAGCGCGTGCAATTATTGGATGCGCTGATCCAGATTGAACGTGCCGGGTCCAGAATTTTCGACGTGGATAATGTGACCCAGGAATTGCTGCGCGCGGTCTGTGCGCTGGGCTTCGATTTTGGCGCGGTTCAGCTCATCGACCGCGCGACGGACACGATTGCCACGGTGCAAGGCATTGGCATCGCCCAGGCGTGGACCGGTCTTGCCAAACACCGGCTCAATGTCGAGCCGAAGGATATTCAGGCGGACATTGTGCAGAGTCTGGCGATCGAGGTCATCACCGGATGGGACCCCCGATTTGATCAGTGGATTTTCAATCAATTCAATCATCAACGCCTGATTCGGATTTTTGCCCCGATTTTTCTCGTCCGTGATGAACATGGTAATTTGCATCCGCCGGCGCTCGACGGTTACGACCGGGCCCATCCGGAAAAAATTATATCAAAGGACGGCACGGTACTGCGGATCAGGCCCAGCCGCATGCTCGCCACCAAACAAAGATATTGCCTCGAGGTGATTGGCACCATCGAGGCGGGATATCAAATTACCCAACGGAACGCGATCAGCGTCGAGGAGGTTCAGAGTTTCTTTCTTTTGGTCTCCGAAAAAGCGCGCGCGCTTTGGGAGACCCAGCTCAACAATGTACTCGAGACGATTGTCAAGAATGCCATGCAACTGATCTCAGCAGATTCCGCCTCGATTCGACTGTTATACGATCCGGCGAAGGAACGTTACTCCTTTCTCGCGTGCGCCGGCAAACTCACACCGGAGTACCTGGAGATCTATAATCCCAAAAAAGGCGGGCTGGGAGATTTGGCGTTACGGGATCGTGCACCCAAAGTGATCGACCGCGATTTTGAAACGCAGTACCCGGAGCTTTTTCATCTCACCGAGTTAAAAAAACTGCATCCACAACGTTACCAACCGGACGAAGGAATACGGGCGATCGCTTGTTTTCCGCTGTTCGTGAGCGAGACGCAATATGGGCTGCTCTACATGCATTTTTGGCATGAACATCGTTTCAGGAGAATGTCTTAAATTTAGTTGAAATTTACGAAGTGGCTCCTATCTTATAGTCAATTGATCCGCATCAAACAAGAGGAGTCACGATGAAAAAAGCTAAAAACCCTTCCCTTCCGGCTAGCCGGAAGGGAAAAACCGCATCGGCTGCCCCGATGGTGATCAATCCAAAGCTGGAATTAGTCCAGCTGCTCATCCCCATTGCCCTGGAACGGGTCAATGAGATTTTACAGGACGAAGTCACCTCCCTCGCTGGTCCACGGTATGCCCGAGACACCACCAACCGCGCGGTGAAACGCTGGGGCAAGCAAGCCGGTTCGGTCTATTTGGCCGACCAAAAAGTTCCGCTTCGGGTACCGCGCGTGCGGGATGTGGAGCGCAATTGCGAAATCCCGTTGGCCAGCTATCACCAGCTCCAACGCCCTCGCGCCACCGAAGAGCAGCTCTTTGTCCGAATTATTCGTGGTCTGTCGTGCCAGAATTATGAACGGGCCGCACAATTGGTGCCGGAAGCCTTTGGCCTTTCCCGCAGTAACATCTCGCGCCGTTTTATCCGGACCAGCGCCAAAAAGCTCCAGATGCTTCTCAACCGTCGTCTGGAGCAGTACGAGTTTGTGGCCTTGGTTTTGGATGGTAAAACGTTTCGCCAGGCGCAAATGGTGATCGCCTTGGGCATCACCAAGTCTGGAGAAAAGATTATCTTAGGCTTTATCGAAACCGCCACCGAAAACCACCGCGTGTGTGCCGAATTCTTGCAAGGCCTGATCGCGCGTGGCCTCGAATACCAGCAGGGCCTGTTGGTGGTCATCGACGGCGGCAAGGGGCTGCGCACGGCCATTGCCGAGGTGTTTGGCGACTACGCTCTCGTGCAGCGCTGCCAGTGGCACAAACGCGAGAATGTGGTGGCGTACCTGCCAACGTCGCAACAGGCGCGGATGCGGCAGAAACTCCAGCAGGCCTATGAACAACCGACGTACGTGCAAGCAAAGCAGGCGTTGCTCCGCATCCGTACCGAGCTGGTGCAGCTCAATCCCACGGACGCAGTCAATCGGCGGTTGCCAGTCTCGATGAAGGTTTTGAAGAGACGCTCACGCTGCATCGGTTGGGACTTTTCAAAGAACTGGGGATCAGTTTGAAAACCACCAATAGTTTGGAGTCAATCAACGCGCAAGTTGAGCGAATGACGCGCAAGGTGACGCGTTGGCGCAACAGTGATCAACGGCAACGCTGGTTGGCCTCGGCACTGTTGGAGATCGAACCACGGTTGCGGAAGATCAAAGGCTATCGTTATCTGCCGCAATTGCAGCAAGCATTGCAGCGGGAACTGAAAATCCAAATTGCCATTGCCGCCTGAGCCTGCCCCATACGGGGCAGGCTCAGGGGAGCCATCAAGAATTTCAACTAAAAAAAAGATTGACTCCTTTAAGAACCTGGCTCAATTTAGCATTTTAACCATAATTTTCAATGGTTTTTTCACTGATGAAATAAAAATTCACGCAGGCTTCAGGATACAAGTTTTTCCAATAATCGCCGGTGGCTTCCATACCGATGCGAAACTCCTGCGTCTGATACTGGCGCGCCAGTTGTTCCAGCTTGGCCAGCAGGTGTTGATAGCCGGCCCGCGATTCCAAGAC
>JAPDQK010000005.1:0-144854 GCA_034505955.1 Candidatus Zhuqueibacter pondensis
GGCAAAAAAGGGCGGCGGCGATTCTTGATTGTACACTTGCAAAATGGCGTCGCCGACTTTTCCCTGCAAATTAAAAATCTGAATAAAGCGGCCTCGGTTATCGACAAAGGCTTCCCCAGAAATATCGTGTGCTTCCGGCGCGACCCGGCTCATTTTGAGAAAGCCATCCTGAAAGCGTAAATACGAATTCCGCATGGTAAGATTTTTATAAGGCCCGACCAAATTCAAATCGAGATGACCCTGACTTTTGGTTTGCTGAAAAAAGCTGGTGAGATCCGGCAAAATCGCAAGGAAATTGCCATCGCCGGAGAGTGAGAGGTTAACAAAGTCCTTCAGATTGAAGGGCAAATAGGCCGACCCGGCGAGGGTGAAAGCGCCACTCTTTTCATAGCCTACTCGCGAGAAAAAAATGCCGTTGTTACCAAGGTATGAAAAACTTTTGTCGTCAGGAATTTCTGCCGAGGTCGAGGCTGCCAATCTCACCGCATCAGCATGCATGGAAATTTCATCAAACATGAACCATACGATACGACCATTTTGAATCCGGACAAAACCGGTGAGCGGCAAGCGCATACCGCCATCCGGTCCGCGCCAACTGTCCACCGTCTTCAACTCACAGCTCATTCGGCCGGTCATGATGTCCGGCGGTACACCTGCGATCGCTCCCAAGAATTCGCTGATTTCAATATCATGCGCCTGCAATTCCAAATGCGGCGTGTGCGTTGCCCATTGGTAACTGACAGCACCCTGCAGGAAAGGCTGATTGTTTTTGCGAACTTCCAGCGTGCTGATTTCCCAGCCACGGCCATCGAGACGCGCCTTGCCACTGATGGAAAATTTGCCGATGCCATTAAAGAGCGCATCAAGAATCCAAAAATCGCCCTCGACACAGGGTGTGTCGATGGTGCCACCCACGTGAAATTCCGCAAACAACTTGCCAACGTATTGATGGACCTCGCGTGCAACACCTTCCAATAAATGCGAAATATCGGCACGTTTAATTTTGACGCCACCGTTGAGCGCGCGAGTGCCGCGCGTCGCGATTTCCAAACCGCCAACGAGCCAGTCGCCGGCGCGCACATCCGTTATCGAAAAGACGCTGTCCTGCCAAACCGCCGAATATGTTGCCTTGATCTCATTGTACGCTCCGGGGAAAATTTTCAAATCGCCGGAGACCAGTCGCTGCGCCTCTCCGAGAGTTCGGAAATAACCGAAGAGTTGAAAAAGCGTATATCCGCCGGCAGTATGGTTGCGACCATCAATCCGAATATTGATGCTGTCCGATCGGCCCTCCAGATAGGCATCGACTTCAAGGTTGGAAAAGAGGCTGCCCGGGAATGCTGTACCGAAAACCGTCGACAACAACGGAATTCCCTGTCCACGGATTCTGAATAATGGCGGCTTGCTGGATGATCCCATTTTGCCAGCCGTCAACCCTCCGGACGGATGCTTCCAAATTTCTACGCTCAACTCCAGACCCGGCGAATCCGAAGACTTATGGTCGCGAGCCGAAACGATCATACCGCGCGACTCTACTTCCTGTAAAGACGGCTCGACATTCGTCTCGATCCGAAGGGTGTCATGATAAAAACTGAAATTACCCAAAAACGACCCGCGCTCGATTGGTTGCGGGAAAGGGGAGGCTTTTTTGAAATCCTGATCGCCCAAAATACGCAATGTGAACTGTCCGGTGGTTCGCGGATCATTGAGCGGTCCGGATATTTGCGCCTCGATCGTGGCTCCGCACCGAGGCAGATCCACTGGCAATAAATTCTTGAGATGGGTCGTGAGCTCGCCCTCGGCAACGAGATGCAACTGCAGTGGTCGCTGCGGCCGCCACAAATACAATTCCCCCCAACCCCGACAGAGCAAACCGTCCAATTCGCCGAAACCGGAAACTAATTTCAAGCTGGAATCCGCCGCGCCGGCGTGCTGCTGAACCGTATAAGCAAGTTGCATGGCAAGGTTTCGCACCGGCTGGCCGTAAAATTTCAATTGTGGCGAATGAATTTCGGCTTCGAGTTTGGGTGAGCGAACAGAACCGGAGATGCGGCCGGAGAAGGCGGCCAAACCCGAGATGGGAAAGCGCGAGAGAGTACTGTCAGTTGAGCCAGTTTGAGTTTGTTGATTGGTATTTTCACCAGCTTGGAGGAACGGCCGGAGAAATTCTGCGGTGTTCATCGAATCACTGGTAACGATCAAATCAAGCTCCGGCTGCCTGGTTTCACTGAAACGCACTCCGCCAGAAAGCTGCACAAGCTGTTGATTGATCTGCTGGTTGCTGCGCAGCTTGAGCGTATCATCTTTGAGTTCGGCGTGAAAATTGGTCACTGTCATCGTGACCGGCACGTGCTCGCCGAAGCGTACTTCACCGTCGCGCAATTCAAGCTCACCGCTTGCTTGGAAACCCGACATCCACGTGCTAATAGAAGCCCGGTCCGCGGAAGCATGTACCGATGCGGCATCTGCATGCTGGGGATTCTGTTCTCGAGCATAAGCCAGCACCGCCTTCCCATGCTCTCTAGGTCTCGGCCAGAGCAAAATTCTGCCATTCAGCACCCCGGAACCAATTTGCCAATCTTTATCGAAAGCTTCTCGAGTTGCCACCGGTTGGGCCGTCGAATCATTGGCCAGCACAACCTTTGTTCCACTTCTGGTATCTCGTGATAGTCTGTCCCATAGCTTCCAAAGATTGTGAAGTTGTTGCAGCACCACTTCGTGCAGTACCACTTTTACCGAATCAATCCGGCCGCTTTTCATGTCGATCAGCGCCCGGATGAAGAAATTATATTGATCCGCCGCCAACAATTTGCCGCTCCATTGCGCCTCGGATTTTGGGGCTGTTGCGGAGTGCTTGGCTGACACAGTTGGATCAAGGTTACCTTCGATCGCATCCGCCAACAAAACCGGCTCGTTGCCATCTTGGGGGTCAAAAAGAATCTGGCCATCACTCACCTCCAGCTTCCGGATGAATTCCAAATTCCAGCTTCGGCTTGTCGCATTTGGGGTGATCGGGCGGGTGGCCGAATCAGCCATTGGTGCGACCGCTGCACTCGATGAGGAAGAAGTTCTGTCGGGAGAAGAACATGGCTGAATAAGTTGAGGTGCGGAAGCTGGTGAGGAGGCTTGCCGCTGCGCTTGCGTCCAGCTTTGCAGGCGTGAATTCCATGAGCCGAGCAAAATCAGACACGGCCGGTTAATGGAAATATCCAAACGATAGCCGGAAAGAGGATGAGCGGAAAGGGAATCCACCTCAACATTTTCTGTTGCGCCAACGTGTTCGGAGTGCCGGTGATAAATCAGGTTCTTCAGCAAATCCCACAACTGAAAGCCGACGTTGATTTCCTCGATCGTCACCGTCAAAGAATGATCAGGCGAGGCATAGGTCACGTGGCGCAAACGCACACCCGCGAGGCTTGCTTCGAGCTGCTGATAATGAAGAGAATCGCCAAACTTCGCTGCGAGCTGCTGTTGTGCGATTTGCTGCAGCCACTCGCTGCGCATGAGCCGACGCCAGCCTTCGAGTGACAACAAAATGGCGCCAATCACCACGAGAGCGACAAGAATAAACCCACGCCGAAATTTTATAATCATTGAAAGCCGGCTGAGTTAAGAAACCCCGACCCACCATGGTTTTGCGCAGAAAGTCGGGGTTGATTTTTGTTTATGCAAAATGGTTATACTTCGACCGGAGTCATGAGCTGCTCGCTTACCTTTCCAAAGCGGCGTTCTCGTTGTTGATAGGCAAGGATGGCTTGGTAAAATTCTTTCCGGCGAAAATCCGGCCAAAGCACGTCGGTTACGTAGATCTCGGTATACGCCAGTTGCCACAGCAGAAAATTGCTCAATCGCAATTCGCCGCTGGTGCGAATCAGGAGATCCGGGTCTGGAATCGAAGCCGTATAGAGGTGAGAAGAAACCGTGAACTCGTCAATATCCTCCGGCTGCAGCCGGCCGGCTTTGACTTCCATTGCGATCCGGCGCATGGCCTCGACGATTTCCTGGCGGCTCGAATAACTCAGGGCCAGATTGAGCGTGAGCCCGGTGTTGTGGCGCAAAATGCGGCTGGCCTGCTCCATGCCTTGACACGCCAAGAACGGCAGATCTTCCAATTTCCCGATCGTCATCAAACGCACGTTGTTGCGCTGCAATTCATCAAGTTCCTCGCGAATGGTGTTCAGCAACAGCGCCATAAGCGCCGAGACCTCGCCTTTGGGCCGGTTCCAATTCTCTTTCGAGAAGGTATAAAGGGTTAAAAATCCAATTCCTAATTCACCACAGGCGCGAACGATCTCGCGGACCGAATTGACACCCTCCCGATGGCCTTCGACGCGAGGCTTGGCGCGCCGTTTGGCCCAGCGGCCGTTACCATCCATGATAATCGCCACGTGCGCTGGGAGCTTCCCGCCGCGACGCACGCGTTCCTCGAGCTGCTTCTCTTCCAAGTTTATCAACCTCGCTTCTTTCTCATTTAACAAGTTAAATTAGGCTTTGGTGCCCTTAAAGTCAAGAAAAAATTATGAGGACTTTACCCAAAATTTTCTGGCAAGTCAAGCAGTGTGAGCTGTCCATTGCGAATTTGCACCTGTCGAGGAAACGTAACGCGGCCGCAACAGGCCGCCAGAAAAAATCCAATGCCGTCATGCAACGCAGAGTACCGAAATGGCGGGATGGGGAAAATACGTTTCGACGCGTTGAGGATCTTTTCGGATAACGGCGGCAAATTCGTCATGGTGTAACCAACTCGGCTCACAAAGTCCATCGCCACAACCGCCAATCCCATCATATTTTGTAGCCGTTGATACCCCAGCCCGGACAAGCTTGCCCCTGCGGACGTAGCCCACGGCTGCAGGGAGCTACTACCTGAATTTTGCACGGTAATTATTTCTAACCTAGATTGAAATCGCAGGCTAGAAATTCAAGCCGGCTGAAGCCGACTCGTCACCCAGTGGGTTGTCAGTCGCCTTGAGGCGACTTCAATTTTGAGCCTGAGAATTCATTCTCATCTCAGTGGCTGTGGTTTTACGCAACCAGTGGCTGATGCAGGTAAATAAATTTTTGTAATAATGCTTGAAATCGAGCTGGTGTTTTCGTATATTTTTGCACTTTTTCGCTGGAAGCGAGTTTTAATTTACCTGCTGAAGTCGGGCTGTCGGCTGTAACCACACGCCGCCCCTGGCTTTGGCTGACATCCCGGAATTCATGTTCGGTGGATTATTCCCATTCAGTAATCCGGCCGAGCCCCAACTGACATGGAGGTCAGAATTATGTTCAGATTCAAAACCCGTGATTTTGATGTCATGGAAATCACCCCACCTTCTTCCCCGGTCCTCAAGGAGAACCTGGAACACATTCTCGCCGACTCGGAAAAATGGAACGCCGTGGTCGAAAGCATCGATCCGGCAACCGGTACCTATCGCATTCTCCTGCAAGGCACGCTGCGCCTGACTGATTGGAAGGACAGAAATAATTGAAAATTGATGGGGGTAATCAGGTGTTTTTGTAATCTAAAACGTGTGACATTCTGCGTTGGGCGAAACGTTGCACCAATCATGTCACATATCCGAGTCGCAGCAATCCGTATCACAAAATTCCCGCCCATTGAAAAAGAGCTCCCACGGAAAGATCAAAATTTTTCCGTGGGAGCTCAAATTCAGTGGGCGAATTGGCTTGTCAGTTTGAAGCAAGCGGCGCGGGATATACTCGCTTGGGGATAAAATGGCCGTCATTGCGAAGCATTTTGGGGTGAAGCCTACGGCCGCAGGCAATCTTGTAGTTTTCAAAGGATTGCTTTGCCTGCAGCCGTAGGCTGAGAAATGCTCCCAAGAAACGCTTTCCTTTGTCATGCTGTACGTGGGAATCTTTCACCCCGCATGAGTACAGTGCCAGTACGTGGGAAGATTGCCGGCGGAATGACATTCAGGTGCTGCGTTTCTGACCGAAAGAATGGTACCTCGGCCCTGGCCCACTCCCAAGGACACAATAAAAATGATCCTTGGTGATGTAGTGACCAAACTACCGGTTATTTGCCGAAGCGATAGATGAACTTCAACGACAAGCTGCTGAGGTTGTCATCAATAAAGAGGTTATTGTTCTCGGGGTTGAGCTCCGTCAGCACTTTGCCATTTTCAAAAAGCTTCTCGCCGGTGCGCGTCAAAACATAATCGCGCAGCCGCCGGCTGAAAACCAGATCATAGGTCAACGCCAGCGCAAAATTGGATTGCAGCCGGTAGGAAATCCCCAATCCGCCTTCAATGCTTTTGTTGTTTATGGTCGTAAAAGTTTCGCTCGAGATTTCCGCAAGGTTGACGTTTGCTACAAAACCCAGATTGCTCAGCCAACTTCCCTTATTGACAAACGGGGTTGCCATCACCACACCGGAAAGAATCACGGCACCGCGATCTCGGCTGTCAATCTGCAGCGTCGAGTCGATCGGTGAGATGCTGGGCTCGCCAAAATATTCTTTTTTGTCATAAATAAACCGGACGCCCAAACTGACCGCAAAATGGATGACACCGGTCTTCGATTCCGAGAGTTTGTTGAGCTGTTCCTGAACGGCTTTCATGTCCCTGGCATTGACTCTGAGCTGTTCTTGAACGGCCCGTACTTCCTTGGCAATTGATTTGAGTGTGTCCGTGGGAGTTTGGGCCAGGCAGGGTGTGGTAACCATTGCCATACAGGCCAATACGACCAGCGGGTTCAACTTTAACAACCAAGACATAGTGCTTCCCCTTTCTTTAGGTTAAAGGTCTCATCCACCTGACGCGAATGCAGAACAAAAACGCGCGACAAGCGGGATACTAAACTGCAGTCGCAGAAATCATCCAGCAGCCATGCCGGATGATTTGCAACAGGAATGTTTGAATGACAAAGAAGCAAAAACCGCTTCTTTAAACCCCTATCTACATATCATCCCTGCCAAACGCGTAGGTGATAATATTAAATTTATTGTAAATTTTTCTGTCGTGCCAAAAACCTCAGAAGGTGTGAAATTCTCGAGGTGGGACGATGGGGTTGCTCAATGCAACGAGATCAGTGCGGGCGCCCTGGTTTTGTTCTGTGGTTCGATTCAGGGTCAACGCTTTTTCGAAAAGCACGCACAAGAGCCAACTCATAAAGTGTCGCCCTGAAACAGCCTTTTTCACGAGCGCTCTTTGCGCATGTCGCTGTTTTTAATTGTCGCCTTCCCGTACCAGCATCAAACACTCTTCACACCGCAGCGGACGGCAGTAGAGTTTCTGCAGGTGAATCAGCCCCTGCTGCGTCAAGGCCGAGGTGGCAACGGTATGACCCACAGGGTATTGAGGTGAGAGTTGTTGTCGCATGGTACGAGTGATTTGGTTCTCCTGCAAACGGGGGAAATTGCCGTACACTTCCTGAACCAGATTTTGCAGATGTGCATCACCTGCCTGTTGGCCGTAGTGCCACAACGCGGGTAGAATAATGTTAATGAGAATATCCAGGGCACGTTCGCGACCAATCAAATCGCCATAGTTGGTTTGCGCGGTGATCAAGTGGCCGGCATCGACCTCGGATGAGTTGCTTTCATCTGCTGTCGCCTCGCGCGCTCGCGATGACCGGCGATGAGGATATCTCCCTGCCAGGAAAAAGTCGTAATGCCTCTGCCAGAAATTGTCGGCCGGGCAGATGAAATAGTTCAACAACTCCTTTCCGATTGCTTTGGACCGTGTTTTGCCGGAAACCTTTGCCGACGACAAGAACAGTCCAACCAAATGCTCCAACAAACCATCACGGGAAAATTTCAGCAGCAACGCCGATAATCCAGCCAACCGGCGCGTTGGAAAATTGGATGGCCGGAGGCGGAAAAACTGCCAGGCTTCTCGGTGCAACGGTCGAATTTGCAGAGTATGCTGCAACGGCTCCCACAATTTTAGCCTGGGCACGACAAACTCGGCGATCTCAGCATCCGGAATGGCTTTTGGGGAAGGCCATGCTGATAAGAAGCCGGCGGCGCCGAAAAGCAGAGCATCCAATAAAAGTGATGGCGGCACCTCCCGACTGGCGCGCAATTCAGCAAACACCAGCTCGATCGGCAACAGTTCTGTCAGGCGGCGAAAAGGCTCTTGATTTTTGTCGTAACCCATTGCCTCGGCAAGACCGCGATACACGGCCTGATCCCACGAGGTGTTGGCAACTTGTTCGGCAAAGGCCTCGGCTTTTGCGAGCAATCGCAACAGTCCAACGTGTCGCACCGTGGCATGGATCTTTTCCGGCGTGGTATGGCTAAGAGGGCAATGAAGCAAAGACATCGTGGCCTTGGCGGCGGAGGTGGAACGACTTTCTCCCAGCTGATCTATTTGCAAAAGGCTTTCATCAAGAGGCAGAAAAATATGCGGAACCGGCAGACCATTCTCTTTGACAATTTTTTGCGGTGCCTCGGGACGGTCCAACGCGACATGAAGGATGACATCATTATATTTGGGATCAAGATGATGACCGTGGCTGAACCAATCGTTGGCATCCAGATGCAGTTCGATATCGCCTTGTTGGATTTTGCCGGCAACCCTCAAAGTGGCCCTGCAAAAATCCGGGCCTTCATCCCGATTGTATTCGCCGGGATTGATGACTTCAATCAACAGCCCATCGGTCGTGCGCAGAAGCTCGGCGGGTAGCCGGCGTTGCGACCAGAGCCGGTGCAATGCTCGCTCATAAAAAGGAGAACGCGCAAGCATCACGTACCCCTCCACCAGTTGTGGTTCAGCTCATCAAAGGGATTGAGAATTTATCTCGGCTTCGTGGATTCCAGGCCGGAAGATTTTGCCGGTTCGGTTTGTGCCGTCATGTCATCAACTGTGGTTGTTCGCGCTGAAAGTGCAATCTCTTCAGCAGGAATGACGAAACCATCCGGAGATAAAATATTTCTGCCGTTATTCAGATGCCGTGACAGTGCATTCACTGAGTCAATCACTGCCGTGGCAGCCGCGCCCTCCAGCAATTTAGGCTGGAATTCAACCTCATCATTGAACACATTGATTGGCAGGCAGCGGGCATAGACCAGACCCTCGGCATCGACAATGCACTTCAAAATCATGCTGAAGCGGGAACTTCTGCTGTAGCTTCCAAAAGCGAAGTTCCCCAAAGAGTAAGCGATCAAGCCCGGGCGTGCCAAGGCTCGCGGCCGATACAATTCGATACCCTGGAGAACATGCGGATGGTGTCCGAGCACGATATCTGCGCCATGCTCGATGGCAACATGCGCCATCTCGATCTGATAAGGTTTGGGCACCACCATTTTTTCTGCGCCCCAATGAAACGAGACCACCATGACCTCAACCTTGGGTGCGAGAGAGTCGAGCGCGGCGAGATATCGATTCCAATACGGGAAAGCCGTGCCGGGTGTGGTTTTGGTGGCGTAAAACTCCTCCGGGTGGGTCATCGAAAAACCGAGAAATCCGAAACGCAATGTTTGGCCATCGGGGGCTTCACGTTCGAGAATGACCGGAGCGAATGCCGCGGCGATATTTTCACCGGCGCCGACATGTGCCAACTCCAGACTGTCCAAAATGGCGATGGTATCAAAAAGACCTTCCGGGCCAAAATCAAGAAAATGGTTGTTGGCCAGATGCAAAACATCGAAGCCGCTTTCTTTCAAACCAATGGCATGCCTGGGGGGTACCCGGAAGGTGTATTCTTTATCTGCGACTGCGGTGCCGCGATCCGTGAATGGCGCTTCGAGATTGGCAGTTGCGATGTGGGCGGCTTGCAGAATATGGCGTGTGCTTTCAAACGGATAAGTGGAACCCTCTTGATCCAAATGGCGTGTGACCCACGAACCCAACATCACGTCCCCAACTGCCACAAGGGAAACGCCGCTATGCATTCCAGGTGTGGTTGAGATCTTTGTGGGAAGACGCAGCGCGACGGGTTTAAACTCAGCCGGCTCCAGCGTTAGCAAAGGCTCCGGCTTCGGGAACTGTATGACATGCGAGGAGTGGCTGGCACAACCAAACCAGAAGACAACAAAGACAACAAGCCACGCAGCCAAAAATTTCATACTTGTGGTCTTCATAGGGCGATATGGCACATTTCCGCAAGGATGACAACTTTTCTCGGAGAACAGAACAAGTTTATTGATCCGCTGTTTCGGAAATTTAACAATAATTGATGAGAAATGCAAGCGAAGAGTCAACAACAAGGTAATGCCTCAGTCTTCGGTGGAGAAACGTAGCGCAGTCATCCTGACTGCAGACAAGATGTCTGCGCTACCCACCTGTAACTGAGGTGATACACAACAAGACAATCCTGCAATGACAGAAAAAAACCCAGCTTTCCAATCGTCATTCCGAAGGAGTTGCCATGCTGTGCTGCGGTACCCCAACAATGAAAACTCAGACCATTCTCATAACATGCCCTGCAGGGTGAGATATTTCAGAAAGGTGGTTTTGCCCGCACCCGGATCACCGAGGATGATCAAGCCATCATTTTGTTGCAGCAAGTCGGAAAGAGGTTGCGGCTCACTGAGAGGCTCAGCGATATTTTCTCGTTCGCTGTCCGGCATTTTCCTTCCGGCGAGCAATAGCTCGCGCGGCCAGGTTTCGCCACGTGGCAGCTCGATACGGGCTTTGAGCGGCATGTAGGGATTAACGCGGATAAAGCACGAAAAAATCCGTGCGAATCCGTATGATCCGTGTCATCCTGCGGACGCAGTCCGTGTTCAAGGCCTTCTTTTGGGCTACGCCCGCAGGGTTGCGGCCTACGGCCGTAGGCTTGTCCGCGTTGGGTTTTACTTTTTAAATCATCCTCTGCCGCACCACCTCATAGCACACAATCGCCGCAGCCGTCGAAACATTCAAAGAGGCAATCTTGCCGCGCATCGGAATGTGAAAGAGAAAATCGCATTTCTTGCGCACCAGTTGATGCAATCCGAGACCTTCGCCGCCGAGCACCAGTGCCAGCGGCATTTTTGCATCCATTTCAAAAATTGATTTTTCCGCGGCCATGTCGCAGCCGACAATCCAAACATTCTCGCGCTTGAGTTGATCAATGACGGCATTGAGATTGGATTCTTGCGCGATGGGAAGATGAAAGGCGGCACCCGCGGAAGTTTTAATGGCCGCAGGAGTGACTTCGGCGCAGCGGCGTTTGGTGATGAGGACGCCGTGCATGCCGGCACCCTCGGCCACGCGCAAAATCGCGCCCAAATTGCGCGGGTCTTCGATGCCATCGAGAAGGAGCAGTGCAGGCTTTTCATTTTTCTTGCGTGCGTGGTCAAGCAAAGTTTGCCACGGCACGTAATCCACGCCGGGCATCACCGCCACGATGCCCTGATGTTTATCGGTGCCGGCCAGCTTGTCCAACTCCGGGCGCGGGACGGTTTGCAGGGGAATGCGCTGCTCTTCGGCGAGATGGATCAGCTCCAGCATCTCCGGGCCGCGGCTGCCCTGGGCAAGATAAATTTTGCGCACCGGCACGCCGGATTGCAATGCTTCTTGCACCGGATGGCGGCCATAGGTTTTGAGGTCGGGCATGTTCAATTCATCAGGTTTTGATTACCCCAAGATACAAGATGCGAATTAAAGAAGCAAGTGCGAAAATTGTGGAAAAATTGAATTTGAATTTCACGCAAATCAAGTACACACGGAAAGAGAAATTGGGCCGTTGAGTTACGAAGAAACGGCAGAAAAATGAACGATTCCGTATTCTTTTGTCTGGTTCCGTGGTCATAATTTTGGGTTGCGGCTCGCATTGGGGTCATACGAAATCCTCACCCCCCGACCAGCTTGTTCACGTATTGCCACAGTTCCTTTCGCCCAAGTGCGGTAACCGCCGAGTAAAACATCATGCCCAAAATCGGCAAGTGGCTGATACTCGTTGCCATCTCGCGCTGTTTCTCGGCGCGCTGTTTATTGGAAAGCTTGTCGGCTTTGGTGGCCACAACGATAACACGTTGACGCAACTCAGCCAACCACGCGAGCAATTCGAGATCGCTCGCCAGCGGGCCGTGCCGGCTGTCAATGATTGCGACGATACCGCGGAGCTGCTGAGTTTTGTGAAAATAACTTTCAATAAGCTCGCGCCAGCGCTCGCGCTCGCTTTGGGAGACTTTGGCATAACCATAACCGGGCAAATCGACAAAATAAAAAGGCCGGTGGCCGGATTCGGCAGGGATGATACGATAGAAATTGAGCAGGCGGGTTTTGCCGGGCGTGTTGCTGGTCTTCGCCAGGTGGCGGCGATTGAGCAACGAGTTGATCAGGCTGGATTTCCCCACATTGGAACGTCCGCAGAAGGCGATTTGCGGCAAGCTGTCTTTGGGTAACTGTGAAGCGTGCGCGACGCTCAGCGCAAATTCTGCTTCCTTAATAATCATCTTGAATCGCAAAAAGATTCCCTACGGGCGTAGCCTGCGGGCGCAGCCAAAAAGACAAAATGATTGACTGCGTCCGTAGGATGACAAAATAATTTTTTATCATTTTGTCGTCCATTACTTTGTCTTTCGAAAATCTTTGCCTTTTTTTGCAAAGATTTAATTTTAAAGTGACTAATTCACCACCGCCGGCTGCTCGACGACAGGCGAATGCCGAGGCGACACTTGGGGCTTTTTGACTGCTTCGGCTTCCGGCAATTCCACCAAGTTGGGTGCCTCGGTTGCAGTTTTTTCGGCCAGCACCATGGCCAGCACTTCGTCGATGTGTTTGACCTGAATGATCTTCATGCCTTTGCGCAAAGGCGCCGGTAATTCCTTCAAATCCTTTCCGTTCTCGGCCGGAATGATGACCCGGCGGATGCCGAAGCGTTGCGCCGCGAGAATCTTTTCATTGAGTCCGCCGATGCCCAAAACCGAACCGCGCAGGGTGATCTCACCGGTCATGGCCACGTCCCGACGCACCGACCGGCCACTGAGTGCCGAGATCAAGGCCGTTGCAATCGTGATCCCTGCCGAGGGACCATCTTTGGAAATGGCACCTTCCGGAATATGAACGTGAATATCGGTGTCCTTCCAGAATTGGCCGGTGATGCCCAAGCGCGCCGCATTCGTACGCGCATACGTCAGCGCTGCTTTGGCGGATTCTTTCATTACTTCGCCAAGCTTGCCGGTTAGCATCAGTTCGCCTTTGCCCGGCATCAAGCTGACTTGAATTTCGAGAGTATCACCACCGTAAGGAGTCCACGCCAAACCGATGGCGCTGCCGACAGCCTGCTTGTCCGCGAGTGTTCGTTGAGGAAACCTTGGAATGCCAAGATACTTGACGAGATTTGCCGAAGTGATGGTTACCCGTTCTTGCGAACCAGGGAGATCAAGGGTTTGCTCTGCGACAGCCAAATCCACACTGGCATCTTCGTTTGGCACAACAACAGGGGAAGCATCAACTTCGGCATTGGCTTGCCGAGTTTTCGGCGACCTGCCAGGGTGGTCACCTGTCACCAACTTTTTTGCGACTTTCCGGCAAATCGACGCCAGCTCGCGCTCGAAATTGCGCACACCGGCTTCGCGCGTATATTCGCGAATGATTTTCAGCAAAGCTTTATCTTCAAACGTCAAATTTTCCGCGTCAAGACCATGCTCCTTGAGCAGTTTGGGGATGAGAAAACCCTTGGCAATCTCCAGCTTTTCATGTTCGAGATAACCAGGCAGATTGATGATCTCCATGCGATCCTGCAGCGGCTCGGGAATGTGTGAGCGCACATTGGCCGTGGTGATGAACAGCACCTGACTGAGGTCGTAGTCGACTTCGAGATAATGGTCATTGAAGGCTTTGTTTTGCTCGGGGTCCAGAACTTCGAGCAGCGCCGCCGAGGGATCCCCACGAAAATCGACGCTCATCTTGTCCACTTCATCGAGCAGGAAAACCGGATTGACGGTTTTTGCGCGCTTCATGGATTGAATGATTTTTCCGGGCAGCGCACCGATATAAGTCCGGCGATGGCCGCGAATCTCGGCTTCATCGCGCACACCGCCGAGCGAAACGCGCACGAAATTGCGTCCCATCGCGCGGGCGATGGATTTACCGAGCGAAGTCTTGCCCACACCGGGCGGGCCGACGAGACAAAGAATCGGCCCCTTGATTTGCTTGACCAGTTTCAAGATGGCCAGATGTTCGAGAATGCGCTCCTTGGGTTTCTCCAGCCCGTAGTGATCTTCATCCAAAATGCGTTTTGCCTGTTCCACCTCGAGTGTATCTTCGGTGCGATTGGTCCACGGCACCGCCAGCAGCCAGTCGAGATAATTGCGAATCACGGTCGCTTCCGGAGAGATGGGCGCCATGTTACGGAGTTTCTCCAATTCCTCCAGGGCTTTTTCTTGCGCCTCAGCCGGCATGCCGGCCAGTTTGATTTTTTCCCGCAACTTGGTAATTTCACCATCACCATCCGGCGCTTCGCCAAGCTCTTCCTGAATGGCGCGCATCTGCTCCTGCAGCCAGTAATTGCGTTGGGTGCGCTGGATGCGTCCCCGCACCTTGTCCTCGATATTTCTCTCGATTTCGAGAATCTCGATTTCGCTTTCGAGAAGCTCGGCGACAAACAGAAGCTGATCCTGGACCAGCGGGGTTTCAAGAATGTGCTGTTTGGTTTTCATTTCGCGCTGCAGGTACGCAGCGATGTAATCGACCAGACGCTGGGGATGTTCAAGATTCTCGAGGGCCAGCAACACTTCATCGGGAATGTTGCGGTTGATGTGAACATAATCCTTGAAAAGCGCAATGGTGCGACGCATCAGGGCAAGAATTTCCGGTGAAATCTCCTCCTCTTCGCGGATGATATCGACACGCACTTCAAAGTGGTCGGTAATCGGCAGGAAACGGTTGATGCGGCCGCGAATCAATCCCTCGACCAGAACTTTCATCGGACCGTTGGGCAGCTTGAGCACCTGCAAGATTCGGGCGATCACGCCGACACGATACAAATCATCCTTGCCCGGCTCCTCCTTGGTGACGTCCTTCTGTGCGGTCAGAAAGATGATGCGATCCAACCTCATGGCTTCCTGCACCGCATTGAGCGAGGCTTCGCGTCCGACCAGCAACGGGAAGGTCATGTAGGGGAAAACCACTACATCCTTGAGTGGTAAGACCGGCAAGCGGTTGTTGATTTCGATCTCAACGCCATCGCGAAAGATCTTGTGCATGGTAGTTTTCCGGCTGGGCTGTTATACTCGTTTGGGGCTAAAATTGCGGTCAATGCGAGGCACTTTGCGCCGAGGCCATCTCCCGGTTTTTATGAGATTGCCTGCGGCCGCAGGCTACGCCTGTAGGGTCTACGACTCGTAGAGTCTACGACTCGTAGAGCTGCGCTGAGAAACGCTCGCAATGACATTACAAGTCAACCCTTCACAAGTGCAGTGTCTCAGGCGCGCTTTTTGAGTTCTTCGTAGGCAAAAAGCGGGGGTTGATTCTGCGTGACCGTTTCCTTGGTGATGCGAATATGTTTGATTTCAGGCACACTCGGCACTTTGTACATGATCTCCAGCATCACTTCTTCCATCACGGCGCGCAGGCCCCGTGCGCCGCTGTGCCGTTTGATTGCTTTTTGGACAATCGCCTGGAGCGCCTCGCTGTCGAATTCGAGCGTGGTGCCATCCATGGCCAGCAGGCGTTTATATTGTTTGGTCAGCGCGTTTTTCGGCTCCAAGAGAATTTTGAGCAACGCCTCCTCATTCAACTCTGACAAAGGCGCGATCACGGGCAAGCGACCGATGAGCTCGGGAATCAGTCCGAATCTCAACAAATCATCCGGCTCCACTTGCTTGAGCAATTCGGTGGTATCTTCCGCTTCGCGCTTGACCGGTTCGGCGCCGAATCCGTATTGTTTTTTTCCGATCCGGCTGGCCACGATCTTGTCCAGATTCTCAAATGCTCCACCGCAAATGAATAAAATATTGCGGGTATTGATATTGATCAGATTTTGTTCCGGATGTTTGCGGCCGCCTTTGGGCGGGACCGCAGCCACGGTTCCTTCGAGCAGTTTCAAAAGCCCCTGCTGCACCCCTTCACCCGAAACGTCGCGTGTGATGCTCGGGTTGCCGTCCTTGCGGGCGATCTTGTCAATCTCATCGATGTAGACGATGCCTTTTTCGGTTTTCTCGACATCATAGTCGGCCGCCTGCAAGAGCCGGACGAGAATGTTCTCGACGTCTTCGCCGACATACCCGGCCTCGGTGAGCGTCGTCGCGTCGGCAATCGTGAACGGAACCTGGAGAAAACGCGCCAATGTTTGCGCCATCAACGTTTTGCCGGTGCCGGTTGGGCCGACGAGCAAAATATTGCTCTTTTCCAGCTCCACCTCGTCGATTTGATTGGCGTGCTCAATGCGTTTATAATGATTGTACACCGCCACCGCGAGCGTCTTTTTGGCATACTCCTGGCCAATGACATAGTCATCGAGCTCTTGTTTGATTTCCATCGGCGTTGGGATTCGGCCATAGAAGGGTACGGCCCGGCGTTGCGCGTCTTCACGAATGATCTCGCTGGCATTGCGCACGCATTCGTTGCAAATGAAGACGTCCGGACCGGTAACGATGCAATCCACCTGGTTGGAGTTTTTGCCACAAAAAGAACAAATAAACAAGCGGTCGCGTTTGCTGAAATCGGCCATGGTCGTTTCCTGTTATTTTGTTTCCTTCTTGCGCTCCCATTTGCGCGTGAGAACTTCGTCAACAATGCCGTATTTTACCGCCTCTTCCGCAGACATGAAGAAATTGCGATCGGTGTCTTTTTCGATTTGTTCGATGGACTGGCCTGTATGCCTTGCCAGAATTTCATTCAATCTTCCCCGCAAGGTCAGAATTTCACGGGTTTGTATTTCGATATCGGTCGCTTGCCCCTGGGCGCCACCGAGAGGTTGGTGAATCATAACACGGGCATGGGGAAGCGCGAAGCGTTTGCCTTTCGTTCCTGCGGCCAAGAGCACCGCGGCCATGCTGGCTGCCTGGCCCATGCAAATCGTGCTGATGTCGGGTTGAATATAGCGCATCGTGTCATAGATTGCCAGCCCGGAAGAGATGTAGCCGCCCGGCGAATTGATGTAAAGCTGAATGTCCTTGTCCGGATCCTCGGCGGCCAAAAACAACAACTGCGCGATGACCAGGCTGGCCACCGTATCATCGATGGCCGTGCCGATGAACACAATGCGCTCCTTCAGCAGACGTGAAAAAATATCGAACGCGCGTTCGCCCCGTCCGGTCTGCTCTATGACAATTGGAACCAAGCCCATGATTTCTCGTCCTCGTTGTTATGTTAGTTGATTTTTTCCATTCAAAACTTTTCCCGTTACCGCTGCAAGGGGTGACGGGAAGAGAAGATCAGGGAGAGAAAAAATCCATATTCCCCTCCCGCTTTCAGTTTTTAAACCCTGATAATTCGTGATTGCCCGCGATCGGCGTAAGGAATGTGATGTTCACGAATTCTCATTTGCCCTTCGAGAAACTGCAAGACTTTCTTTTCATGCAGCTCATCTCGCAATTTTTCCCGTCGCTCCTCGTTGTTCATGGTCTGATTGATGAGGCGCTGGGGATCCTGGTTGGAGGACAGTGCCAGAGAGACAAGATACTCGCGCAACTCTTCATCATTCACCTCGATGCGCTCCGCTTCTGCGATGCGGTTGCGCAGGAACTCCCATCGCAGATGGCGAAACGCCATGTCATGCGCCTCCTTTTTTACCATCTCTTCGGACATTCCCACGAACTGGGATTTTACCTTCTCAGTAAATTCTTGTGCGTAAGATGCCGCCATCTCCTCCGGCAAATCAAAAGGGTTCACCTTGATCAGCTCATCGATGATTTCATTGTGCAAATTTTCCTGACTGCGGCGCGCGGCACGACTGAGCAGTTCCTCGTGGATGACTTTTTTCAATTCCTCAAGGGTTTCCACTTTTTTATCCCGGGAGCTGGTACGCATACCGGCATCGCCGAGCTCGCGTGCGAACGTATCGTCCAAAGGAGGCAAAATTTTCTCAGTGATTTCCTTGATGGTGGCCTGATAAAATGTAGTATTCTGCCCGGTCGTGGTGTCGGATCGTCGCTCGGTGAAGCTGATCCGGCGAGAATCTCCCACCTGGGCACCGATCAGCGGGCTGGTGAATTCATCCTCCGCCGTGACGTACAGTTGCTGATTTTCGTATTTATCGCCGATGATCGTAAAACCCGCGGCATCGACCTTCTGAAGATCCACTTTCACATAATGACCTGCTTGAACGGCACCATCGACGATCTGCATCTTTGCAAACCGATCGCGGAGTCCTTCCAATGCCTCGACAACATCTTGTTCCTCGACGTCATAAATCACCCTCTCAAACTCCAATCCCCGATAATTCCGCAGTTCGATTTCCGGGGCAACTTCGACAGCAACGCGAAACCAGAGGCCGTCTTTTTGATCATATTTTTTTTCTTCGAGATTTACCGGTCCAACGACTTCCAGGGCGTTTTTCTCCCGTACCTCGGAAACAATTTCCTTCATCAAATCGCCGATCGTCTCTTCGCGAACGGCGTTTCCATAAATCTGCCTGATCAGTTGCAAAGGTGCTTTGCCCTTGCGAAAACCATCAAGCTGAATGCGTTTTTGATGCTGGCGCAAGGCTCCATCGACTTTTGGTTCCACTTCTGCCGCCGGCACGGTCACTTCAATGTAACGCTTGCACTTTTCACCCGGAATGATTTTGACGTCCAATGTCGCTCCTGTAGTGTTTTGCAGATTGACTGAAATAAACATGAAAAAAATACCACAGTGCCAGAGAAGGGACTTGAACCCTTAAGCTCTTGCGAGCACCAGCTCCTAAGGCTGGCGCGTATGCCAATTCCGCCACTCTGGCCACAAGATTATCACTTTCTCCCAAGAAATGTTTTCCTTTGTCATGCTGCAGGCATCTTCCCCTGCATGAGTACAGGACCAGTACGGGGGAAGATTCCTGGCGGAATGACATTCAGGTGGTGCATTTCCGCCCGAAAGCATGGCACATCGGCCATGTCCTGCTCGCAACAACAAGATCGATAATCAAATAAAAAATATAGTCAATTTTCCAACGAAAAGCAAGAACGGATTACTGCATGCCTCAGTTCCTTCTTGACTTTCCGCTGTTACTTGCCTATATTAAAATTGAGATAAAACATAATTTACAAATTCATTAGATAGCTGCAATCATGGATAATCCAAAATCGCGGCGGCGGCAGCAGTCTCTCAGCAATCGTCGCATGAGTCTCTCGTTTTGGTATGTTGTGCTCGCCGTTTTGATGATGTACGCCCTGCACAGCTTTTTTTTGGGCGAGAATGCGCAAACGATCGAGTACAGCACATTCAAGAAACTGGTCAGGGAAAAGAAAATTATCTCTTGTGAAATTACCAACCAGGAAATTACCGGACGTTATATCGAAGACAAGCCGAAACCAGCGGAAACCGATTCCGGCAACCTTTTCCCGCTTACCGAGGCAAAAGCCGACAGCCAGCCAGCCGGCAAAAAATTCCTGACCTTGCGTGTGGATGATCCTGATCTGGTGAAGGAGTTGGAAGCGGCTGGCGTCAAGTATACCGGCAAAGTGGACACCGCCTGGTGGCAGGGCATCCTGCTGAGCTGGATTTTGCCCTTATTGATCTTGATTGCGATTTGGGGCTTTGCGTTCCGGCGCATGAATCCACAGGGTGGCTTGATGTCAATCGGCAAAAGCAAGGCAAAGATTTATGTCGAGGGCAAAACCAAAGTCACCTTCAAGGACGTCGCTGGCATTGATGAAGCGGTCGAGGAAGTTCGGGAGGTCGTGGAGTATCTGAAAAACCCCGAGCGATTCAAAAGCCTCGGCGGCAGAATTCCAAAAGGAGTGCTGCTGGTGGGTCCGACCGGCACCGGCAAAACCTTGCTCGCGCGCGCCGTCGCCGGAGAAGCCGGTGTGCCGTTTTTCTCGCTGAGCGGGTCGGATTTCGTCGAGATGTTTGTGGGTGTTGGTGCCGCCCGTGTCCGCGATCTGTTCCAGCAAGCGCAACAGCAGGCGCCGTGCATTGTTTTTATAGATGAAATTGACGCCCTGGGCAAGGCCCGCGGCATGAGCCCGCTTTCCAGTCACGATGAGCGCGAGCAGACGCTGAATCAACTCCTGGTGGAGATGGATGGCTTCGATCCCAACAGCGGGGTCATCATCATGGCGGCCACCAATCGTCCGGAGATTCTCGATATTGCGCTGATGCGCCCTGGTCGCTTCGACCGCCAAATCGTGGTTGACCGTCCCGACATCAACGGCCGCGAAGCCATTTTGAAAGTCCATGCCCGCAAAGTCAAGCTCTCGCCGGAGGTGGACTTGCGCGTCATTGCCGCGCGCACACCCGGCTTTGTCGGCGCCGATCTCGCCAACGTGATCAACGAGGCCGCGCTGTTGGCCGCCCGCGCCGGTAAAAAACACGTCGAGAATACCGATCTCGAGGAAGCCATCGATCGTGTCATCGCCGGCCTGGAAAAGAAGAGCCGGGTGCTGAATAAAAAGGAGAAAGAGATCGTCGCTTATCACGAAGCCGGCCACGCGATTGTTGCCGGCAGCCTTCCGGGAGTTGATCCGGTGCACCGTGTCTCGATCATTCCCCGCGGCGTGGCAGCGCTCGGCTACACGCTGCAATTACCGACCGAGGATCGTTATCTCATGACGCGAACCGAGTTGCTCAATCGCTTGAAAGTTTTGCTCGGCGGCCGGGTCGCCGAGGAGACCATCTTCCAGGAAATCTCCACGGGTGCGCAAAACGATCTCGAGCGCGCCACGGCCATCGCCCGCAGCATGGTTACGGAATACGGGATGAGCTCGAAGCTCGGCCCGCTTTATTACGCCAAGGAAAAGCGCGGCATGTTCATGGGACTCGATTTCAGCGGCGAACCGCACAGCGAAAGAGTCGCCAGCGAAATTGATGAAGAAGTGCGCGTGATCGTGGAAGACGCCTACCGCGAAGTGCGCGATTTGCTCACCAGCAAAAAAACCACGCTCGAAACGCTGGCGAAAATGCTGTTGGAAAAAGAAATGGTCGAAGGCGAGGAATTGGAAGCGTTGCTCAACGGCAAAGTGGGCGAGAAAACACCAAGCTGATGAAATACCTCATTACATTCCTTGCTCCTGTCATCATCTACATTGTTAGATACCTCGCTTGCATTCCGTTCGAAGCCCCAACGCAGACGAGCTGCAAACCCAATAGACAAAATGATCGACGACAAAATGATTTTTCATTATTTTGTCGTCGATCATTTTGTCTTTCAAAAATCTCTGCTTTTTGCACACATTGAAGTTGTAAAAGGCTAACATGATCGATGGGGTGATTGCTTTTTCCATCTTTGCGCTTGCCAACGAATTGCTTTATTTTTTTCAAAGCAGTCAAAGCTCGACTGACGCCATTTCGAGGCAAGCGACGTCGAATTTCTTGACTTTCCCCAAAAAGTTTTTATATTTTCAAGTCGATTCATTTTCAATTGTTCGTTTCAAGTCATGATCTGCTTTTCAGCTTGCTGGAGGAGTTGATATGTTCACACCTACCAAAGTATTCTTCACCAAGGGTGTTGGTCGGCACAAGGATTATTTGCAATCATTTGAGCTCGCTCTGCGCAGTGCCGGCATCGAGAAGTGCAATATCGTAACGGTCTCGAGCATTTACCCTCCGGGATGCAAGCGCATTTCCAGAGAGGAAGGATTGAAATTACTGCATCCCGGCAGCATCACGTTTGCGGTCATGGCGCGCAACTCGACCAATGAGCCCAACCGCCTGATCGCCGCTTCACTCGGGGTCGCACAGCCGGCCGACGAAAACATGTACGGGTATCTCTCCGAACATCATCCCTTCGGCGAGACCGATGAGAAAGCCGGGGATTACGCGGAAGACCTGGCCGCGACCATGCTGGCAACAACGCTCGGGCTCGAGTTTGATCCGAATACTGCGTGGGACGAGCGCGAGAAACTCTATAAAATGTCCGGGAAAATCGTGCGCACCTTCAACGTGACACAATCCGCCGAAGGTGATAAAAACGGTTTGTGGACCACAGTAATCGCGGTTGCCGTGCTTTTGCCATGACTCAATCCCTGCGTCTCGCGCTTGCCCAGATCAATCTTACGGTCGGGGACGTTCCCGGCAACACGGCGCGAATTATCGAATATCTCGACAAAGCGCGAGCCGAAAAAGCCAACCTCGTGCTGATGCCGGAGCTGGCCATCACCGGCTACCCACCGGAAGACCTCGTACTCCGCCGTGATTTTGTCGAAGCCAATGTGCAGGCGTTGAAAAAAGTGGCCGAGGCAACGCAGGATTTGATTGCCGTTGTCGGCTGCGTCGAACGCGAAAACGGTGCGACCTTTAATACGGCGGCGGTTTGCGTCGATGGGTGCCTGCTCACCACGTACCACAAAATTCGCCTGCCGAATTACGGCGTATTCGACGAGAAACGTTACTTCCAGCCCGGCTATCAGCCGCTCATCTTACTGCTCGAGGACTTGCGCATCGGCGTCACCATCTGTGAAGATATTTGGGTGGATGGTGTGGTCGAGTATGAAACCCTCAAGGGCGCCAATCTGATTGTCAACCTCTCTGCTTCACCGTATCATTGTAAAAAGGGGAGAGAGCGCGAATTACTGTTCGCCCAGCGCGCCCGGAACAATCACGTATGTTTGGCGTATGTCAATATGGTCGGCGGCCAGGATGAGTTGCTCTTCGACGGCCAAAGCTTCATCTTTGATGCCGCGGGCGAACTGTTGTTGCGCGGCCAACAATTCCAGGAGCAGCTTCTCGTTCATGACCTGGCCATCGAGGTCTCGCGCGCAACCTCCGCGCCGCGCGTTGTTCAGGAGGCCAACCTGCCAGGTGAAAGGACCGATTTTGTCACGACAAGATCTTTTGTTTTGCGGGAAGCGCGCATCGATCTTCCGGCGAGGCCAGTGCCCTTGCATGTCAGTGCACCCAACCTTGCTCCCCATTTCGATGAGGAGGAGGAAGTTTTTCAAGCGCTGGTTCTTGGCACGCGCGATTACATGCGCAAGAATGGTTTCCAAAAAGTGGTGATTGGCCTCAGCGGCGGGATCGACTCGGCGCTCACGGCCGTTATCGCGGTGGCAGCGATCGGAAGTGAGAACGTTACCGGTGTGTTGATGCCGAGTCGCTTCACTATTTCCGCGAGCATTGAAGACGCACATGAGCTGGCCCAAAACCTTGACATTCGTACCTATACCATTCCGATCCATGAAGCGGTAACCGTGATGGAAAATTTGCTCGTGCCGCTGTTCGCCGGTCGCGAGCGTGACATCACGGAAGAGAATATCCAGGCGCGAATTCGCGGCATGATTCTGATGGCGCTCTCCAATAAATTCGGCTGGCTGGTGCTCACCACGAGCAACAAAAGTGAAGTAGCGGTGGGCTACGCTACATTGTACGGCGACATGGCGGGCGGCTTCAGCGTGCTCAAAGACGTGCCGAAAACATTTGTTTATCGCCTCTCCAGGTGGGTGAATCAAGTTCGATTCGCTGGCAGACACGTCATTCCCTGGCGTGTCATCAGCCGGCCACCGAGCGCGGAGTTGCGACCGAACCAAACCGATCAGGACACTTTACCGCCTTATGATCTGCTCGATCAGATTGTCGAGGCCTACATGGAAGATGATCGCAGCGTGGCGGAAATGGTCGCCGCAGGATTGCCGGAGGACGTGGTTCGTCAGGTGGTAAAAATGATTGACCGTGCCGAATACAAACGCCGGCAGGCCGCTCCGGGAATCAAGATCACGCCGCGCAATTTTGGCAAGGATCGCCGCATGCCGATCACCAATCAGTTCCAACCGTAAGCCTTGTTTTCTGAGTGATGCCTTTAGGCATTGAGATTGCCAAGGGGAATAAGTAAGATACTTTTTTATTGTGTCCACAAACAATTCAACCTGTTTTGCAATGCATTATGCCAATTGTGCAAATTACCAAAGATGGCATTTTGCTTCACGAGATCGAGATTCACGCGGAGCAGGTGACGATCGGACGTGATCCGGAGAATGATATTCGCCTGGCAGATTTGACCGTGTCCCGGTTGCACGGCCGGTTGACACGCCAAACCGGTGGCCGTTATTACATTGAAGACCTGAACAGCAGAAACGGGATTCGCGTAAATGGCCATGTGATCACCCAGCCTCTCGCATTGACGGATGGCGACCGCGTGCAAGTGGGCGTTTATCAACTTATTTTTCTCGATCCGGTTGAAGTAACACGGCTGAATCAGGAGCAGATCAGCACGACCACAGAACTCATGCTGCGCGAGACCTCCGGCTCCGCGCCGGCACGAGTCGGTTCTCCGCAGGGCCGCGGCCATGAATCTGCGGCAGCGCCCTCTGCTGAGGAAAAGTCGGAAAGTGGCGAATTCGCCCCGGGAATTGGCATTTTGGTGAATGAGGCCAATAACGCGATCTTCACGATCGATCGTGATCACATTGTGTTGGGAAGCGAAGGGCAGGTGGACATTCGCGTGCCGGGCCCGAAGCAAATCCGGGCCACCATTGCGCGTCGCGGCAAACACTTTTATATTTGCAGCGAAACCCCGCTGCCGTGCGTTTCGGTCAACGGCCGGCCGGTGATGAATTCACAGCTCGTTTACAATGATCGAATTGAAATCGGGGAAAGGCGATTTATTTTTCGGGAGATTTGAACGAGTGGCCCGGGTCTGCGCTCGCGGCACCCCATTTTTTGATCAATGACACCAAGTACAATGTTATAGCAAAAGCTTATCCTTGAGTTTTCGCTTCAGCATTTCGCGGGCACGAAAGATGCGCGCTTTCACTGTGCCCAACGGCACTTTGGTGATTTCGGCAATCTCCTCATAAGAAAGCTCTTCGCTGTGGCGCAGAAGAATGACCTGGCGATATTTTTCCGGCAATTCTTCGATCGCACCGGCAATCAAACGGCTCTTTTCGGTGGAAAGCAGATCGTGATCGGTTGCCGATTGCAAATCGGCAAATTCGCGCTTGAGTTCACCATCCCTGGATTGAATCGGCTTGTCCAAAGAATAAGTGCGCAGCTTTTTCTTGCGCAAATGATCAATCGTGTTGTTGATCGCGATCTTGTAGAGCCAGGTCGAGAAGGCGAATTCTTCATTAAAAGACGCGAGTGAGGCAAACGCTTTCATGAACGCTTCCTGCACCAGGTCTTCGGTTTCCTCCTTGCTGTGCACCATTTTATATAATAAATTATACAATGGGCCGTGATAGCGTTGCATGAGCTCGGCATAGGCTTTTTGATCGCCTCGCAGGGCCCGATCAATTACGGGGATTTCAGACTTTCTCTGTGCCAGCGGTGCCATTTGGAGTTAATGTTTTTGAAAATTATCAATTCGGAAAAAGATAGTCTAAAATTCATTAACAAGCAAGCAAAAATCCCATGATCTGCGGTATCGGTATTGACCTCATCGAGATCGCCCGGGTGGAAGCAACACTGGCTCGCTGGCATGACCGTTTTGTGCAGCGCGTTTTCACACCCGAGGAGATTGCCTGGTGTACTGCTCGCGCCGATCGTGCCGCCGCTTTTGCGGTACGGTTTGCCGCAAAAGAAGCCTTTGCGAAAGCGCTGGGCACCGGCATCCACAAAAATTTTTCCTGGAAGGATTTTGCAATATCCAACCAAAGTAATGGCCGGCCGCAAGCCGTGGTCAGTTCTCGATTGGCCGGCCAATTGTCAGGAATCAAAATCCATGTGAGCCTGTCGCATTCCGATGATTACGCCACGGCGGTGGTGGTTTTGGAAGAAAATGAAACAGAAACCAATTTCCATATTTGATGCATGATGAACCTGCCAAATGACTTTACAAATTTTCCTCGCGTCCTCACTGCCGAGGAAATGCAAGCGGTCGATAAATACAGTATCGAGGTGCTGAATATCAGCGGCCGTGTTTTAATGGAAAATGCCGGTCGCGCCGTATTTGCGGAGATCCGCAAGCGCTGGGCGCCGCTGCAGGGAAAACGCGCCGCTGTGCTTTGCGGCAAGGGCAACAACGGTGGTGATGGTTTGGTGGTCGCGCGTTACTTGCAGGATGCCGGTGTTCAGTCCGAAGTCTATCTGGTCGGTACTGCCGAAGAATTGCGGGGCGATGCTGCCGCCAATTATGTGATCTGGGCACGGCTGGGCTATACGGTACAGGAGATTCGCGACAGCGAAGCGCTGCCGGATTTACGCCACTTTGATTTCATCGTTGATGCGTTGCTCGGTACCGGTGTGCGCGGACCATTGCAAGGACTCATGGCGCAAATTGTGACCCGCATCAATGACAGTGGACGGCCGGTGATTGCAATCGACTTGCCGACCGGAATGAATACGGACACCGGCGAAGTGGTGGGACCCTGTGTAAGAGCGCGGCTGACGGTGACCATCGCCTGTTGCAAACAAGGCTTGCTGTTTTGGCCGGGCCGTGAGTACGCTGGTGAGCTGGTGGTCGCCGAGATCGGTTTTCCGGAAGCGGCGTTTCGCCAGGCGTCGGCCGAGAAAAATCTAAGACTGGCGACATTTTTGCTGAACGGCACGGTGCTCGCGAACTGGATACCACGCCGGCCGCCGAATGCTTTTAAAAATCTCGTCGGACAAATTTTGGTGATCGCGGGCTCACACGGTTTCGGTGGGGCAGCACGCTTGACCGCGGTGTCGGCACTTCGTGCAGGAGCTGGCCTGGTGGTCCTGGCGGCACCGCAATCATTGTTGCCAAGCCTGGAAGCGGCTACCGCTGAAGTGATCAAATTACCGCTGCCCGAAGAAAATGGCGCGATCAGCGCGGCCGCGATTGAGCACTTACAAGATCGCCTGCAATGGGCAGAGGTGATTGCGGTCGGTCCCGGCCTTGGTACTGCGGAGGGCGCGAAACGAGTGGTCAGGCACGTTCTCGCAGAATTTTCCGGCACGATCGTTATCGATGCCGATGCGCTGAACAATCTCGCGGGACAACAAGATATCATTCGACGAGCGACGGGCAAACTCATTCTGACGCCGCATCCGGGTGAACTATCACGTCTAACCGGTGCCAACAAGGCGGCGATCGCCGCCAATCCCGTGACCGTTGCACGGCAAACCGCCGAAGACTTGGGGCAAGTACTGGTTTTGAAAGGTGCGCCCACAGTCGTGGCTTCTCCCACCGGCGAAGTTTTTATCAATTCCACTGGCAACGCCGGCATGGCCACCGGCGGCAGTGGCGATGTGCTCACCGGCGTCATTTCCGGACTTGCAGGCCAAGGACTCGATCCGCTCCGCGCGGCGTTGCTGGGCGTTTATGTGCATGGTTTGGCGGGAGACCTGGCCCGTGATAAACTTGGGGAGTGGAGCATGATCGCCGGCGACATTATGGAACATCTCCACGCCGCGCTGCAACGCTTGGCAAAGTGTCACGAGGATTGAAAACGACTGGCAAGCCTGACAAGCGGAATGGCCGCATGTTCAATTTCATCATGCGGCCATTCCGCTTTTTGTTTTTGACCGGAGGAGGGCAAACCACTAACTTGCTTGATTGGCAAGGAGTGTTTTGGCCAAAGCCTCGACAGCGCTATGCCGGACATAGCGATCGGTAGGATAATAATTTTGATTGGAAAATTCCAGCAGGCTGCGCAGAGGCTTTACAAAATCGGCGTGATGCACCAGCCCCGCGGCATCAAGACCTTCAAAAATTTGTTGAATATCGTTGAAGGGGTTCAAGCCCCCGCGAATCTGGTCAATGGCATCTTTCTCGCCGAGCATGGCCAGCGCCATCCGGGCTTCGGAATTTTGCGCCCGCCGCAGTTCGGTCACCACTGCCTCACGGTTGGCATCACTCAACATGAGCATCCCGAACGCCGCCACGCGGCGCAACTGCTCGTTCTGCCGAAGCGTTTTGGAAAGCTGCTCGAGGCTTTGCACTGCGCCCAATTGGCCGAGCGACCAAATCAAGCTTCTGCGCAAATCCGTATTCGTGTTCGGCCACAATGCGAGCAACGCCTCGATGCTCTCTGGCGCGCGCAAATTCCCCAGGATCGAAACAATTTTCTCCTGACGATCGGTCGGAGCTTTGGGCAACCGCTGCAACAGCATTTTGACAAGTTGCTCGTCGCCCTTGAACTCGGAGAGAACGGAAACCAATTTGTCCAGCACGTCTTTATCCTTCTCAACGAGCAGACGATTGACCAATTTGTCCAGCACCTCGGCGGCCAGCGGCTTCTCCAGGTTGGCAAACGTGCCAACAATATGGATGCGTACACTCGCATCCGGATGATCAACGAACGGCAACAGGCGTGACGCCTGGACGCCAGTTTTCAAGTGATGAATGCAACGCGCGGCCTGCCGGGCGACCGCCTCATCCTGATCCTTCAACCGGTCAAAAAGAAAATCGACATGACCGTCTTCCTCCCCCATCCTGGCGAGAGCAAAGTGCAACGTGGTCTGAACCATCGGTACGGTTTCTTTTTGCAAAGCGGCAATCATCTCGGCCTTGATATTTTGCTCCCCGAGAAATCCCAGTGCAAACGCGGCATTGGCGCGACACTTGTAATCATCCTTCTTTAATTCCTTCATCAGCTCCGGCACGGCATCTTCCCCGATGTAAATCAGCGACTGAATCGGATCGAAAACGAATTCACTCAGCTTAAAGGTGTCAATAAGAGACGGTATGACTCGCTTGTCAGGCAAGTGCACGATCGCGCGCCAGGCGCGTCTGCTGTCATTGTCATGCGCAAGAAGGAAATTGATCGTTGCCTCCAGAAAAGCGGGATCATAAACCTGTGTGCCTGCCAGGATTTGCTTGAGCTTGAGGCTTTCCGTGCTTAGTTCGGCATCCTGGCGCGCGCCCGAAAGCAGCAGGCTGAGCAGCGTGCTTTTTTCTTTCTTGCCGCGAATGCGTTCGGAGATTTGTTCCAGCACACCCTCGAGCTTGAAATCGCCGAACACTTTGATTTCGCGCTCACGCTGGGTGTGCAGATCGCTCATGCGCAAACCATCCCTGATGAAATAGCCGCCCATCAATTGTTCATAGATGTAATCTGCCACCGCCAGCGCGCAATAGGCTTCGTAAAGCAAACCGTGCTCGAGATACTCCATCCCCAAATGGATAAATTGGGTTGCGTTGTTTTCCGTTGCGTTGCTTGCAGGTGAACGGAAAAATGATTGCCATTTACTGGCGCGCGTTTCGACAAATTCCCGGCGTTTGATCTCCTCTTTGTGGGCGAGCGCCAGGCTGGAAATCTCTTCATCGCTGTCTTTGGAATATTTTTCCAAATACGGGAGCGCCGCGGAGCCCCCGGCCTCAACCAGCGCCGTGAAGGCGCGACGCCGCAACGGGACCTCGTGCTGGCGCGAGCAATATTCATCCAGAATCGGAAAGGCTCGGAAGCCAATGGCGGGGATGAGCTGGAATTCCCGACGCGCCAGGAGAAAGCGGGTTTTCTCGGTATCGTTGGCAGGATTCCAGCCTCCGGCCTGCAGAATCTCAGCGGCAAAGGCAGCAGCTTCGGTTTCAGGTTTGACCAAAGTCTTTGCAAGATAGGAATGCGCTTTGTCTTGCATCGCCAACAAGGCATCACGATCACGCAAGATAAACGCCAACGCCAAACGCGCGTCATCACTGGACGGTTCATAATGCAGCCGGCGAAAGCCATGCGCCGCGATGCTTTGGACCTCTTCGTTGGAGTCACTTAACAAATTTTCGGCAAGGCGCAGCGCAGTGGGGTCAGCCAGGCTCAACAGCGCCGTTGCTGCTTTTGCGCTGATATTCCCTTTTCCCGCACACGCTGCTTTGGCCAGTTTGTTGGCATTTTTTTCCTCCTGCCAGCGAGCGATTTTTTCTTCAGATATGCCCCAGTTGAACATGAGTCTTCTCCTTTCCTTGAAGTAAAAGCACTGAGAGTAATCGGGGACGCCCAATTTACAACAATATACCAAGCCCGCAAAAAATTGAGGCCCCACATCTAATCTAATCACGCGCAACAATTAAGCACAAAAACGAACAAAAGTCAAGCACTTTGTGAACTACGGATATGTTATTTTAACTGCTTTCACCGTCTGCAGTAAAAACCCTTTCCCCCGTGATGACAAACACTTCCATAATCTCTTTTGAACCGGTGTGTGCGAAATCGTTCCTGCGGAATCTGGCATGTACACCGTATCGCGCATTGGCTGACAAGCGCCACTTTGATTCGCGCGCCGAACGCATTCAGGTGTGCGGCAATTCTGCTGCGCACTTTTTACCTGGCGCAAACGGATTGAAATCCCAATAACAGAACAAGAGATAACTTGTCGGTTGAATGATGGGTAAAGCACAAGCATTCTCAAATCCGCGCTCGGCGACGAAATAAGGGAGCCCTATTGAAGACGGTTGGCTTTTACCACGCAATCGCAGTTTTTCCAGTTCGCCTCGCAGGCTGGTAAGATCAAACGGCAAATCCGGCTGCCAGATTCTTGCCATAAGCAATAATTGGGCGCTGAGCTCTACATTGATACTTTGCTCGTCTTTGTAAGCGCTGAAAGCAGAAACCCTGGTGGTATGATCAAAATCCCATGTTTCCGAGCGGGCAAAGCCGGGAATTTGTCGGAATCCGGTCGTGTCGCCAAAGATCAGCGCACCACGCACGACATGTTCCAGGCAGTGCGCATACTCTGCCGAGGAGATTTGTCCCTTTGAGAAAAAACACGCACGAAGCCTGTCTGTACTTTTCTCGATCATTGGGTCATCTGCAAAAGGCAGCAACGCGGCGTACATGTTCGCCACGCCTTCGGCAACCAACTGCTCGCACATGTTTGCCCTTTGCGCCAGCCACACCGCCAATCCCTGCGCCAAATCCTGGTATGGCTCATAGCTGCCGGTGACTTGCCGGTAGTAATTGAGTGCAAGCAAAAGGAAGGCTGTTTCTCCCTCCCAATGAACTGAGAAGGTGTCGGGCAAGCCGGAGCAGGGATCCCAAACTTGCGGCAGACCGTGAAAATTTCGTTGCTGGGTGTAATAATATTTCTTGAAGATCTCAAAGATTTTTTCTGCGGCAGGGCGATTCCCTTCATGAAGGAATACCATCGCGGCCAACGCATTTGTGTATACGGTCGTCGCGCACTCGCCCTCCCGGCTCGCCGCCAATCCGGTCGCCGGATGAATCAGGCTCTCAACGAATAGATATCCTGACCTTTCAAAGGGAAGATTTTCCATGGTGCAACCGAATATGATGATTGGCATCAAAAATATTAACAACCAATATTTGTGGAAAATAGCTTTTGCCAGAAATTCCTCCATCATCTTGCCAGGACAATGATAGCCGGTTGATTGCCCGGGGTGGCGGCGAATCCGATGTTGACCACAACACTGAGAAAGCAGCCGATGACAAAATACAACAACCAGCCACACACACCGCGCAAGCTTTCCATCTCGATTGGTATAGCAGTCGTTTGCACGCCACCCCGTACCTCCTTCAAACATGTGCCACAACTCGGCTTTCCTTCCAAAGCAAAGGAATCTCGAAACGAAAGTTCTTTGCCGCAGCGTGAACAGTTTTTGCCATGATCAGCCTTTCATGCGTTGTTGTGTAATAATTTTGGGTATGCAAAAGTAGACAACATTGGTAATCAGTTGTCAGTAATCAGTTCATGTCAGTAAGGTAAGGGCCATGAATTGTATTGGGCTTCATGTCCTGTAGGGACAACGTGATAATAGCCCACAAATTTATTTGTGGGAAAATAGTTTACAAACATTCATCAAGTCCCGAAGGGACGAATGAAAACGAGATGTTGTCGGTATCACAATCGTTGGTTTTCAATCGTCCGTTGCGGGACTTGGAGGCGGTAAATTTGCTTCATAGCCCATCAACGAATTGATGGGCTATTGTCGTTTGTCCCTTTCGGGACACTGACTATTTCAGCAAAGTCACTCTCTTTATGCTGCGATAGTCGTCGCCTGCTTCAAAGGAGATAAAATACACGCCACTGGAAATACCCTCCGCCCTGAAGACGACTTCATGCCGTCCCGCCGGCTGCCATTGATTCACCAGCGTGGTGACCAGCTCTCCCAACGCGTTATAAACTTTCAGCTCCACATTGCTCGATTTCGGAAGATCATAATGAATTGTGGTCTGTGGATTGAACGGATTGGGGAAAGCCGGATAAAGGCAATAAACCATGGGCATCGACGAGGTGTTATCTGCCACACTGGTAACCATCACCGAAACTTCATTGGACGCTGGGCTCTGTCCGCGATCGTAGCTTGCCGTGACCACGTAATAGTAGCGCATGCCGCCAGTGACTTGGTTGTCCACAAAACTGGTGGCCAAGGGATCGGAGATTTCTGTCAGCAGATTGGCTGGAACCGGTTGCACTCCGGCATTCACCGTACGGTAAATTTTGAATCCCAATAACTGTGGCGTTGGGAATTCCGCCGTTGCATACCAGGTCCCCGAGAATACCGTGTACACACCGTTGACCACCACCCCGGCGCGCCAGGTTCCGGCGCAGGAATCCGGCGGGAAAAAGGTGCCTTTCACATCCGTGCTCATGCGACCGTACTGATCGCTGTAATAAAACGAAAACTGGTTGTTTTTAATCGAGACCTTGTCATATGTCTCCAATGGAAATGAAAACGGATTGCCATATACTTTGAAATAAATCTCGCACGTATCAACGTTGGTACTATTGTAATTCAAAACCATGTGTACGTTCAGATCCTCGGAAGTTTTGCCGTTCCACTCACCCGGCAAAGGCTTTTGGAAATTCCCCCGGCTCCAATGAATGACAGGCCGGTATTGCTCATTCATCGTGCCTTGCACGTTTATCGGCGCCGGCCGCTCTAAATCATAAACCTTGATGGCATCATCGACCAACAGAGAATCATTCAACGTAATGGCGTCACCCGACAGCTCCGTCCACGCCTGAACTGAGTACAGCCCGCCGAGCTGCGGTTCCCACGGGGTGCTGAAGGTCATGAGGGCTTTGCTGCCGGGTAAAATCGTCGCAGCAAAAACTTCACGTACCGGACTTTTGCCATCGATTTGATAAGCGACGGTGAAACCGGCTTGTTCCTGACTGCCATGATTTTCCACAATCACCTTGACGGTGTCGGGATCGCCCACAAACCAGATGGACGGAACCATGATACCGGCCACGCCCACCTCCTTCTGCGGCGCCGGTGAGGTGGTGAACCGAAAATTTGTCTTCGGCGGTTTTACAATTTTGTTTTGAGCAAGGTCGCGCGAGCCATCGAGAGCATTGATAAAATTGCCCTGATCGTCTTTTATTCCAATTGAGGCCCCATCGGCGCCAAAACCGGCATTCGCCATGGTGCCATAATGAAATTCAATATCGTTGCTGCCTTCCAACAGCTGAATCTGAAAATCCACCACCGGCGAGCTGAAAGGTCCCCACACCACATGATAAAATTCCACGACGAATTTACGGTTGGGCGCATTGCCGACGGTTTGATAATGCACCTTACCGGAGCTGCCAATGTTGAGATAATCCCATAGCGGCGCCAAAGTATTTTTCGGACTCACCGCATGTAAATCGTTAGTGAGGTAGTGGTAGGTTTCCGAAACATTAAAAGTGATGAAGCCATTGGAAGAGACTTTGATTTGATTATACGCTTTGCCAAGATAAGTAAACGTGAAGGGCAAATCGATGGCCGGGCTCAATTGCCAAGACGTATTCGGTCCAAAAATTTGCGTCGTCGTGCCGGTCAAAGGCTCCATCCGCTTGACGAAAGGTTCCACGCGATAGGCATCCAACGGATTGATCTGTGGCGCACGCACTTGAATAGTAAAATTCTCGCTATCCACACCGCCTTTATCGTCGGCGACCTGGACAGTGGCGTTGAAGGTACCGGTGAGTGATGCCGTTGGTGCGATGATCAGAGTTGCCGTCGCGGTGTTTCCACCCTGAGAAAATCCGCTGATGGAAAGGAATCCCGGATTGGTGGGAATGCTGAAGGTCAGCGCGTCGCCATCGGGATCGGTGGCAGAAAGCGGCAAGTTTTTGATCTGTCCGGCGGTGACGGTTTGATTGCCGATGCCGGCCAAGGTGGGCGCCGTATTACGGCTTTCCACCACAACTTCTTTCGGTGCCGGCAGCGCATCGTTGGCGGAATTTTCGTCACCAGTCAATGCCGTCCAAGCGGTGAACCGATACGTGCCCTCGGCAGTTGGTGTCCACGGTGTTGAAAAAGTTTTGGTCGTGGAAGCTCCGGCGGCCAACGTGCCGGTGAAATTTTCCGTCACTTCCGGTCCGTTGTTGATGCTGTATTTTACCGGGAAATTGCTCTGCACCGCGGTGCCAAAATTCTTGACCACTACGTTGATCGGAACCGCGTCACCCACTTTCACCACGCCCGGCAGATCCATGTTGGTCACGCCGACATCGTTGGCGAATTGTTGTGGCGCTGAGATTTGCATTTTATAAATCAGATCCGTGTCACGATCCGCCGTCCAAAGATAATTACCATCCCACAACAGACCGGTAGGATTGGTGGCAGGCACGAGATAATAATCCAAAACATTTCCCGCGGTATCTATTTTGTAGATGAGCAAAGCTTCGGCGTCAGCCAGATAGAGATTTTGTCCATCATAAGCCAGGCCGTAATGAAAAGTGCCAGGAGCGGAAAACGAGCTGAGGGTACCGCCGCTGGTATTCAGTTTCCAGATCGTTGCGGCATCCGCATCGCTGTGCCAAAGGTTGGCGCCATCCCAACACAATCCGGCACCGCCGGTACTGGGGGCCGCGAAAGATGTCAGAATGGAGCCGGTTGTGGAGAGCTTGTAAATACGATCGGTATTCGCATCGGAGTTCCACAAATTCGTTCCGTCCCACGCCAGTCCAGTGGAGACCGTACTCGGCGAGGCAAAAGACGACACCACGCTGCCCGTAGTGGTTAATTTGTAGATGCGATCGTTGGTGGCATCGGAGCACCAAAGATTGGCGCCATCGTAAGCCAAACCGCGAGGGGAAGGCCCCGGCGATGAAAAGGAGGAAACGACGGTTGGTACATTCACCATGCCTTTTTGCAAAACTATGTCATCAACAAATGCGCCGTTGGCGAAATTAACGGTGGCGTTACTACTGAAAGCAAAAGCCATCCATACCTTTGGCTTGCCGGTGAGATTTTTAAAGACTCCTGCTGATGTTGGTACGGCAGTCAATGCCTGAGTAAAGGGAATCCATCCGCCGCTGGTTGAGCCGGATAAACTGTAGCCGCTAAAATTTGTGCCGTCTTCCGAGGCCAAAAAAGAAAAATAGTCGGCGTTACTTTCCGAATTGAGTGAGACAAAAAAGCTAAAAGCAGCCCAATTGGCGTCACTGAGATCGAACGGCCCGTAAATCATGATGGTGGATAAGGAATTCGGATAATTCGCGCCGCAAGAGAGCGCGCTGCCGGTAGTGCCGCCGCCGATTGCCCAGGCGCTGTAACTACCGGCGTGGGCAGAACAATTCCTTTTTGCCCAGGTATAATTGCCGCTGTTGAATGACCATGAGCCGGAAGGGAAAGTGCCTTCGAAATCCTCCGACATGATGGTCACGAGGCCGCCTCGAGGTGCGCTCACTTGCCGGAGTGGGGATACACTTGATTTCATCAATGCCGGCGGCAATTGCATACTGACAGGCGTTTTTGTCAATTGCAACATTTCTGATTTTTCGAGGTCTTGTGCTGCCAATGAATTCAGTGACACCAAAAGCAAGAGAATCACAAACTCAGCAGCTATGACCTTTTCAAGTCGTTTGGCAATGCTGATCATTTGGGGCTCCTTTTAAAAAAGTCCATGGTGAATTTCTTGTCGCAGGTCTTCGCGGCTTGGTATGGGAAATTTTATTCCAACGCAAAGCCTGCGATACAATAATTATGCGCGGGTTTTTCGCCAGGCCTCCATCACCCATGAGGTTTCGCAGTTGACAAGCTCGCCGTCATGATTGATGGCTGCGGCCGGCACGAGCGGCTCCTGTTCTACGAGACGCTCATCAAGAAAACGTGAAGCAAGCGGGAGCAACCCCTTTGCATCACTTTTCGTAAAGGCATTCTTAACAGCAGAAATCTTTGCAGCGTCAAATGACTCAACAGCGATGCAATAATGATTGGCACTGCCTCGAAGGGTCGCATTCGTATCCCCATCACTTAAAGAGCATCCTGGCAGTTGGCGCGTATCGATAGCCGCAAAGAAGATTTTGCATGCGGCATATCCGTAACGCAGACTTCCAGTCTGCAAACAAAAGCAAACTGGCTACGCCCGCAGGGACACAAAGAAAAAACCTTTGTGAACTTTGTGTCTTTGTGGTGCAATAAAATCTTCGCGGTCATGATAGTTTTTCCAGAGTAATACGATAAAACAATCTCCTTTCAAGCTCGTGGGAAAACTCAATTACATATTGATCTTCTTTTGGGCCACTTAGCTTATGAGAGACCCACAATAAACAGGGTTCCCACAAGCCGATCCTGTGGTTGGATGAGAAATCGTACAAAAGCGGTTGCCAGGTTTTAACTAATATAAAAGAACCCGGCTTGCTTTGTGTGAAGCTTTAGTGGAGAGTTTGTGAAGATTGTGTGAAGGTAAGGAAAGGATTGCGGCTTTCTGATTTCGGATTTGCAATTTCGAGTTGCCGCTGCATGGGCTTTGGTCCGAAACCCGCAATTAAAAATCCAAATTCCGAAATCGAATATAGTCCCAATCCGCATACGAGCCGGCGGGAACAAACCAGCTGCTGCCGGTCAGCACGAGCAACTGAGGTAATCCATGGAGATCGGAACGGAGTGAGCCGGAGAGCACGCGACGAAAATTTTCCCCTTCGTCGTAACTCAGCTCCACATGAATCAGCGTGTCGGCTCGGGTAATGCGATAGATGTAGGTAAAATTGGTGACACCCAGGGTATCACCTGGCGCCCGACAATCATCGTTGCCATTTTGAATGACGCCGCGATCCCGCAACAAAACCAAAAGTCGATTGGAAGCGAGATCAATATCCTTGCCGCGATTGATAATGAGCGAGGTTTCGCGATCACGTTCCGGATCGAAGCATAAGACAAGCTGCAAATCACGACCATTGACGCCATCTGCCATGGAATAAGTGACTCTGGCCTCCAATTCCCAAAAATCGCCATCAAGAATTCGGTTGATCTCCAGGCTCGGATAACCCCAATACCAACCGGAAAAAGTCGGCGAATATCGAAAAAGATACCCTTGCGACATGATGGGATCAAGATAATAACGAAGGTGCCCCGGATGATCGCTGAGCGAATAACGGCCAAAAGTGGCATAATCATATACGTTCGGTTTGTTCCATTCCACTACGAACCACGAGGAATCGAGGACTGGTGATGAGAAATCCTCAAAAAAAGATTGTCTGTTTTTTTTATCCCGGTGAGAGATAAAACACTTGCTCAGCGACTGACTCGTTTTTGATTGGACATCATGACTGATCCCTTTTATTGACAAGAGCGCATTGGTCAAGTCCGATTGAATCAGAACGGGTTCAGCCGATGGCTTCCCATTGTGCATCGGTATTTCCCAAAGGTCATATTGACCTCGCAAGAAGCTCCGAAATAACAACTTGCCGTCGGGAGACCAGATCGGCGCATCAAAACCTCTGCGGCCGTATAATCCGGAAGTAATTTGTGGGGAATGCGAACTCGCGACCTCGAGTACATAAATCTGACGATCTTCCCCATGCTGCAAGTCGTAAGCGATATATTTACCATCCGGTGAAAACATGAGGCCGCGGGAATCTCGATCCAGAGGTAACAATTCCCGAACTTCGGATGAATCCAGCGATATGAGCAGCATACGACGAAGGATATTGCATTTTAGATTTTCCACCACGCACAGGATGGCTGTGCCGTCAGGCAACCAATCTTGGGGCGCAAGACTCAGATCCGCATTGGAATAAACAACCCGGCTGATACCCGCCGCAACCTCAACAATTCTTAATTCAGTAAAATAGGATTTTCGATACCAGCCATAGGCGATAAAGTTGCCATCACGTGACCAGACCGGATGAAGCGCAAATTCGGGTGAACGCGACCAGTCGGTATCCGTCAGTTTTTTTCTATTGGCAGTGCTCAGATTTTTAATCATGAGGTTGCCGGTCGTCCAATCGGTATAGGCAAGATATTTGCCATCAGGGGAGGTGGAAGTTAAAATGTCGATCCCGAGGCGATCGAAATAGTATTTCACCAGTGAAGAGATCTCGGATTTTTGGTTTTGGATTGCAGAGGGTTTGAGGCGTGACAGATGTTCTCGTGCTCTCGCCACGATTTTGCGCTGGTCGGGATAGTTTTCCAGAACTTTTTGGTAGGCGGCTCGCGCTTGTTGTTGACCGAGCTTTTCGTAGCAAATGCCGATGTGCAGTTGCGCCTTTGCCGCTGTTGGACGATTGTCCGAATATTCTTGAACAATCCTTTGATAAATCTTGACGGCATCTTGCAACTCGCCCTTGATTTCTTCGGCGTAAATGCCGGCTTGAAAAAGTTGTTCCGGACTTTGTTGAGTGAAGGCTGTCGCGCATGGCATGACAGCGGCAAAAATGATGAGACAAAAAACAAACCGGCTCGTGTTCATGGGGAATCTCGTTGGCGGAATTACAGGGATTTTTAACTTGACTTTGGAACGATATTTTGTTATACTCTGAACGTGGATCTCAAAGAAATTGCAAAGCATTATTTGACCATCGCTGCCGGCTTATTTATCGGTGGTAATCTACGATTTGCTTTTGAACCGGAGTTCCTGACTATCCGGAATGTTTTTCTTGGTATTTTGAATTATCTGGTGGTATGGGCTGTTGGTCTATTTTCCCTATGGAAAGCCGGCCAGCAAAAGTCAAAAGGAGAAGAGCCATGATTGACCCTTATTTCATTGCGATGTCTGCTTTTACGGCGGCAGCCGTCATCGCAGCGATTGTCATCAACTATCTTTACAACCGGTCGAAGCGCAAGGAACGTACGCCGCATTGAGTGATGGCGGAGCTCTTCATTTCGGATTTTCGATTTCGGATTGCGGAATTCTGAGACACGTTCAACAAGTGTTGCGGGTTGATTCTCTTTTTCCGAAATCCGCAATCCCAAATCCAAAATCAAGTTGCGAACATATACCCAACTCCCCTCACACCCAAAATAAATTTTGGATCACCCGGATCGTCCTCAATCTTCTTCCGCAGTTGTGCCACGTGCGTATCCACCGTTCGATTCGTGACATAAACTTCTTCCCCCCAAATTTTATCGAGAATAAAATCGCGGCTGAGAACCTCATTTTGATGCTGGATGAACAGATGAAGCAAATTGAACTCCAACGCGGTCAGATGGAGAGGGTGCCCGCTCTTTGTTGCTTCGTATTTTTTGAAATCGATCTCTATCTTGCCAATACGAAAAACATGGCTTTCCTGGTGATCCGGTTTGGCGCGCCGGAGCAGAGCCTTGACGCGCGCCTGCAATTCCCGCGGGCTGAACGGTTTGGTGACGTAATCATCCGCGCCAAGCTCCAATCCGAGAACCTTGTCGACCTCCTGGCTCTTGGCTGTCAACATCAATATCGGCGTCATGATCCCCGCCAGACGTAATTGCTTGCAAACCTCAAAGCCGCTCATCTTTGGCAACATGATATCCAGAATAATGAGATCATACGCTTTTTCTTTGGCCATGGCGAAGCCCTGCAATCCGTCTTTAGCCGTTGCCACTTCATAACCCTCGAGGCCAAGGTCGTCTTCCAATCCCATAAGGATGCGTTCCTCGTCCTCTATGATCAAAATTTTTTCCATACACTAACCTCCCATTTCGGATTTGCGATTGCGGATTTCGGATTGTGGATTGCGGTGCATTTTTCCGAAATCCGCAATCGGCAGACGTATTGTAAACGTACTACCTTTCCCCGGCTCGCTCTCGACGTGAATAGCACCGTGATGGGCCTGCACGATTTGCTTCACCAACGTCAATCCCAGTCCTGCGCCTTTGACGGTGCGGGTAAGCTGATCGCCGCCGCGATAAAATCGCTCAAAAATTTTGTTGATTTCATCTTTCGCAATGCCAATGCCGTAATCGTGAACGGCGATCACCAGATGATCGTTTTCCACAAAGACCTGAATTTCGGCATGCTTGCCGTTGCCGGAAAACTTTATGGCGTTATCAATGAGGTTGGTGACGGCCTGCGCGATGGCAATACGATCCACTCTCACCGGAGGCAGATGCTCAGGAATCTCGGCGTGAAGTTGAAATCCTGTATGCTGGACCTGATGCTGGATGCGGGAAACGACTTCGCGCAACAGCCCGGCAATATCCATGATCGCATACGCAAAAATCCTCCGCCCTTCTTCCATCCTGGCAAAATCCAGAACGTTGTCGATCAAGATCGACAACCGTTCGCTCTGCTCGACGATGACATCATAATACTGCTGGCGGCGTGCTTCGGAAGGTACGCGTCCGGTTTGCAGCATTTCTGCCAACTGGCGCACCGAGGTGAGCGGGCTTTTGAATTCGTGCGAAATCGTGGAAACAAAATCCGATTTCATTTTTGCCACTTCAAGCTCATGACCGACGCTGCGCAGCGTAAAGACGAAACCAAATACCAAAATGACGGCAATGAGAATAAAAATGTACAAATAGATGCTCCGCCGCGAGGAAAAAAGCGTCTCGAGAAGATGAGGCTGTGCTTGATACAATTCGAGCGACCAGGGCGGGAAACCCTCGTTGAAGCCTGCCTTCACGGTTGCAGCGCCTGTTTTGGATTCCTCCGATTTGGCGATGATTTGACCATTTTTATCTAAAACAACCCAGCCGGTTTTACCTGAGCTGACATACTCTTTTATTGTTTCCGGAAGAAGTTGGGCTTTAAGATTATTTGCATTGATCAATAACCCCCAAAAGATTTCAGGAGAATTTTCATCCTTTTTTGTAGACATGTTCAATAATGACACGAAATAATCCTGCCCGTCGATTTCGAGAGCAAAACGGTTGCCGGTTTTGCGGGAATTGGCCGCCGATTGTGCGATTTTTTCCGACAACCGCGATGGCGCCTTCTCCTGAAAGGCGAGCAGCCGCACCGTAACTTCTTTTTGCACTTTCTCCTTTTCTTTTAGTACTCGCAGGGTGTTGTGGTATGATTGCAGAGGCGAAGGCAAGTAGGCGCGCGAAAAGATTCCATGCATCAACTCTGCAGTTCGAACTGCTGCGAATTCGTATTGCGATTTTTCCAACCGCCATTGTCCGCCAACGAGATGTTTGTAAAGCCCCAGGCTTGTCTGGACGGCACTCAAAGAATCCCGCCTGTCCAAAAACAATGCGCCAAGCTCCAGGTGTGCCGCCACACCCAATGGCAAGCCGCTCTTGATTCGCACCTGAGTATAATGTTGCGCCATTTCCTGATATGTTTTTATGGCTGCCGGAAATAAGGTCAATTTCTTTTGCACTCTGGCAATGGCGTTGAGCAACTCGCCTTTCATCTGTGGATTAGCCAGACGCGCCAGCCCCTGTTGATAACTTTCGAGGGCTTTTTGATTATCATGCTGTTGAAATTCGTAGCGCTGGCCCTGCTCCATAAACTTCGAAAAGAGTGATGCAGGTATTTCATCAGGCTCGGATTTCACGCTGCCGTCAGGAACAAAAAGCAATTTCGCACCCGGAAACCGAACGCTCCCGGAATTTTCAAGAAAGAAAAATTCCTCAACAAGGAGATGCTGATTTTTCAGACTATCGAGAAGATGAGGCGGTATCGCCTGTGGCAGCTCCGGCAAATTATCGAGAAAGCGATAAAAAGATTTTTCGACTTCAACAATGTTCTCATGAATGGAGCTGGTGATCAGATCTGCCGCTCTTCGGTGCTGGTTGAGCGTTTCTCGCTCCAGCAATGCCTGATCATTTTGGATCCCGCGAAAAGCCAGATAGCTCAGCAGCAAGCATGGCAGGCCGATGCCCAGCGAAAAAAGCAGCAGGATTCTTCTACGTTTATGCTTGGTTGTCTCCATGGGCGGAGGTTATTTATTGCCAGTGAGTATCGTCAATTCTTTGTCTACTGGTTTAGGGCTCGGTTGTCATTTTGGAAGACTGTGTCTGTAAGCCAGCGCCCGTGGCCTACGGCTGTAGGTTACGCCCGCAGGGAATCTTTTTCAGCCTCAAGCAAGACGTTAGAAATTCACGCCTTGCTTCATGCGTAAAAAGATTCCCCGGCCTGCTGCCCGTTTTGATTCCGCCATGTCCGGGTTGACAGGTGATCGAGTTCCGTATTCCGAGCCGGAGGTTTGATCCCGCAATTGTAATCAAGCATAACAGCGAGAAAAAGTCAAGGAATTTTTTTGGGGGGAATTCCAAGTGTACATCGATGACCGGAAGACCATGGTTACCGGGCGCTGGAGCGTGAGATCAAAGCATCACTTTCGATTCCGGCATTATTGTTATTGTTGTTGTTTTTCCCTTTCGGACTGACGAAAACTTCCAGGTCTCTTTGCAATTGCAGCGAGCGGTATCTTTCTTGAGAAATTTCCACATGCACCGGATCACCCCACTCGGTGGCCAATTCCACTTTGACTTGCGGGCCTGCTGAATTGATATGCTTGACCCGGGCACGAAAATGATTCTTATGGTTGGGGTATTGCTCAATATCCAGAAGATGTGGGCGAACATAAACCGTCGCGGTCTTGACATCGGCTTGCGAGCTCTCCGGCAGCTCCATCACCATGTCGCCGATGTAGATTTGGTTGTTTTCCACGCGACCATGAAAGAGATTGACATTTCCGAGAAAGTTGTAGACAAAGGGCGTTGCCGGCTGGTTATATACTTCTTCGGGTGTGCCAATTTGCTCGATCCGGCCCTCGTTCATCACGACGACACGGTCGGCCACCTCCAGCGCTTCTTCCTGGTCATGGGTCACGAAAACGCTGGTGATGTGAATCTCATCGTGAAGTCGTCGCAGCCAACGCCGCAATTCCTGGCGTACTTTGGCGTCCAATGCGCCGAATGGCTCATCGAGTAAAAGTACACGTGGTTCAACGGCCAATGCCCGGGCCAGAGCGATGCGCTGACGTTGCCCACCGGAGAGTTGTGTTGGATAGCGCGTGGCCATACCCTCCAGTTTAACCAGGTTGAGCAGATTCATCACCTTGGCTTGAATCTCGCGGCGCGAAGGACGAAACTGGCGGGGTCGCACCCGCAGACCAAAGGCAATATTCTCGAATACGTTCATGTGCCGGAACAAAGCATAATGCTGAAATACGAAGCCAACTCGACGCGCGCGCACACTCTGATTGGTCGCCTCCTCACCATCAAATCGAATCGAACCCGAATCGGCAAATTCCAGTCCGGCCAAAATGCGCAGCAAAGTGGTTTTGCCGCAGCCGGAAGGACCGAGCAAGGCCAGCAATTCGCCAGACTCGATCTTCAGACAGATATTCTTTAAAGCCGTGAACGCACCGAATTTTTTGGTGAGATCCTGGATTTCAATTGTCATCGGGCATCCTCCATGATGAGTTGTTGTCCTGCCAGCAATTGCTTTTTCGCTTTCCACTCGACAATGCTTTTGGCCACCAATGTCACCAATGCCAGAAGCGTTAACAGCGAGGCCATGGCAAATGCAGCAACGGAGTTGTATTCGTTATATAGAATTTCCACATGCAAAGTCATGGTATTGGTCAATCCGCGAATATGTCCCGAAACCACCGAAACGGCGCCAAACTCGCCCATCGCGCGCGCATTGCACAAGATTACGCCATATAACAGGCCCCATTTCACATTGGGCAAGGTGACCCGAAAGAAGGTCTGCCAGCCGCTGGCACCCAACGACAAAGCGGCTTCCTCCTCTTCGATTCCCTGTGCATGCATGAGCGGGATCAATTCGCGCGCAACAAAAGGAAAGGTCACAAAGATGGTGGCGAGGACAATTCCGGGCACGGCAAAGATGATTTTGATGTCATGCTCGGCCAGCCAGGGTCCCAGCCATCCTTGCAGGCCAAAGATCAAAACATAAATCAAGCCTGAGACGACCGGGGAAACCGAGAATGGCAAATCAATCAATGTGATGAGGAGGTTTTTACCTTTGAAATCAAATTTGGCAATGGCCCAGGCGGCGATTACCCCAAATATTAAATTCAAAGGCACGGCAATCGCCGCGGTTATCAGCGTGAGCCGGATGGCGGCCAAGGCATCAGTTTCGCGGATGGCTGCCCAATACGCGGCAATACCTTTTTCAAGAGCGGAGGTGAATACGATGATCAGTGGCATGATCACAAACAAACCGATAAAACCCAGCGCTACGACGATCAAGATCCGGCGCACGATCGCGGGTTCGGTTTTTGTGCTCGCCGCCATCTCCCGGCTTCGCACCTCGAGTAAATTCGAGTTGGTAGGCATGAAAGTCCCGTCCTGGTTGGTTTGTTATCCATTGTGCCGATGACTGCTCCACCACTGCAACAGATTGATGAGCAACAGCAGCAGGAAAGAAACGACGAGCATCACGACGGCCAATGCCGTGGCGCCGCTGTAGTCGTATTGTTCCAGTTTTGTGACGATGAGCAACGGCGTGATCTCTGTACGCAGCGGCATGTTCCCGGCGATGAAAATGACCGAGCCATATTCACCGATGGCACGTGCGAACGCCATCGCAAAACCTGTCAGTAGCGCCGGACTGATGGTCGGCAAGATCACGCGCGTGAACGTTTGCCATCGACTTGCGCCCAGAATCGCAGCCGCCTCCTCCACATCCGGTTCGAGATCTTCGAGAACCGGCTGTACCGTTCGCACGACGAATGGCAGGCCGATGAACGTGAGCACCACAATCACTCCCAACGGGGTGAATGCAATTTTCAAACCGAGCGGCTCCAAAAATTGACCGATCCAGCCTTGGTGTGAGTACAATGTCGTAAACGCAATACCAGCCACAGCCGTTGGCAGTGCAAATGGTAAATCGACCAATGCATCGACCAGGCGCTTGCCCGGAAAGTTATAGCGTACCAACACCCACGCCGCCACCAAACCAAAGATTGCGTTAATCACTGCGGCGGCAAACGCAGCGCCAAAGCTCAATTGATACGAGGCAAGTGCACGGGCGGTCGTGATTGTGTCCCAGAACTTCGCCCAGGTCATGGAGGCGGTTTTCAGGAATGTTCCAGCCAGCGGGATTAAAACCAGCAAGCTCAAATAAAGCAGCGTAAAGCCCATGGCCAGTCCGAAGCCGGGCAACACGCTGGTCTTTTTAAATGACAACTTCATTAGTCAAAAATTGAGTTTTCAGACAAACACTTGCTGCGTTATAATCTTGCCCAGTTCTATTGGTTTGTCAGGTAAATTTGATCAAAAATACCTCCATCGGCAAAGTGTGCTTTATGTGCTGTTTGCCAGCCGCCAAAGACTTCGCCAATCGTAAACAAATTGATTTTCGGAAACTGAGAGGCATACCTGGCAGCCACTGTTGGAGAATGTGGGCGATAAAAATTTTGGGCCGCAATTTCCTGGCCCTGTTCGGAATACAAATATTCCAGATAAGCTTGTGCCACCGCGCGCGTGCCATGTTTATCGGCATACTTGTCCACGAGCGCGACAGTCGGTTCGGCAAGAATGCTAATCGAAGGCGCGACAACCTCAAACTGGTCACCATAAAGTTTTTTCATCAGCAGAAGCTCATTCTCCCAATTGATCAACACATCACCGATGCCGCGCTCAACAAACGTGGTGGTAGCCCCGCGTGCACCGGAGTCCAGCACCGGTACATTTTGATAGAGTCTGGTGATAAACTCCTTTGCTTTGGTTTCATCGCCATTATTTCTTTTAAGCGCATAACCCCATGCCGCAAGATAATTCCACCGTGCAACCCCCGAGGTTTTGGGATTGGGCGTAATTACCGAGATGCCTGGTTTGACCAAATCATCCCAATCCTTGATGCGTTTGGGATTGCCTTTGCGCACCAGAAAAGCCAAAGTCGAAGTGTATGGTGCGCTGTTATATGCCAACCGCTTTTGCCAATCCTTCGGCAAAAGTCCGGCTTGTTCGGCGATCGCCTCTACATCATAAGCCAGCGCCAGGGTTACCACATCGGCCTGCAAACCATCGATGACGGCACGCGCCTGTTTACTGGAACCGCCATGAGATTGCCTGATGTTGACAATCTGACCGGTCCTCTCCTGCCAGTATTTGGCAAAGGCGGCGTTGAATTCTTGATAGAACTCGCGGGTGGGATCGTAGGAAACATTGAGAAGGGTGATATTTTTTTGTGCCAAAACCGGATGGGACACAAACGAGATAAAAAGCAAGAGCAGCAACACGAACAAAATATTTTTGGACAGCATTTTTATCCTCGTATGCTTGCAAAGTTCTTTACTTCATTGTTCAAAATAGTCAAGCTAATAACTGATTTGAACCCGACCCATTATGGCTTTTTCTGATTCACGGTTGCCTTGGTTGGCACCACCAATGAAATCAGCCTGCTCAAAATTCAAGATCAACTTGACATTTTTGTCGAGATACCAGTTGAGGCCAATTGCCCAGGCCTTGGCTTCCTGTGCGACCCTGGCAATATCAGCGAATACCGGAAAAGCATCTTTGTCCACTTCAAGTTTGCTGAAACGAGCGGCCAATTCAAAAGCGCCCCAATTATCATCTTTTGGTTCGAATGATCTGGTCTGTTCCACACCGCGATAAGAGGTTTTTTGACCAGTTAACCCATAAGTAGCCGCCACCTGCCAGGCTTCATTCAGCAATTTTGTCGATGACGACCCCTTCGTCACTTCCTGCGAAGAAAACACATACTCACTCAACAAACTAAAAGAACCCCAATAGTAATAAGCCTGCGGAGAAATCCTTGTGCGTCTTCCGTCCGCAAAGGTGGTACCGGCAACGGAGCCATCTGATCGGTAGCTGAAAAAGCTCTGTTGAGCAGGTGTCTTGAAGATGGGCAAATTGGGTGAACTGGCGCTTCCCTGTTGATTACCGGTGCTACCAGCCAAGCCCAACCCCAAGCCTTGTAAATACTCAACGACGGTATTTTTGAAGGGATGAATGAAAATTCGACCTGCGACATCTTTGGCGTCATTGGGGTCATTATCAGCGCTTCCACCATCTGCCACGCCGTTGAAAATGCCACCCGCGTAAGTGAGTGTCCCTTTCAGCAGCTCACCGTGTAGTTGCACTCCCACATCACGGTTCGGAACAAGATTGTTCGGCAGGGCACGTTCAATGAACATCAGGTTGGCGCCCGATTGCAGGCGTTCAAGACCGAACGGCTCTTTGAATTTTCCTATTCGCAACCGTGCCCAAGGACAATAATGGAAGTCTATGTAAGCATCCTGAAGAACTGTCCGGCCTTCGCCGAAATCCGGCATGAGATAAAAGTCGAAATACTTGTCAAGTGTGCCTTCGAAGATCGGGCGGATACGCCTCAGCCAAAACGTATTGATATTGCGTTCTGCCTGGTCAACGGCAAAAAATCGCCCATCAGTTTGTAAATAGCCGCGGAGCTTCAATCGATACTTTTCATCAGCCGACTTGAGGAGAAAGCCATCCTTACCGGCGCTAAAAATGGGGGTTTGCTTGGCCCTGGCAGCAGCATTTTCCTGTTCAATTTCCCAACGTCGTTCCAAGATCCGCACTTTTTGATCCAAGGCTTCCAGGCGCTGCGCCAGCACGGTTGACGTCGTATCTTGCGCAACGCCGCTTGGTGAAAATCCGACAACGAGCAGCAGTGCCATCACAGCCATAATCGGTTGAAAAGCTTTCATCGCCTTGGTTCCTTTATCGTTTAGGCAAATTTCCAGTACGGTATTCAGGCTGTCACTTTACTCAATCGATTAAGTCTATCAAATTGATAGAGTACATTTCCAAAAAATTACCTCCGGTGCGGAGGCGCCGTTGTCTGCTGTTTGGTCAATCTCTCTACGCGTTTAAGCATATCGGCCAGGCTGGTGCTGTCCAAAATCCTGGCCGTGGCATCACGGACCTCCTTCATCACCATCCGGATGCCGCAAGTCTTTTCATCCTGACACTCTTCACATTTCATATATGCCGTCTGGCTGACGCAAGGAAGCGGGGCGAGAGGTCCATCCAGTATGCGGATGACATGGCCCAAGTAAATCGCATTGGGTGACTTGCCCAAAAAATAGCCGCCGCCTTTGCCTTTCTTGCTTTGTAAGATACCATGCTTTTTCAGCTCGAGCAGGATCAGCTCCAAAAATTTTCGGGGAATTCTCTCTCTTTGTGCCAAATTCGAGATCAAAATCGGACCCTGTTCATATTCCTTGGCAAGAATCAACAGGGCTTGCAGCGCATATTTGGCCTTTTTGGAAAGCATTGTCAAGTCATTCGATATAGTCTATCAATTTAGTAGCATTAACAATAATACTGACACCTCAGCGAAATGCCGAGTTTTATTAAGAAAACTTAAATCTTTTTTGCGGGGGGAATGAGTGGAAGGGAAAACCCGATAGACGGGATATAGTATTACTCTGGAAAAACCATCATGACCGGGAAGATTTTGTAGCGCAAGCTTCCCTACGGGCGTAGCCCATGGGCTACGCCCATGGGCTACGCCCGTAGGGAAATCTGCGTTACGTCGCAAAATTTAAAGAAATCATCAAGCTTTCTTAAAACTCCAGCCGCGCAATCAAACGAATTTCCTCCGGCGAAGTGACTACACCTATGAGCGGGACATTCAACTCTCCTCTTTGTTCATTTTTTTCTGATGATTTCTTGTGCGCCACCCAAGACGCATGAATTCCGCTGATCAAATGGTTGGCGATAACCCCGGCAACAATCAATTCAGCACGCGAAAAATACTTGTCACTCCGTTTGCGCATATTGAAAAATCTCTGGCGGTTGGCATCGGAATCCCAGCGCCAAAAATATTTCACCGGATCATACAAACCCTCGACATCGCGCCGGCGCAGACGGTTCTGGTTGAACTCATCGACGCTGATAAAATTTCCCATGTCGACAAAAAATTGATCATCTTTCCCGGCAACTGCAGCGCCGGCATGAGTCGAAGCGAAAAGCTTGTAATCACTTTTTACCCAGTTGCCATACACTTCAAAAGCGGTGAACCCACTCCACAGAATGACTTCCGCTACAAAGAAATTTCTGGCCGCGGTTTTCGCTCCAGCGCGGCGCTGGCCCCAGCCCGGGATGACCAGCGATCGTATGAACGCACCGCCAATTGTTGGTGAATTCGAGAGGTTGACCGTGATCGTATCAGGTGAAAATTCATCCACAAGGCGAGGCATGATAAAGTGTGACGACGGCAATGGGGTTGCAGACAAAGCGATTTCTTCTTGGGCCAAAACTCCCTGCGGCATCAAAAAAAGCGCGAATAAAATTAGACGAAATGGTTTTAGCATGACTTTGTCAAAGAATTCTCGAATTTTTATCTGATAGTTCCTGGAGTCGTCATCGAACATCCAGGCGCAGACTTCCATCCTCCAGTTCACCAGCATACATTCAAGCTTAGCGCCGGCACCAGCTCTTGATCGTATCTCTGCATTTTCATCCCCAATGAGGCCCTGGCCTTATTGTTGAAACGGTATGTCGAGTAGGCGGCGTCGAGTGCGCTGATCACATGATTGATCAACACCACAGAGGCGCCATAAGTGGCGATCCTAAACTGATCGTTGGCTTTTTTACGCATTCGTGTGTACAACTCACGATGTGCGGAATCGCGTTTTTTGGCTTCGCCACTGATGCTGTCATCCCAACCGGCATTGAATTGATCATATTTGCCGATATTTTCGTAGTAGGTCTGGTTGCGCTCATCCGGAAGAAAATGGCTGAACGTCAAACGCTCGTATTCCTTCAATCCCTGCCGATCGTTGATGTCGATGAATTTGCCATTTCTCTTGGCATCTTCGACCAATGAACCCCAATATTTTGTTTCGTCCCAATGGACATCCGCAAATCTCTCGAACTCATCCGTTTTCTCGTTGCCACTTTTCGTGTAAATCGCGTACATTGCCCAGGCTCCGGCCTCGACGCCGAGAAAAGCCAGGCCCTTTAAGAAAGATTTGTTATAAAATTCACCGGCACCTGGAATGGCCGCAGAGAGGAAAAAAGCCTTGCCCACCGAACGCTCGTGCTTCTTGGCAACGTTGGCAACGAGTGAATCCCCGAAATAATGAACCGGCGATGGCTTCAAAACAAAATTTGTCTTTCCCGATTCCTCGAATCCATTAAACTGGTCTGCGTTTTGGCTCAACCTCAAAGGCGGAAAATGCAAAGGTTGCGGCCAAAGCATCGAAAACGACGAAGCCATCAGCAGAATGACAACGGTGAATATTCGCGATTTCATAAGATAGCTCCACACGACAACCATTGATTCAATGTCAATGCTTTACGTCATTCAGGAGGAATTTTTTTATTTGACCACCAAACCTTCGGCATCGAAGAGATTTTGGTGAACAAAAAAGATTCCCCGAAGAATGACCAGCAGTTGATAAAATCGGATTATAGTCCTTTGTCACTCATCCAAATATCCGAACGACAGGCCGAAATAAAAACGCCATTCCTGTCCGTACTCCAGGCCGCGATTTTTGAATTTATCCAGGCCATAAGCCGCATTAAAGAAGAGTCGCGTCGGAAAAACGTAAAATGACGATAAATCCGTACGCAATTGCAAGTTGATGCTATCGTGCAAATTTTGGCGAATGCCCTTGCTCTTGACAAAAGCACCACCATAATCGTATGAGACCCCGAAGTACACTTTGTCAAGATAAAGATGCAGCACTGAAAAATCCGCGTGCCGGATGAGCGGAAAACGATACGTGACGCGACCATGCGCCAGGTAGCGGCCTTCCATGCTGTAGTAGGGGTAGCCGCGCACACCGGGCAAACCACCCGCGAAGAAGTAGAAAAAGCTGTTGACATTCGGGGTGAGTAAACCACCGCGTCCATACAATGTCAGACCGGTACGACCAGGCAAGCCGACATGCTCGGTCCAGTCCAGCTCGAAACGATGCAGGTTGTGCGAATCGTAGACTTCAACGTAAGTGCCATATTTGGTTGGTTTAAAAGCTTCGCCAGGATCGGACCGAATAAAGTCGTTCAGCTCATAAGCATAACGGAACCGCACCTCCCGGCCGGAGCGAGGATTGATGACATCATCTATCGCCCGCTCGTGATGACCGAAGCGATGTTCAAATGAGAATGCCTTGCCGATATAATAGGTGTATCCAAAACTGGCTTTGATGCCGTCGAAGGTACCGGTGAGTTTGGCATTATAGCGGCTGTAGGTGAAACTGAGCCGCGAATGATGGGCATTGCCAAACCATTTGCGCACGCCAAGATCTATTTGCGCCAAACTATAGCGCAGGCCGATATTGTCAACCGTGGTGTGAAGAACCTGATTGTAAGCTTCAAGGAAGATGATTGGTCCCAGGTTTTTGTAATCTACCAATAAAAACGCATCATAATCTTTTGTACGATTGGCGGCGGCGCCGCCGATGAAGCTGAATTTATCCAACATTTCGCTGGAGTAAAAGTAGCCGCCTACTTTCGTCGTGCCGTAATCGAATGTCAGGCGCGGCAGGAACGCCACTGAAGTATAATGTCCGCTGTAAGGTTTGACTTGATAATTGGGAATTTTGCTGTCATCATAAGCAGCGTGCTTGATGCCGCTCACGTCGAGAGTGGCAAGAGTGCTGCCGCCAGCACGCGATGCCAGCTTGACCCCGCCACTGGCGTAAGCGAGATAGCGTGTATGCTCGCGTGGCAGGGGTTGAGAATTTTGCAGATAAGCGATTTTATATCCTTCTGCAACAAATGTGCTGAAAACGATCTCACCGTTCCGATTCACGGACGGCATGAAAGCGCCACCGATGACGTTAGTCAATTGTGTTATTTGTTTCGTCTCAAGATCCAGCCTGTAGATGTTGAAAATTCCGCTTTCATCCCAACTGAAATAAATTGTCCTGCCGTCGGGACTGAAGACGGCATCGCGGCGATCGGTTGAATTGTCCCCATTAACCGGCGAGTCATCAAAGACCGGAGAGATCTGATCAGTGGCAAGATCATAGAGATAAAGATCACGGCCGCGCAAGAGCGAGTAACCATACAAGATCCGGCGGCCATCCGGCGACCATTGCGGCGTATAAATTTGTTCCTGATTTTTATAGTGGGTTAGAATCTTCAACTGTCGTTTTTCAATGTCGAACAATGCCAGATTGGTCGTGCCATCGGTATTCAATACACAGGCAATGGATTTGCCATCCGGCGACCAGTTCGGGCTGTGAACGCGTGCAGCCCGAGTGAGGCGCTCCACCTTGTTGGTTTTGAGGTCGAGCAGATAGAGATCATAGAGCGATGAATAATGCGGATTGCTCGATGATTTGCTCGAGTAGACCAATTTCGTGCCATCCGGAGACCAGGAGAAGGCGTAATGAACGTTGGCTTTGAGCGGTTTGACTTTTTTCGTGGTTGGGCTGCGACTCACCAGCGAGAGCTGACCGAGATAATCCTTGCCGTTGTTCGTGAGATATGCGACCTCTGTGCCATCGGGGGACCAGCGGGGAAAGAAATTTCCCGTGCCCTCGGCCTCCAGCAAGTCTCCCTCGACTTTATGCGCCCGGATGTCGCGCAATTGCTCCGCATATTTATCTTCGAGATGATTTTGCCATTCGTGATAAAGTGCGTTTCCACTTTTGCCGGTGACTTTTTTGACCGCGCCATCGAAAAAGAAACGCCAGGGCCTGCGCATCTCTTGAAGAATGTTTTTAAGCGATTCGGCTCCATAGTGCTCTGCGATATAAGTTGTGAGCGAATAGCCCTGGTTGTAGACGCGCTCTCTGCCGATGCTGTTTGACTCGAAGGAGCTCATCTCCGAGTAGGTCAGCATCCTGCCTTCGACCACGGCAGTGCGCAGCAACATGTCCCGATGTGAGTCCCAGCGGTCATATTCCAGTTCCGGCAGTTGATATTGCGCCACGCCCTCGGCAAACCATGCCGGCACGGTGGTGAACGGAATCGGATAGGAGATGATGCGGTTGGGATAGCCCAGCAAAACATCCGGACGCTTTTCGCTTTCGTAACCAAGCGTTTGCAGATAAAATGCGGGAATGTGCCGGATGATCTTTCGGGCTGCGCCGAGCGAGATCATGTGGGTAAATTCGTGCGTGATGACATTGCGCAGCCAGTTGTGCGTGCCACGTAATTCAAAATCCAGTGCGCTCGCCCAGATTTCCACTTTGTTGTCCAGATAGAAGGCACCACCATTGGAATAGTCGTCGTAATCTTTGACAACGAAGTGAATCTTGCCATCCGGCTCATAACCATACATCGAGGTGATCGGCGCATAGATGTCTTCGGCAATTTTCGCCACCAACCTGCCGGTGTTTTCCACGCCGTTGTGAAAATGCACATAAAAATGCGCGGTCTCGATGGTGCTCCATTTCAGCTCCGGATGAGTAAACTCCGGCTCGTCCTGGGCGCGCGCCATCATCGCGATCAAGAGCATGGTGAAAAAAAGAATTTTTGTAGCAGCCCCTTCTCCGCCCCGCATCCGTAAAAAAGCATGGAAGCGGAGGGGGGTAGACGCTTGACGTGCCGGATAAAAGCAAATTTTTGTTATTTGTCGAAGCATCATTTTTCTTGAAATAATCATTTTGCTTGCTCAACGGTTGGCTTGCCGATCGCGAACCAATCAATGTTTCTGGTGATGTACATCACGATGGCCAGAATGACAAACAGGCCGATGCTGCCGAGCAACAAGGCGTAATCTTGCAGTTGCAAAATAATATAAAGAAACCCGTACAAAACGATCAAAATGCCGGCAATAATGACAGTCGCGAGATTGTTTGACAAAACGCTTTTCGTGTACGCTGTGATGAGCGCGATGATGGCCGTGCTCGAAATCAAATAGGCGAAATTGAAGCGCACGTGCTCGGAAAATGACAGCAACAACGTGTAAAAGAGAATCAGCGCCAGGCCGATGAGAATGTATTGAATGGGATGAATGATTTTTTTATTCAATATCTCCGTCAGGAAAAATGCCAGAAAAGTCAGCGCGATGAACATGATGGCATACTTGGCCGTGCGCATGGTCTTCTGATACTCATCGATCGGCAAAAGCAGCTTCACGCCGAAAGCCGAATCCATGATCTTGTGCTGGCTGCCCAACCATTGTTGAGGATAATTCCTGTTAAGATGAAGAATTTTCCATTCGGCATTGAATTGATCATGCCGGACTTGTCGATCGTTCGGCAAGTATTCACCGACGAAACTGGGATTGCCCCACTTGGACGAGATCGTTACTTTGGTTTCTTTCCCGACGGGCACGAAGCTGATCGCGCTGCTGCCGTTCAAATCGAGAGCAACCCCAAAGGAATGGCTCCCGGCGCTCGCGGTGAGCACAGGCTTGACGCTGATGCCCACCCCCAAAACCTCCTTCGATTCGATGCCGGCATTGGCAACCAATTCTTCCCCATTCCATTTGAATTTGACAATGTCGCGAATACCCTTCAAATCACTCAAGCCCAATGACAGGAAAGCATCCTTCCATAGAATATTTTCCGGGAGTATATTGAAGTTGTTGAAATCCGGCGGCGTAAAGTCGCCCTGCACCTGTAATTTGGCGTTATAAAGAATCACTTCGTAAATGCCGCGGTATCGGATTTCTGGATAGAGCTCAGCGGTGATGGCCAAATGTTCCGGCAGAAAATGTGCATGCTCGATAACGGAAACCAAATTCCCCTTGTCATCGTTGACTGGATTTTTGTAAGGCACCGTCAAAATCGGGCCGGCCAGCACTTGCTTGCCTCCCCATTTGTCGCTGACTTCAGAAACGGCGCTGTCGCGTCTTTGTTCCCGTTCCGTGATCAAAGCTTGGATCATGAAAGCCGGTATCAAAAGAATCAGGCTGAGCGCGCCAATGATGAACAAGCGCAATCCGGCGGAATTCTTTAATGTATTGATGGACATTTTTATACATTCGCATTTTGTAGCAGCGCGAGGGCAGAACGATCACCGAATAAAAAGATGTCGAGTTTTCAAACGCTGTTTTTTTCAAAGTTCAACGCCTGCGCCGCTCCGCTTTTCCTTGTTTCATCAGGATGCGTGGCGGAGCAGGCGCCACTACGAACAAACGAATCATTTCACCACGGCAATTTTGATAATTGCCACCGAGGTCTCGCTTGCGCCCTTCGCCTCGACGCGCGCAAGGTAGACCCCACTTTGCACATCACTCAAATTCCACACGACCTCGTTGTCCGCTTGCGCCAAGCCTGGGCCGGAAAATTCTTCGACCAAATCACCGGCGGTATCATAAATGGAAATTTTCACCTGCGCGTCGTCATTCAAGCGATAGCGGATGGTGGTGGAATTGCCTTCGGTGGGGTTCGGGTAATTATAAACCAGATTCGATGGCATCAATTTCCCGGTCGCCACCACTGGCTTTTCTTGGGCAGCATTCAAGCTCGTCTGCGCCGCATCGTGATGGTACATCGGCCAGTCGGCTTTGTTGCTGCTCGCCGGCAAATGCCAAACGTGAACGTAGCCATTTCCCGAAATCCCAATCAGCTCAAGATGACCATCCCCATCCAAATCCGCAACGGCGAGGCTGCCGCGACCGGGGCCGCTCATCGCCAGCGGGAAGCCGGGAACGGTGGTGCCGTTGCCATGATAGGCGTAAACGTTGCCGTCAACGCCATTGACGATGACATCTTGCACGCCGTCGCCATCCGCATCCGCGATAATCGGAGTGATGGAATAAGGCGTTTTGGCGCTCGGCGTGGTGCTGATTTGCAGCGGGAAATTTTCTGTCAGCACGCCATTCAAATTATACGCATAAAGCTGATTCTTGGAAACCAGTACGATCTCTTTTCGGCCGTCGTTATTGATGTCGCCAACGGCAACTCCAGATTTCTCTTGACCGGGTAAATGCGTCGGCGTGTCAAGCCCGGAAATATATAACTTACCCTCGTCATCACGAACGATAAATTCAAAACCCCCGTTGTTATTCAAATCGGCAATAGCGACCGCATCAAATAGACTGCCAATTTGAGTGCTTACTACCGGTGCATTGGCGACCCTAACGAAGAGATGACCTTGGTTATCCGAATAGGCCAATCCGCCAGTGAAAGAAGCAATGACGATCAGGTTTGGCCCCCACAGGCTGAGCCCTCGTATAGGATGAGTGTGCAAAGCCTCCCATCGTTTCGCACCATTGAACCCCAAACCGAACAATTTGCCATTTTCAGCGCCGCAAAAAATCAGTCCGCTATCCGTCCGCACGGTAATATTTGCCCGGCACGGCGCGCCGAGATCGAATTGCCACAGCAGATCAGCGCGGTCGTCAAGATCCCGATCGCTTGCACGCCAAGCACGAAGTCGGCCATCCTTGCCTGCGGTTATCACCTCGGCGCTACGGTCGCCATTGAGATCGACCAGCACGGGCGGCGCAAACAGCGAGTCGCCGAGGCTCGCGAATGTGGCTTTCGGAACAGTAACTGTCAGCCCATTCGGCTGAGCAAGCGTTTCGGTATCGAGATTGTCGATCACTTTTCGGCCATCAGCTTGCCACGCAAAAATGTCGCCTTTTGTGGTGGCAATGACAATATCGAGCTTGCCGTCGCCAGTGAGATCCGCCAGCATCGGCGGCAGCGCATTCGGTTTGCCGCTCACATATTGCGGGAAATTCGGCACGGCGAACGTATTGCGCACCGAAAACGTCATCACCGGTTTGAGGTCGGAAAAATTCGTGATGACGATGCCGGTGTATGCGCCGGAATTTGACGCGGTGCTTGGCATCGTGGTCGGGCCAAATTCCACCGGCTGGTCGGGACGCAGATATTTGGTGATGACCGGATTGCTTTTCCACCATGCATCTTCGGGCACGCCATTTTCACTGCCGGAGCCAGGGTCGAGAAGACTGTAAAATCTGCCAATGTCCTGCGCGCCATCCGCCTCTTCGAGATCGATGCCGCGATGATCCGGATTGGTATTCACCCGGTTGCTTGCATAATTCTTGCGAATGACTTCTTCATCAATGTGCCAAATAAGGATGCCGCAGCCGGGAAGAATTCGATTGTTTTCATCGACCGCGTACGGCAGGCCAAAATCATATTCATCGACTTGAGTGATGACCCCAATCGCTTGTGCTGCAATAAATCCCGTTTCTTTGAATTCAATGCGGGTGCCATTGACATCACGGCCGCTGGCAATGCGGTCGCCATTCACATCGCGCTGGCGGTTTTCCAGCAGAAAATACTCACTGTCGGTGATGGGAATCTTGTATATCTTGTTGGGATTTTCATGCAATGCCGCCGCAATTTCAAAATTTTCGCCCTGCGTGACCACGATCGGCTTCTCCCAGCCGAGAAAAACTTTCGACCATGCTTCCGGTTGCGCAGGAAGCAAACCCTGATAATTGTTACTGCCCTGATCCATCAGACCCCAATAACCGATCCCGGCTGCACCGTTGTCGGTATTAAAAAGATTCGGCAATCCGATCTGGTGTCCAAACATCAGCGCTGCGGTTCCCAATAAGCCGAACTCAAACAGGCCGCTGCCGGGAATTTCGCGAGTCTGGGTTTCAGGAAGAATCAGACCATCGGGAATGTGAAAACTGCCGCCTCGAACCGCGATGCCTTTGTAATTGGGATCACCATTCGCAAGATTCTTGCGCAAATCTTCCAGCGTCAAAAATGCACTGGGAATATCGTTTGTGGTGGGATCACCGGATTCCGCGAAATCTTCACCGACACCGGCATGAAAAAGAATGAAACTGTCGAACCTGGAAAAATCGATGGGGTCGGCAGCCTCGGCTTTTTGGAACCCGTCACGAAAAAGCTCGGCCAGGCGCTTGTCGCTGTTTGGATCCTTGCGGCCCGGCGCATAGTAACTCATGGGCCGGTCGAGATGATAAGCCTCCGCCTCGGCGATTGGGAAAACTTGATAGCGCAAAATCAGCTTGCCGGCTGAGACGCTGGCGTAATAATTTTTCAGCGCCAGTAATTGCGCTTCAAAATAGGCGCGGTCATGCGGCGGTGGATCGATGGTGTATTTGTCCGAACGGGAAAGCATAAAGCGGCCATTGCCGGTGGTTTGCGCAATGGTGTCCGGCTGGAAATCGACGCGAATGGCGAGAATGTCGAGCGTATCGGCTGCCGCTGAGTCTGTTCTCGATTTGAGCTGAAGGCGCTCGCTCGGCTGTGAATGGCGTAAATGGCTTTTGAGAAATTTGCGATCACTTGACTGCGGGTTGAAAGCGAAGGCGATCGAGAAGAAAATCAGCGGTGCGCAGAGCCAAAAACACAGGAGTCCTTTAGTGCATCGGGGCATACATGCTTTCATCAACGAAGGCGTGAAACTTTTGTAACGTCAATTGGGAATAAATAGAACAGAGTACCGAAGTGATGGGTTGTTGGGGTCTCAACCCCGATAATTCATAAATTGCTTGAGTTCAAATGCAAAGTGTGCTCAATTTACGCATCGTATGAATTATCGGGGTCAAATTGCTGCGACCATGGATTTTTCTGAACGCAATCATCCATCGACACCTTGACCCCGACACTCCGGCCGACTCATTTCAGTTGCCGATCGTGAGCGAAACGCGCATGGTATTGCTGAGCGGGTGGCCCTCGGGAGCGGCATCATAAGCAAAGTCGAGGCGATAGAGTGAATATTTGATGCCGGCGCCAAAAGTTGGGTATTTGACTTTGCCCACCTCATCGTAATGATACCCCGCGCGCAGGGCAAAGGTGTTGTTATACCAGTACTCTGTACCCACCCCGATGATGAAATGCTTGAGCTCCTGTTTGAAACTCTCATCGCTCCAGGAGGTGAACAGCGCTTTGAAAACTGGATCGGCCTTGCCCCTTTTCTTCGGTGTCACCAGCAAACGGTCGAACTCCGTGGCAATCAGCAAGCTGTTGAACTCCTGTTTCAGCAAATAATAGCTGAACCCGAAGCGCAGGTTGGTTGGCAGCGGATCCGCTTGTGCGGCATCAATGTAAGTGATCTTGGGTCCGAGGTTGGTGAGGTTGACGCCGAAGCTCAAATTGTTCACCAGCAAATTCCTGTGGAGGTAAGCAAGATCAACTGCGAAGGCCGTGGCCCGGCCATCACCTTTCTGGGTTGTGTTGCTGACTTGCGGAGCGAGGTTGCTGTAAATAAATTTCAATGTGACCCCGGCCGCGCTGTTGTTGGAAAGCTTGCTGCCAAAACTGCCGGCAACGGCCAACTCGTAACTGCTGAAAGTACCGAGCGGGGTGGGATCAAGCTCGCCAGTGATCGTTTGCTCTCCCAGGTTGATGAATGTCACGGCAAGACCGGCGGTGCCGATCGTACCGATATTCTTGCGCGCTGTGGCATAATCGTAATAAAGATCGGGCGCCAGTTCCGGCAGCCAGTTGGAATGCATCAAGGCGAGCTGTGAGCCTTGTTGAAACGCCAGGCCGGCGGAATTCCAGTAGGTCGCCGTAACCTCATCTGCGACGGCAACAAATGCTTCGCCCATGCCTGCGGCGCGCGCTCCCGGAGCAATCAACAGGAACAAAACACCGCTGCTCCCCGGGCCTTGCGCCAAAGCCACGGTCATCGGCAAAGCCAGCACACAGCCAACGATGAAGCACATTAATTTTTTCATGATTACCTCCACTTGAATTTTCATAAAACAAAAAAACCGAAAACGCGGGCGTTCAATTTGGCACAGCCTACGTCCGTAGGCTTATTGACCTCAGCCCTTCGAGTCGCTTGCACCGAGCTCAATCAAACGACTCGCCGTTTCGGTTTCTAAAACTTATGCCAAAACACCCGCTAACGGGAATGCCTCTCTGCGGTCGCGCAGCAGCAGAGCAAACCTCAAAAAAATAACCACTGTGTAAAAAAACACCAGCAAACCCGATAACGAATGTCTTATAGGCAAACTCCTGAATTGTAATTAGCCTTGCTTAAAGTAATAATAAGATAAAAATTCACCGTGAGAATGTCAAGTTAATTCTTCTACCGCTGGTATTAACACCGGTGCCGAGGCAATTGCACAACCGGTGTCACCAATACCTGAAAGAAAAGCCGGGCAGCACAAAATTGACCTCACCAGAAAACCATCACAGTAATGTACCAACAAAACTGTTTCCTGCGGAATCCGGCACTGACGGGCTCTTCTCGGCATTTTCAGAACAGAAAATGGAGTCGTGCTCCTGACTTGTGCGAAAGGATCCCATGGTAGCACCCAAACCATCCTCATCGCGATGATTTTTGTATCACAAGTTTTTTTGTTTCCCTGCGGCCGTAACCTTTGTCTGGCAAAGTTTGGCGACGTCCGCAGGGTTGCGTCTAAAATCGCATTACGATCATCAGCCTAAATATTTTCTTGCATCCGGGGCTGCCAGGAGTTCACCCAGTGTGTCCTGGTCCCACAGTTCTGCAAATCTGCCAAAGTTGGCCCGATCATAGTTATTGGGAAACCACGCTTCATAAAAGAGGTCAGAATCCTTGTCTGCATAAAAACGAGCAATTGCTGCCTTCTGATTCAAAGAATTAATAAAATTTAGATAACCGACTCGGTCTTTCTTGGCGAGATCATTGCAGGTAAAAATGCCGGTAAAAAGCACGCCGTCGTTGAAATCACGGAGTATGATATTCAACTTTTTGGGATGCGTGGCCGTGGTGGTTTTCTCACCCGGCGTAATCGTGTACCCCAAGAATTCCAGGTGGGCGCAAATTTGATTTAAAATGGATGTTGCCATGTTAGTCCTCCTTGGGTTTGAAAATTATTTGTCTGCTTGGTGCATACCGCAGGCGCGCTTCACTCGTTACAAAGCCTGCCCGGCCAAGCCCTCTTCTTGTTTTTCGACAACGGTAGGTCGGCGGTCTCTCCCGAAAAATCTTGCTACCATGGAAGCTCTCGCAGATTTCGCCTGTAGAAAACTCTTACATGACAAAACTCCTTATCGATTCGTTTCCAAGTATGCGATCATTGGTGTCAAACATGTATGCTTCCAGGAAAAGACCGAATTTCTTTTTGTCGTACGTGCCCAAAAACAAGCCGTCCATTCTCAGATAAGGGTTGTCATCACTGCCGGCAACATAGGTTACCAGATGTGCCGCTGCGTTAAGTTGGTTGACCGCTTCGAGGAATTCATGGCGCTTCTTTCTCACCTTGTCAGTGACTTTCCAATACTGTTGGAGCAACACGCCACTCAGGTAGGCTTTTACGAATGTGTTTCCATGCGTTTGATGTTTTGCCAATACACTATTTTCTTCTTCCTGAGGTACGATTTCATACCCCAAAAACTCCAGGTGAGTAACAAACTCATTCAGCACCGGATTCATATTTCTCCTTTCTTTTTAATTGCGCGAGGTTCGCCGATTTTACCTCGCGGGCACACAAGCCGGAAAGGAACGTCTCATTTACTGGTGGAATAAATACTGCCCATGAATGTCATTCTGCAAAGACTGTGTCCGAGGAATCTTCCAAGGTATATGGAACGGTGCTCGTGCCTGTGAAGATGCTCGCAGCCCAGGGCCGGCATGACCGGATGGGGAATATGATCCACCAATCACCAAAGAAGTCTGTCGAAAATCATGCCGCGCTGGTCACGTCAAAAACAAAACGTTTTTCCCCGACGCGATTTCACCGTAGCCGATGTGAAAAAACATGATTAGTTCACGGGGATTGGGGGGCTTGGGCTTCTAACCAACCATGGGCAACAGATCGGATAAAGACATGAGCTCCCCGCCTGACAAGGCGCACTTGAAAACTCACCGGGCGTTGCGAATCATTGATCGTGGGTCAAATCCCGGTCAATTTGAAAAAGTTCTTTGTAATGTAAACAAATTTTCCGCAAAAGTCAATCTTGGATTTCGATCACAACGATTTTTTGATGAACGGCAGCGACGCTCGACGAGCAAAGTACTTGCAACAGCGTTTGAGGTGCGAAGACCGGGATTCGTGGTCGAGATTCAAATAAAGGATTCTTTATTGCAATTTCTATCTTTCGTACGCCTCCATCGGCGGGCAGGCGCAAACCAAATGGCGATCTCCATAGGCATTATCAATTCGTCCCACCGATGGCCAGAACTTGCGCTGGCGCACCCACGGCAAGGGGAAAGCTGCTTTCTCGCGCGAGTACGGAAAATTCCATGTGTCCGAAACCACCACTTCAACAGTATGCGGGGCATTCTTCAGTACATTATTCGCGCGATCAGCGCTGCCGGTCTCGATCTCTTCAATTTCTTTGCGAATGGCAATCAGCGCGTCACAAAAACGATCCAATTCCTCTTTGGATTCACTTTCCGTCGGCTCGATCATGAGCGTTCCCGGCACCGGAAACGAAACGGTCGGCGCATGGAATCCGTAATCCATCAAACGCTTGGCAACATCTTCCACTTCCACGCCGGCGCTGGTTTTGAAGCTGCGCAAATCCAGTATAAATTCGTGCGCGACACGGCCGTTTGTACCTTTATACAAAACCGGATAAAATTTCTCCAATCGCGCTGCCATATAATTGGCATTCAGAATTGCAATCTCAGAGGCCCGGGTGAGGCCCTCACCTCCCATCATCGCGATGTACGCCCACGAGATCACCAAAATGTTGGCGCTGCCCCACGGCGCGGCAGCCACCGGACCGATACCTAATTCTCCGCCCGTCGGGGTTGCAATAATCGGATGCGTCGGCAGGAAAGGCGCCAGATGTTTTGCCACGCCAATCGGACCCATCCCGGGGCCTCCACCGCCGTGTGGAATCGCGAATGTTTTATGGAGATTCACGTGACAAACATCGGCGCCAAGCTCAGCCGGCCGGCACAGACCAACTTGCGCATTGAGATTGGCGCCATCCATATACACCTGGCCGCCATTGGCGTGAATGATCGCGCAAATCTCTTTGATGGCTTCCTCGAAAACGCCGTGCGTCGAGGGATAGGTCACCATCAGCGCCGCCAGTCGATCGCGATGCTGCTCGGCTTTGGCTTTGAGATCGGCGACATCGATATTACCCTTGTCATCACAGCGGACAACGACCACCTCCATCCCGGCCATCACCGCACTTGCGGGATTGGTGCCGTGCGCCGAAGAAGGGATCAAACAAACTTTACGCCGGCCCTGGCCACGATGTTCATGATAAGCACGAATCACCATCAAACCCGTATATTCACCCTGGGCGCCGGCATTGGGCTGATACGAGATGTCCGAAAAGCCGAGGATCTCTGAAAGCCAGATTGACAGTTGGCGAAAGATTTCCTGATATCCGGCAGCTTGCTCAACCGGCACAAACGGGTGCAACCTGCTGAACTCCGGCCAGGTGATGGGCAGCATCTCAGCCGCGGCATTGAGCTTCATGGTGCACGAACCGAGGGGAATCATGCTGGTGGTGAGCGAAAGATCTTTGGCCTCGAGCGATCGCAAATAACGCAGCATCTCGGTCTCGGAATGGTAGCTGTTGAATGTGGGATGCTGCAGATAACGCGATGTGCGTTGCATACAACCCGTGTATCCGGCGGTTTCCTGAGCAGCCAATTCTTCCACAGTAAAATCAACGGGTCGGTTCAGTGCAAAAATATCAAAGAGTGCGGTCAGCTCAACTGGGCCAACGGTCTCATCGAGCGCAATACCCAACGTGCCGTCGGGGTATCGGCGCAAGTTGATTCGCTGCGCCTCTGCGGCGGCGAGAATGGCTTCGAGTGAAGGCTTGGCAACCTCGACGCGCACAGTGTCGAAAAAATCTTCATGCCGCAAGTGATGGCCGAGACGTTTGAGACCACGCGCCAGAATTTTGGCCATACCGTGAATGCGCTCGGCAATTTTTTTGAGACCCTGCGGGCCATGGTAAACTGCATACATGCCGGCAATCACGGCCAGCAGCACCTGCGCGGTGCAAATATTCGAGGTGGCCTTTTCGCGGCGGATGTGCTGCTCGCGGGTCTGCAGGGCCATGCGCAGCGCGCGCCTGCCGCGTGCATCAACCGAGACCCCAATGATGCGGCCGGGCATCTGGCGTTTGAATTGCTCGCGTGTTGCCAGGTAGGCAGCATGCGGACCTCCATACCCGAGCGGCACACCGAAGCGCTGGGTGTTACCGACAGCAGCGTCGGCACCGAATTCACCCGGCGGAATCAAGAGCGCCAAACTCAACAAATCGGCAGCGACGGCGACGAAAGCGCCGGCGGCATGCGCCTGTCGGCAGAAATCATGATAATCTTCAATCGCGCCATCGGTGGTCGGGTATTGCAGCAACGCCCCGAAAACATTTTCTGAAAATCGAAATGTGCGATGATCACCAACAATGATTTCGATATCGTGGGCTTGGGCGCGGGTTCGCACCACCGCGATGGTCTGAGGATGGCAGGCACTGGAAACAAAAAAAGAGGCGCCGTGGGAGAGCTGTTTCGTGCGGTGGAACATGGCCATGGCTTCGGCGGCTGCGGTCGCTTCATCGAGAAGCGAGGCGTTGGCAAGTTCAAATCCGGTCAGGTCCATGACCATGGTTTGAAAATTCAGCAAGGCTTCCAACCGGCCCTGCGCGATCTCGGCTTGATACGGCGTGTACTGGGTGTACCAACCGGGATTTTCCAAAATATTGCGTTGAATCACTGCCGGGGTAATGGTATCGTGATACCCCATGCCGATGTAGGAGCGGTAGATTTTGTTTTTCACGGCGATTCTTCTCAGCTCGGTCATCAGCTCATACTCGCTGCAAGCCGAGCCGAGTTTCAGTGTCTGCTGCGAACGCACGACTTGCGGCACTACCGTTTCAATGAACGCCTCCAGGGAGGGCGCGTTCAGAGTCTGCAGCATGTGCTCAATGTCGCGGCGGTCAGGCCCAATATGCCGTTGTGCAAACGTGTCAGCAGGAGAAAGATCAACAGACATGACAATCGACTCCATGGTCCATTAAGTTCGCAAAACAAAAATAAAATCCCGCCCTTCCGCCATTTGGTCAACACCAGGAAAAGCGGGACCTTCGCAAAAGTGCAGGCAACTCTGCATGGCAAGAAGCGGCTCCCTCGGCTCAAGGAATCAGTTTTTGGTATTCTTCGGCCGGAAGAAGATTGTTGATTTCGTTTTTGTCCGAAATTTTCAGTTTAATCAGCCAACCTTCACCATAGCAGTCCTGATTGATCAGCTCGGGATGATCGTTCAATGTGGAATTGGTTTCGACAACTCTTCCGCTCAACGGCGCGAAAAGGTCGGAAACCGTTTTGACCGCCTCAATGGTCCCGAATGACTGCATCTGGGCGGTCTCGAAATTCACCGCAGGAAGCTCGACGAACACAATATCACCCAACTCGCTTTGTGCATAGTCGGTGATGCCGACCGTGGCAATCTCGCCATCGATGCGCACCCACTCATGCTCGCGCGTGTACAGCAAATCGGAAGGGAAATTCATACCTCTAAGCCTCGTTATAAGTTCGTAGGTTCGGTGGTACTGCCTTGTTCGGAAATTGCCATTATTCCGTGCTCTCGAATAAAAATCTGATTCACGCTCCCAAACCTGTCGGTGTGGTCAGTTTGAGCCGTTTGAAGAAATTTTCAACATATTTCGTGTCAAAATTGCCGGACTGAAAATCAGGATCGGCCATGACTTTACGGTGAAAGGGAATCGTGGTGTGGACGCCATCGATGATGAATTCCTCCAACGCCCGCTCCATGCGCTCGATCGCTTCGGCGCGGGTACGCCCTCGTGTGATCAGCTTGGCGATGAGCGAGTCATAAAACGGCGGAATTTGATAGCCGGCATAGACATGGGTGTCCACACGAATGCCGGGCCCGCCCGGCACATGGAATGCGGTGATTTTCCCCGGCGAGGGGCGAAAATCATTTTCGGGATCTTCGGCATTAATCCGGCACTCCATGGCATGACCGCGCATTTTGAAATTCGGATTGATGTGATCGAGACGTTCGCCGCGCGCGATGCGAATTTGCTCTTTCACCAAATCCAGTCCGAAAACCGTTTCGGTCACCGGATGCTCGACTTGAATACGAGTATTCATCTCCATGAAATAGAAATTGCCGTCCTGAAAGAGAAACTCAATGGTGCCGGCATTGACGTAGTTGACGCTCTTCGCGCCGGCCACCGCGGCCTCGCTCAGACGCTGGCGAATCTCCGGAGTGATGGCTGGCGAAGGCGACTCCTCGATCAATTTCTGATGCTTGCGTTGGATCGTGCATTCGCGCTCGCCCAGCGAAATCACGTTGCCGTGCATATCGCCGAGTATTTGCACTTCGATGTGCCGTGGATGCTCGAAGTATTTTTCGATATAAACTGCCGGATTGCCGAATGCGGCCTGGGCTTCGGTCTGGGCTTGATTGAACGCATTCTCCAATTCACCGGCCTCGCGCACAACACGCATGCCGCGACCGCCGCCGCCGGCAGTGGCTTTGATGATCACCGGATAGCCGATGGCTTCCGCCACAGCCAACGCAGCTTTTACATCCGGCAAAATGCCCTCACTACCCGGCATCGTCGGCACGCCCGCCTTGCGCATGGTTTCCTTGGCGAAGGCCTTGTCACCCATCGCCGTGATCATCTCCGCGGAGGGGCCAATGAACTTGATATCACAGGAGGCGCACATCTCGGCGAACAGCGCATTCTCTGCAAGAAAACCATAGCCGGGATGAATGGCTTCGGCATTGGTCACTTCCGCCGCACTGATGATGCGGGGAATATTCAAATAGCTTTCTCGACTCGACCCCGGACCGATACACACCACTTCATCGGCAAACCGCACGTGCAGCGATTCGGCATCGGCTTCGGAGTAAACCGCAACAGTTTTAATGCCCAATTCTTTGCACGCACGGATGATGCGGAGCGCAATCTCGCCGCGGTTGGCAATCAAAATTTTTTTCAAATCGCTTTTATCCTCAATCGTTGACCACCTGATTTTGCATGATCAAGTTTTATCCGCATCCCCCGATGGCCTTGTTGATGCAAAATCGTGGTCAAATTTTCTCCACGCGAAAGAGCGGCTGATTGTATTCTACCGGTTGCGCATTCTCCACCAGAATTTCGACAATACGACACGGAAACTCCGCCTCGATTTCATTCATCAGCTTCATGGCTTCGATGATGCACAACACCTGGCCTTTGCTGACCATGCTTCCCGCTTGCACGTACGGATCCGCATCCGGCGCCGGCGCGCGATAAAAAGTGCCGACCATCGGCGATTTGATCTCGACAAGGTTTTTTGCCGGAGCAGGTGTCTCAGCAGCAGGTTTCGGAGGCTCCACGACAGGCATTGGGTGAGGAAATGGAGCAGACGCTGGAACGCCAACCGGTGGCGCAGGAATCTGGATGTGCGTCAGGGGGTGAGAATTACTCGGATACTTCGAGATTTTCACCTTGCGACCCCAACGGGACACTTCCAAATCCGCAATGTTACTTTCTTCGACGATTTTGACCAATCGCCGGATTTCTTCTTCTTTCATGCTTCATCCTCCAACCCCAAATGTCAGTTACATACTTCCGAGAATAGTTTGAATACCAACGGTACTTGTTTCGTGAACAGGTCAATATAACTGATAATCGCAAAAAAGTCAACTCAATTTTCGGGTGAAAAACAGCGCAGGAATTTATCAAAAAGCGGAACAGATCATCCGTTCACCTTAAAAAGGCCTCATGTAATCCTCCGTCCACGCTGAGAATTTGTCCGGTCGTCTTCCGGAGACGATTGCTCAAGAGTAAGAAAATCGCCTCGGCTTGATCAGTGGGCGTAATGGGCTGCTTCGTCAGAGTGCGATCCGCGTAAAATTGTGCGAGCCTGGTTCGCAGCATTTCCTCCGACTCGGTTTCAGAATATGGAATTTGGTATTTGGTTAACGAAGCGATGACCCGGTCGCGTGGGAACATCGAGCTGCCCTGCACCACTGTGGCCGGCGCAACACCGTTGACGCGCACCAACGGCGCCAGTTCAATAGCCAGTTCGCGCACGAGATGATTGGCCGCGGCTTTGCTGGTGTCGTAGGCGAAACTGCCTTTCTTGGGAACCACCGCGTTGACACTGGTGGTCAATACCAGATTCGCTGCCAATCCCTGCTCCCGCCAGATCCTGGCAGCTTCATCGGCGACGAAGTAAGCGCCGGTTACATTGATGGCGAAGGTGAGTGCCCATTTGTCATCGGGAATGTGGCCGGTGAGATCGGGCGGAACAAAGATGCCTGCGGTGATTACCACCGCGTCGAGACCACCGTAGGCGAGCACAATGCCCTCGAGCATGGTGCGGATGCGGTCGCGTTGGGTGATGTCGGCGCTCAAGCCAATGGCCGGACCGCAACTCGAAATGCCGGTGCCGGCCACGCCGATGCCGAGACCGTGCTGGTCGGTGATTTCTTTCGCGGTCGCCTTTGCAGCTTCTTCGTTGAGATCGATACACGCGACATGCGCACCTTCTTTCACCAAACGCGGTGCCACTTCTTTGCCAATGCCGCTGCCGGCACCAATGACAGCAATGATTTGTCGCGCCAGCTCCTTTTCCGGCGGCATGCGCCGCAGTTTCGCTTCTTCGAGCAGCCAGTACTCGATGTCGAATGCCTCTTGTTGCGGCAGGGCAATGTATTCGTCGATGGCCTCGGCCCCGCGCATGACTTCCACGGCAGCATTATAAAATTCAGCCGTGACCCGTGATTCGCTCTTGTCCTTGCCCCAGGCAATCATGCCGAGACCCGAGATCAAAATGACCGTCGGATTCGGGTCGCGCATCGCCGGCGAATTCGGACGTTTGCAGCGATTGTAATAATCGGCGTAATCCTGGCGATATTTTGCCAAACCTGCCGCGAGTTTCTTTTTTAATTCGTCCACCGTCTCGCTCTGCGGATTCCAATCGACATACAGTGGTTTGATTTTGGTACGCAAAAAGTGATCGGGGCACGAGGTGCCAAGCTCCGCGAGTCTGGGAGCATCCATGCTATTGACGAAACGCAGCATCATCTCGTCATCCTGGATCGTGCCGACGAAACGGCGATGCTGGCTCACCTGCCCGCGCAACCAGGGTAGAATTTGCACAAATAGTTCCCGGCGCTTTGCCGGTTCGAGCGCACGATATTTCGCACCGCCGAATGTTTTCTCGCCTTTGTCATGCTGCGCAATGTATTGCGCTGCGCGTTCGATCAGGGTCAATGTCAATTCATAACATTCGTAGTCGTCATTGGCCCAGTTGATCAGTCCGTGCTGGCCGAGAATGACGCCTTTGGCGTGGGGATGCTGCTTGCAGATTTCCTGCAGCTTCAAGCCGAGATCAAACCCTGGTCTCTGCCACGGTGTCCAGATCACCTCCTCACCGTAGATTTTCTGTGTGAGGGTTTTGGCATTTTTCGCCGCCGCGATGGCGATGACGGCGTTGGGATGCATGTGGTCGACGTGTTTGTAAGGAATGAAGGAATGCAACGGGGTATCAATCGAAGCGGCGCGCGGATTGAGATTGAAGGTGCAGTGCGGATACATGCCCGCCATCTTGTCCTCAATTTCACTCTTCGGCCCGCGTTTTTCCGCACTAAAATAGAGTGTCTGCAATGCGAGCAGTTTGTCCTGATACAACGACGCAAAATTTTCCTTCGTCGAGGTTCGCAGATCACCACCGGAGCCTTTGACCCACAACACTTCGACCGGTTTGCCGGTGAGCGGGTCGCGTTCGGTTATTTTCGACGAAGTGTTGCCACCGCCAGTGTTGGTGATGCGCTGGTCAGCGCCCAGCAGGTTGGAACGGTAAACCAGTTTGCCGACCGGATCGAGCTTCTCAGCTTCGCTTTGATTCCAGAGAAATTTGACGAATTGATAGGATTTGCTTTGGTTCATGTGAATTTGTCTCCTGAGCAAAACATGATATTACCCGGGAAAGACTACTATAACCGCGAAGATTTTAGAACACAGATTTTCGCAGTTCCACATCAGCGCAAATCTGCGCCAATCAGTACCCAGAAAATTTGATTGCGGCAGTGTGCCTTTATGGTGAATTTGGGGCGCGCCACGACAAATAAAACTCCTCTTAACTAATCTTAAACGCACAATGCCAGAAATCGCCTATACGCCTGCTCCCACAACTCCGTTTCCTGCGGTTCGTAGCGCACCAACGGGAACGAGTCGCGGACGATGCGCCGCGCTGAGGCCAGTGATGCTACATGTCCGAGTGCGATGGCTTGAATGAGTACGTTGCCGATTGCAGTGCACTCCACGGGACCGGCCAAAACGGTGCGGCCGGTGGCGCTGGCGCTGAGTTGATTGAGCAACAAATTTTTGCTGCCACCGCCAACGATGTGCAGCGTTGTCAACTTTCGACCGGTCAATTCTTCCAACTGGTCGAGCCGCTGTCGATATAAAAGCGCCAGACTTTCCAGTACGCAACGCACGATTGCTCCTGGCGTCGTGGGTACAGATTGATTGGTCTCGCGGCAATACGCTGCGATTTTTTGCGGCATCTCGCCGGGTTTGGAAAAGCGTTCATCAGTCAGATCGAGAATTGCCTGTAACGGTGCGGCAGCTTCGGCCAGGTGCGCCAACTGATCATAACTGTATTCCTGATCCGTTTTGGCCCAGGCGCGACGACATTCCTGCACGATCCACAACCCGGTGATGTTTTTCAGAAACCGAATGCTGCCGCCAAAACCGACCTCATTGGTGAAATTGTACTCGCGGCTCTTGGCGTTGATAATTGGCACAGGACTTTCGATGCCCAGCAACGACCAGGTGCCCGAGCTGAGATAGGCCCAGTTGTCACCTTCTGCAGGCACCGCAGCAACGGCCGCTCCTGTATCGTGCGAGCAACCGGCGACAACTTCCACACCGGATAATTTCGTCTCGGCGGCAATGGCCGGCAATAACGGACCGAGCTTCGTTCCCGACGGAACAATTTCAGGAAAAATTTTTTCAGGAAATCCGAATTTTCGAATGAGTTGCTGCGACCAATTCCGCTGCTGAGGATTGTACAGTTGCGTGGTGCTGGCCAGCGATTCCTCAATCTTGCCCACGCCGGAAAACAGAAAATTGAAATAATCACCAATCGTAAGAAATCGCTCAGCCGCATTGAGAATTACCGGTCGTTGCTGCAGATCGGAGTGAAGTTGATACAGCGTGTTGATGGACATGAACTGGATGCCGGTCTCTGCGAAAATCTCGTCAGCGGGCACGATGGCAAACGCGCGCTCCAAACCGCCATCAGTACGACTGTCGCGGTAATGAAACGGCGCGGTCAACATCGGCTCATTCCCCTGCAACAACACATAATCAACGCCCCAGGAATCGCAACTCAAGCTCGACACGGAGATTCCTCGCGCTGCCACTTTGCGCAGGCCGGTTTTCAATTCCTCGAAAATACGCAGCATGTCCCAGCGCAATGAGGCGGAGATTGAAACCGGGCCATTGGAGAAACGATGGATTTCCTCCAGCGTGAGCCGTTCATTGGCGAGTGTGCCAAGCATGACTCGTCCGCTTTCAGCGCCGAGATCGCAAGCAATGTAATGATGTGTAGCCACCTTCAAGATCTCCTGTCAAAATTTCATTCGAATAATGTTCATCGTTCAAGCTGAATGCCCAACCAGTTCTCGAGCGTCGAGTACACAAGCTGGCGTTGTTCTTCCGGCAGATTCCGAATGCGCGTTCCGTGCGTGCCGCCTTTCTTCACAATCTTCACGGCATTCGTCCTGCCCGCCAATTGCACGGCGCTCGCCGACCAGGCGTCATTCTCGCCATAAATGTAGATGATGTTGTCGCCATGATCTCGCAACCACACATAAAGATTTTGCATGGTTTCGGGGTGGTATTCCACCCTGGCATCTTTCGGAACAAAAATTTTGTTTGTCGGATCTTTGATGGCAGTGAGATAATTCTTGAAATCGGTAATATCATAGCCGTAGTAGCCCAGCTCGGTATACGCCTGATACATAAACGGCTGAAAGTATTTGATGCCGGTGTCGGCATAAAGATAGAGCGGCACCACCGTTCGCAGATGGGCAAACATCGAATCGGCCGGCGCGCCGGGAGGTGGAATCGCGCTGCAAGGCGCATTTCCTGACTGCCAAAATGAAAATGAATACTCCAGCACCGCGTATTCGTACATCAACGCAGCGCCGAATGAAAAAGTGTGGTTTGCATCCTTGCCATGCTTCTCCCAAAGCGGCAGCATTTCCTTTTTCCGCTCGAGCATGGCGATCTGGAATTTTTTGATCTTTTCGCGGCATGCTTCATCACCCACGCTGCGCAGAAATGAAAAAACGCGCGGATCCTCCTGCGCGAGATTCAATGGTGCAACATAGGGAACACTTACATCGACATCATTTGGATAAAAATATCGGTAAATGAGCGTCGTTTGTCCGCCTTTGCTGACACCGGTGCTGATCCATTTCCCCTTGTAAATGGTCCTGAACAACACGGCAACGTGATGCAGATCGTCAGCAGATTGCCTGGCCGTCAGATATTGCCATTCCAGCGAATCGGGTTTTGAGGCGCCAAAGTAGCGATGCTCGACGACAATCTGGTTGCATTTCAAAATACGGGTCAGCTCTCGCGCTCTGGTGCCGTTGGAGACGGCATATCCTTCAGTTTCGAGGACGACGGGTTTCGACAAATCGATGTGCGAAACAAATACGGATTGCAGAAATGATTTCCCCGCGGGAGTGCCGTGATCCAGCGGTTGTCGCACACGCACGAGATACGCTTCCCGAAAAAGCGAATCCGGGGTCATCGGCTTGACCTCGACGACGTCCGGCAGGCTTTTGAGTTGCTCGCGTAGAGAGTTTTCCCGGGCAAAGAGAAGAGCGGGGAAGATGACGAGGCTAAAGAAGATTCGTTTAAGCATCGTTTTAGGAATGAATAAGAATCAGCTCTTTTTGCGGTTTGGAAAGAAACTCGGCACCGGAGTTTTTGACCACGAACATTTCTTCCACCGTCACGGTGCCGCGATTTGGAACCGTCAAACGCGGCTCGATGGTGAAAACCATGTTCTCTTCGATCGGCACAAAAGGCTTCTTGGCATATTTCTCCCACGCCGGTCCCAACAAAGCCGTGCCGTCATGGGAGAAGCGGCCGACTTGATGCCCCACGCCATGAGGAAATTCTTTGTATCCTTGTGAAGTAACAATCTTGCGCGCAATCGCGTCAATTTCATGACCTCGGGCGCCGGGCTTCAATGCTTTGCGGGACTCTTCGATGGCTTGCACGATGGTATCGAAGCCGCGTTGCACCTCCTCCGGCGCGCGGGTTTCTCCTTGCGCAAGGATATAAAATGTTCGTTGCAGATCCGAACAGTATCCCTCATATTTTACGCCGAAGTCGATGTTCAAAACGTGTCCTTCCTGTACGGTTCGCAGGGTGGGATTGTAATGCGCGTGTGCGGTTTCCGGACCGGTGAAGACCGCCGGACAGACTTTCGGATCCCAGGCCAACTTCAGCCCGGCTTCCTCGACTTTTTTCTTCATGAAGGCGGCGATCTCGGCTTCAGTGCGTCCCGGTTTGATGAATTTCGCCGTCAGCGCAAGAATATTTTCCGCCTGCCGAATGGCCTCGGTGATATATTTGATTTCCGTCGGCGATTTGCGCTGGCGCAACGCGGAGATGACCGGCTCGGCAGAAATCAATCTGTCCTGAAATCCGATTTCGGAAAGCATGTCGTACAGCGTCAGATACATTCCATGCGTCAGCCCGTCACAAATTTCACTATCCTGCGAGTAGTTGATGGCAATCCTGGCGGGATTCAATTTTTTCATGTACGGCACGAACAGCGGCCTGATGCCCTCCACAAAATCAACCACCTCGTCATACACGCCGAGATCTTCGACGCTTTTTTTATCGTATCGCCCGACAATCGCATGCTTTTTGCCGGAGGAGGAAATGATGATCGCCGAATGCCAGGTCAAATCGCCGGCCACCAGAAATGGCAGCGTCGGGTCGCCGTTGATCTGGGTTTCCCGGGCAAAAGTGATCCAGCAATCGACGTGGTATTCCTGCAAAATCTGGACAGCTTGCGCCACTTTTTCCTTGATCAACATAGCCATGCTCCAACCAATCATGTTGAAAAACGATTGAGTCTCTTGAGGGAGAAGAAAACGAGCAATGACAGGAACAACAGCACACCGGTCAGAGCGAAGAAGTACTGGTGATGCGGCATGGTGCTGTAGAACCGGCCGAAGAATCCCGAACCAGAGCTGCCCACGGCAGTGGCCACGAACCACAGTCCCATCATCATGCCCTGAATCCGGCGCGGGGCAACCTTGGTGACGAAGGATTGTCCCATCGGCGAAACCAGGATTTCCGCGAGCGTCACCACGAAATATGAGGCAATCAGCCACCACGGCGACATGATATTGGCATCCGCATCTCCACCCGCCAGCGAGGCAAAGGCCATAATCAACATGGAGAACCCGGAGATGAACATGCCGATGAATATTTTCGTGGGATTGGTCGGCTCCTTGCCGTTATTTCTCATTCGATTGAATATGTTCACCACCACGGGCGTCAGCAGCAAAATAAAAAATGGATTGAAAAACTGATAGGTCTCGGGTTTGAGAAGGTCAGACAAAATCGTTGAGCGCTGGGCAAAGAGGGTGAGCGCAAAGCCATTCTGATAAAATGTTATCCAGAAAAAGATCACGATCAGGAACAGGAGTCCGAGCGTGGCGATGCGCTGCCGGTCCTCCTCCCGATTGGTCGGCGGATCATTTTGTCCCATTGTCCCGCCATACGCTGTGCCGTACTTGCGAACAACCAATGAAGACTTTCCTGATTCAAAAATAATCATGCTCAGGATCATTCCCACTGCCGCCGCGGCAAAAGAGATTCTGTAACTGTCAAAGGCATTGTGAAAATATGTTGCTGCCAGCGGAGCCAGCATGGCGCCGATGTTGACACCCATATAATAAATGTTGAAGCCGCTGTCTTTCCGGCCGTCTTGCGGTTCGTATAAATTACCGACAGAGACGGACATATTCACCTTGAAAATTCCCGTTCCGACCGCGATCATGACCAGCCCGATAAAGAACAAGGCCACTCGATTCGCCGCGGAACCGGCAAGCAAGGCGTATCCCACGCCCATCAAAACAGCGCCTACGCGAATGGTGTTGTGTGCGCCAATGACTTTGTCGCTCAGCCAGCCGCCGACCAGCGGAAAAAAATACGCGATAAAAAGAAACAAACCGTAAACCTTTCCTTTGAAGGCATCGCTCCATTTGAACTCATGATCCATGTACAACACAAAAATCGCCATCAGGATGTAGAAGCCGAAACGCTCCCAAATCTCAGTGAAGAACAACACCTTTAATCCTTTCGGATGATCGCGAAACATGTCGTGCCCTTTCGGATAAAAGACTTCAATCCGTAAACAGCGGGATTGTGGATTTTATCAGTTGGCTAATAACGTTAAGTTGGGTGCACTCGCCACCTGAGTACTGGCAACTTCACTTCTGCCTGTCATGCCGTAGGCATCTTTCCCAGCCAAAGCCTCGCGCGAAGTTTTTCTTTGCGCCAACTTTGCGTCTTCGCCTCTTTGCGTGAAATTGTTAGCTTTTGTTTTATTAAAACAATTCTGTCGTACTACCCAACCCGGACGAGCCGGAGCCAAAAAGACAAAATGCTTGAAGACAAAATAATTTGTCAAAAATTATTTTGTCTTTTAAAATCCCAACGGGCGTAACCTATAGACGCAGTCTTTGCCAAAAAAGCAAAGATTTCATTGATAAAAGATTAATACTAATCATTCAAATGATAAAACCGTTCTTCATCGGGTCGTCAGGATCAATGAGAAATTCATTGCGGCCGGTGATGAAGGCGGTTCCTTCCACTTCGGGAATGATTGCTTCATACGGTCCGAAGCGTGTGGTTTGCACCACACGGCCGGTGAATTTGCTCGCAATGATGCTCTCAATCACAAGCGGCTGCCCGACGGTTATTTCTTTGCGCGCGAAGTGAATGGCCAACCGGCCGCTCACACCCGTGCCAGTTGGCGAGCGATCGACTTCGCCCTCGGCGAAAATACAGACGTTGCGGCTATGCGCACCTTGCCCAATCGGTGGGGCGATGAAAATGGTTCCGTACAGGAAACTCAAATCATCTTCAAACGGATGGACGATCTCGCGGGATTTCATCACCGCGCGCTTGATGGCCATGCCTTTCTCGACGAGCTGTGGCGTCTCCTCGGGCGTGCATTTGAAACCGAGTTGATCCGCTTGCACATAAGCATAGAACGCGCCGCCGAAGGCCAGATCGTAGTGAATGGTTCCAATGCCCGGCACCGCAACCATTTCATCGAGGCCGACAACAAACGATGGGACGTTGTGAAAATACACGCTCTGCACCTTTCCGTTTTTGACCCGCGCATGCGCCGTGATCAGGCCGGCAGGGCTGTCGATGCGGATCACGGTTTCGGGCTCAACAGGCTTCTTCATTCCGGTCTGCACCGCAACAGTGGCAATGCCGATGATCCCGTGGCCGCACATGGTGCTGTAACCTTCATTGTGCAAGAACAACACGCCGAAATCCGCCTCCGGACTGACCGGTGGTGTGATAATGCAGCCGTACATCTCGCGATGGCCGCGCGGTTCCCACATCAATGCCGTGCGCAGATGATCATAATGCTCTTTGGCATATCTTCGTCGTGCGAGAATCGTGTCACCGGGGAGTTCCGGATAACCATCGACCATCACGCGCAGCGGCTCGCCTTCGGTATGCGCATCGATCGTCGTAATCTTCAGCCAATCCCTGGGTGGCGTCCAGGAGCGAAGAGGATGCAAGACTTGTGTATGTGGTTGTTGCATACAGTCTTTGCGGTTAAGTTGAAATAGTCCAAGCAAGAATTGGTACAACGGCCATCAGCCTTTTCATTTCAAAGATGGTAATATGGAAAAATCAATCTTGAAAGTCAAGTCTGAAAGCGCTGCCGCCAATACACGGAAAGAATTGGCAGTCAAATGAAAATCAAAAAATTCGATTGGAGGGTGGTGTCAGGATGAGAAATGTTCGGGCATTGCCTTTGGAGAAATCAGGACTCTTGCCACGCGGTATTGGCATGTGGATGCCCCGGCCCCGGTTGCTTCTCCCGAATCTCCGGCGCGCAGCGATAGAGAGATAAGAATTCGTAACAGTTCACCACCCTTTTGAAATGTCATTCTGGAAGAATCTTCTTTCGTACTGGGTAAGATCTTAAAATTGAAATCTTACTTAATGCGTAAAAAGATTCCCTGCGGGCGTAGCCTACGGCCATAGGCTCTACGAGCCGTAGGCCTGCGGAATGACACCATTAGAGGGGATGGTGAACTGTTACAAGAATTCCAGCTCGCGATCGGCAATCCGAAACAGATGCGCTCAAATCCAAATTTGCGAGCAAACAACATTGAACAACCAAATGATTCAAATCATCAAAAAATCGATTGTCCGGAATGCACCACTTGACGAAATCAGAAACTCTGATGCTCCGTCCTCGCGATGATTTCATCCTGCAACGTTTTGCTCAAATCGCAAAAATAATCGCTGTAGCCGGCCACGCGCACGATCAAATCGCGATATTGTTCCGGATGGGCTTGAGCGTCGCGCAGGGTCTGAGCTGTCACAACATTGAATTGAACATGATGGCCGCCCAACGTGAAATACGCCCGCACGAGATGCGCCAGGTTGTCGAGACCTTTTTCCGTTTCGAGTAGTTGCGGCGTGAATTTTTGATTCAACAACGTGCCGCCGGTGCGCACATGATCCATCTTGGCAGCGGACTTCAGCACGGCGGTCGGGCCATGGCGATCGGCGCCTTGCACCGGCGAGATGCCTTCTGACAGCGGTGTCCACGCTTTTCTGCCATCCGGCGTGGCGCCGGTGACGGAGCCAAAATAAACATGGCAGGTGGTCGGCAGCATATCGATGCGATACACGCCGCCCTTGGTGTTCTTTCTGCCATTCACTTCATTATAAAATGCCTCGAACACGGCACGCATGATGTTGTCGGCATAATCATCGTCGTTGCCATATTTCGGCGTCCTATTGAGCACCAGCAAGCGCATCTTCTCGTAACCCTCGAAATTTGCCGCCAGCGCGGTCAGCAACTCGCGCATCGAGAGTTTTTTCTCATCAAAGACATGATACTTGATGGCTGCGAGACTGTCTGTGATCGAGCCGATGCCAACACCCTGAATATAATTCGTATTGTAGCGCGCGCCGCCGTCGTTGTAATCCTTCCCTTTGACAATACAATCGTCAATTAAAATGGACAGAAATGGCACCGGCATGTATTCGGCATACAAGCGTTCGATGACGTTGTTGCCGCGCACTTTGATGTCGATGAAATGTTTCATCTGGCGCTTGAAAGCTTCCATCAGCTCATCGAACGTTCGGAAAGTTTCAGGATCGCCGGAGTCGATGCCGATTTTCCTTCCGGTTCTCGGATCGATACCATTGTGCAGTGTAATCTCAAAAACTTTGGGGAGATTGAAATAGCCGGTGAGAATGTAGCTCTCTTTTCCGAAGGCGCCGGTCTCGACGCAACCGCTGGTGCCGCCGTTGCGCGCGTCTTCAATGGATTTGCCTTGGCGCAAGAGTTCCTCCACAACCATGTCCGCATTGAAAATCGACGGCTGTCCCCAACCCTTGCGAATGATTTTGCACGCGCGTTTCAAAAATTCGTCCGGATTCTTGCGGCTGAGCTGAATGTTAGAACTGGGCTGCACCAGCCGCATCTCGTCAATCACCTCGAGCACGAGATACGTGACTTCGTTGACGCCATCGCTGCCATCGGCGCGCAAGCCGCCGCTGTTGATGTTGGCAAAATCCGTGTATGTCGAGCTTTCCGCGGCAGTGACACCGACTTTTGGTGGTGCCGGTTGATTGTTGAATTTTATCCAAAAACATTGCAGCAGTTCCTTGGCTTGCTCACGCGTGAGCGAGCCGTCAGCGATGCCCTTTCTATAAAACGGATAAAGATGCTGATCGAGGCGGCCGGGATTGAATGAGTCCCAGGGATTCAATTCCGTGATCACACCCAGATGCACAAACCAGTAATACTGCAATGCCTCCCAAAAATTTTCTGGCGCGTGCGCCGGAACGTGACGGCAAATCTGCGCGATGGTTTCCAGTTCGGATTTTCGCACTGTATCTTTTTCTTGCGCTGCAAGCTCCAGCGCCTTGTTGGCGTAACGATGGGCTAATGTCACGATTGCCTCGGCGCAGATGCGCATGGCTTTGAGTTCTTCCTGCTTGTAGTATGCCTCGGCATCATTGTGATAGTCGAGCGCCTTCAGACTCGCATCGATGTCCCGGATGAAATCGAGCATGCCTTTGCGGTAAATCTTGTCATCCAATACCGTGTGCCCCGGCGCACGCTGTTCCATGAATTCCGTGAAGATCCCGGCTTGATACGCGGCTTTCCATTCGTCCGTCATCTCGTCGAAAATTTTTTCACGGATCGTTTTCCCCTGCCAAAATGGAATGATGACTTCCCGATACAATCGTCGGGTTTCGGCCTCGACTTTGAATGGAATCTTTTCCCGGCTGTTGAGAATATCCAAATCTTCCAGACTGTGGCAACAAATTTCCGGATAGGTATATGTCGCTTTCGGTGCCGGGCCGCGCTCGCCGACAATCAATTCGCCATCATTGAGGCAAATGGCTTTGTTCTCCATGATGGTTTTGAATGTGAGCGCGCGTTTCATGGGAACCGAGAGAAAGCCGGCTTCTTGATAAAATTGCGTCACCAGCAGCGCGCGCTCCGGAGAAATATATGGCACGGCATTGAGGCTTTGTTGCCGCAAGATTTTGACGCGTTTGGTCATTCTTCATCCTCCAAGCACAACGGTCTTCACAAATCGTTTCAATTCGTTGACGATTCGATCCAGGCTTTCCGGCGAAGGGGGCGCAACTTCCGGCAGTGGGTATGCCAGGCCCAGCCGGCGATACTTTTCCAAACCCGTGTGATGATACGGCAGGATGTGAATCTCATCGATATTTCCCAAAGATGCAACAAAACTGCCGGTCTGCCGAATGTTTTCCTGATCGTCATTGACTCCGGGAATGAGTGGCAGGCGAACAATGACGTTCTTCTGCCATTGGGAGAGCCTGCGCAGATTGTCCAGGACCAGACGATTGGGTACACCGGTGAACTGCCGGTGCCTGGCTTCGTCAAGGATTTTTATATCATAAAGAAACAGATCGACACATGGACTGATTTGGCCGAGAATCTCAGGAGAAACGTATCCGCTGGTATCGACTGCGGTGTGAATGCCTTTCTGCTTGCAAGACTGCAGAAGGGAGAGAAGGAATTCGTGCTGCAGCAAAGGCTCGCCGCCGGAAAACGTCACACCGCCGCCGGACTGATCGAAGAAAACCACATCTTTGCTGATTTCCGCCATGACTTCTTCGGTGGTCATCTCCCTTCCGGCCATCTCGCGCGCCTCGGCGTAACACACTTCGATGCAGTTACCGCATTGAATACAATTTTCGCGCACATAGACAAACCGGCCGTCCTCACGGCGAATCGCACCATTTCGGCAGACAGAAAAGCAATCTCCGCAACGCAAACAGCGCTCTTCCCGGAAAATAATCTCCTGGTGGCGGATAATCGATTCCGGGTTGTGACACCATTGGCAGCGCAGCGGACATCCCTTGAAAAATACTGTTGTGCGAATTCCCGGGCCGTCATGCACCGCATAGCGCATGATGTTGAAAATCATTCCTTTCATGATACCAAGTTTTTCACTACAAACCAAAGATTCGCCGGCCGCTCCGCGAGCCGGCGCACATACCACGGGAACCAATAGTTGCCATAGCTGATCAGAACGCGCACGCGGCAACCTTCCCTGGCCAGGCGCAACTGCTCTTCGCTTTGAATGCCATAAAGAAACTGAAACTCGTAGTCGTTTTTGCTGAGTCCCAGCTCTGATGCGGCTCGTTGAATTCTTTTTATCAAACGCCTGTCGTGCGTGGCAATGCCAACGGTCACGCCATTCTTTTTTATGTTCGACAGCAGCATTTGTGCGAGCGCAAAATAATTGGCATCGACCTCTGATTTCCCGGGGTAAGCGATGTTCGCCGGTTCCAGGTAAGCGCCTTTTACCAGGCGAATGGCGGGAGACAAGGGCAAAAGTTCTTCGAGGTCTTTTTTCGTTCGGTACAAATAGGCTTGTACACACACGCCGGCGTTCGGGTATTTACTGCGAATTTTCTTGTACAGTGAAAGCGTGCGATCCACATAACCGCTTTGTTCCATGTCAATCCACACCCAATTCTTCAGCGCGGCGGCGCGTTCGACAATTGCCGTGAGATTCTGAAGGCAGAGGTCCTCATTCAAATCCAGGCCGAGCTGGGTCAACTTGACCGAAACATGGGTGTCGAGATGGCGCTGGTGAATTTGTTGCAGGGCCTCCAAATAATGATTCGTGGCCTCCATGGATTCGGCCGCTTCGACAATATTCTCTCCCAAATGAGTAAAAATAGTATTGAGGCTTTGCTTTTGTAACGTGCTCGCCGCTTGCAGGGCTTCAGCAAGCTCTTCGCCGGGCATAAAACGTGATACGGCACGACGAATGAATTGATAGCGAGGCAGTGTTTGGCGCAGTTTGCGATTTTCCGAAATCCACAACAGCACCTTGCGGAGCCATCTCATAATTTTCCTTCCCAATCTGTCGTATGATGCCGGAAAACTGCCACGACCACGAGGATTTTTTCACTGCAAAGGCACCAGGCGCACAAGAAAATGGTTGAATTTTCTTTATGACCCTGCATGTGGCACATGTCCCAAGCGCCAATCTTTCCTGCAGAATGGTTGTCATTGCGAACCCTGGCCTGCGGCAAATCTCTTCATTACAAGGAAACCATCTGTGCGGCCATAGGCTTCGCTACGCTCTCTGTGAGGCCAGAGGCCTTTGCGCCATTGTGGTTCGGCTTGGCTGTGTCCAGAGGGGTTGCGGCCAAGGCCGCGCTGCGCCCCATCCGTGTTCAAGATTTTTCCAGTTGCTCCAAAGTCCAGTCGATGTCCTTATTTTGTTGCAGGAACCAATTCAGCAGTGAGTCCAGTGCCTTTTGCGTCGAAGCCTCGAGCGGAGTTCCGGGCGGACGGATGCCGGCATGCGCCAGCGCGCCGCGCCGGCGCAGAATTTCTTTGCGAATCGCCATGCCGATACCTTCCTGAAATTCGAATCGCATCAACGCGACATTGCGGTAAAACACTTCTGCAGCTTTCTCATGCTCTCCCGCATGAAACAAACGAACGACGTTGACCAAAATTTCAGGAATCGCAAATCCGGTCATCGCACCGGTGGCGCCAGCCATCAACTCTTCGAGCAGATAAGTTCCACCCAATCCGCCGAAGATGCCGATCTCGAGACCATCGGCCTGTTCGAGCACACGCGCGGTTTTATAAGGTGTCGGCGCGTCTTCCAATTTGATCGTTCGGGCAGAGGGGACTTCACGCACAATCCGCGCCAGCAATGCGGCTTCCATGGTAAAACCGGAAATCGGCGGGTAATCTTGCACGATAATCGGGATGTCGATCGCTTCGGCAACCGTGCGAAAATGTTTGACAATCACTTCGGAGTTGAGTTTCGGCAATCGTGGCGGGCTGATCATTACGGCTGCCGCGCCCAAGGCTTTGGCTTTCTTCGACAGCTCGATGCACGTGTGCAACCCTTCTGTCGTCGTTCCAATCACGACCGGCACGCGATGATTCACGTGCGCCATCACAGTTTCGAGCATAAACCAACGTTCGTTGTCACTGAGTCGTGCGATCTCGCTGGTCACACCCGCGGCGGTCAAGCCATCCACACCGGCGCGAAGGTACAGATCGATCACGCGCCTGAGGCTGGCTGCGTCAATCTCGCCGGCGGGAGTAAAAGGAGTTGGAAGAACTGAGTAAACACCGGTCAACATAAAATTCCTCATCATTCTTTCCCCCCCCAATTCCGCCGTTGCCAAAAACAACCTTCACCCAGATAATTCACGCGGTGCGTAAATCGACCCCGTGAGATACTGTTATGCTTGTCATCTCACGGCGTTGGCTCAAGCCTGAAAATGTGGCTCGTGAATTATCGGAGTTTAACTTATCTTCAGCACCTTTGCCCCTCGAATTTTGCCTCGCTTCAATTCCATCAAGGCGGCGTTTGCCTCTTCAAGTCTGAACTCCTGAACCTCGGGCTTGATGCCGATTTCGGCGGCCAGGCGCAAGAACTCGCGCACATCCTGGCGTGCGACATTGGCCACGCTCTTGATCTCCTTCTCCTGCCACAGATGTGACGGGTAGTCCAGTTGCAGAAGATAGTCCTTGTCAACCTCTTCCTTGCGAATGGCATTGATGACCAGCCTGCCACCGGCATCCAGATTTTTCAACGCTTCCACGACCGGTTTCCAAACCGGTGTGGTATCGATGATGCAATCAAGCTTTTCCGGTGAGGCTTCCGCAATATCACCAGCCCAGGCCGCGCCAAGCTCTCGCGCGAATTTTCTTTCAGTTTCATTCCGGCTAAAAACGAAAATCTCGACGTGTGGATATTGATGCCGGACCATCTTCAGGACCAGATGTCCCGAAGCACCGAAACCTGTGAGCCCCAGGTTCTGGCCGTCTCGAAGGCCGGTCAACTTAAGGGAGCGATAGCCAATGGCACCGGCACACAACAGCGGCGCGGCTTCAATATCAGAGAGTGTGTCAGGGAGGGAATAGGCGAAATCTTCTCCAACGGTCAGATACTGGGCATAGCCGCCGTTCACATCTCTGCCCGTGGCATGAAAGTGCGGACAAAGATTTTCATTTCCTGCCAGACAGAATTTGCACTGTCCGCAAGCGGAATGAATCCACGCTATGCCGACGCGATCCCCGATGTTAAAAGCACCGGCACCGTTGCCGAGCTGCTCAACTCTTCCGACCACTTGATGGCCGAGGACGATGGGCAAGCGCGGCGGTGTTCTGCCTTCGATCTCATCCAATTCCGTATGGCAGACCCCACAAGCCGAAACACGGACCAGGATCTCTTTGGTTTCTGGTACCGGGTCGGGAAGATCCACAAGATTCAGCGGTGCAGTGTTCTCTTCGAGCTTGCACAGCTTGTTTAGCACCATCGCTTTCATAGGCGTGTCGAGAAACGTTATATCACTCCAACCTCTTTGCCAACCTTCTCGAATGCCCTCACCGCAAAATCCAAATCCTCGGTTGAATGCGTCGCCGAGATCATCACGCGCAGGCGCTCTTTGCCTTTCGGCACGGTCGGATATGCGATGGCCATGGCAAAAACTTCATTTTCAAAAAGTTTCTGGCTCAGGGCACGCGCTTTTTGGGTATCCCCGATCATCACCGGGGTAATGGGTGTGACGCTCTGGCCGAGATCGAAGCCGAGCGCTTTCATTTTTTCTTTGAAGTATTTGGTGTTGGCCCAGAGCTTTTCCACGAGTGCGCCGGATTCGGCAAGAATATCGACCGCGGCAATGCAAGCCGCTACATCTGCGGGTGTCACCGCGCTGGAAAAGAGAAATGGCCGGGCGCGCTGACGCAGGTAATCAATGATCGGCTTCTTTCCGGCAACATAGCCGCCGACCACACCAAAGGCTTTGGAGAGGGTGCCAATCTCAATATCGACACGCCCGTGCAAGCCGAAATGATCCGCGATGCCGCGGCCGGCGCGACCCAACACGCCTTCGCCGTGGGCATCGTCCACCATCGTCAGGGCATTATATTTCTCGGCGACTTCGACAATCTCCTTCATCGGTGCGATGTCGCCATCCATGCTGAACACGCCGTCGGTGATGATCAATTTTCGGCGTGCCGCCGGCTCACTTTTAATTTTGGCTTCAAGATCCGCCGCATCATTATGCTTGTAACGCACCACTTTTGCGCGTGAGAGACGGCAGCCGTCAATGATGCTGGCATGATTCAGCTCATCGGAGAATATGACGTCCTCTTCGCCGGTGATGGTGGGAATGACCGCCTGGTTGGCAATCAAGCCGGATTGCAGAGAAATGGTATCTTCCACACCTTTGAAGGCGGCCAACTTGGCTTCCAGCTCGCGATGCAAGGTTTGAGTGCCGGCAATCGAGCGCACCGCCGCCGGTCCGACGCCATATCGATCGATCGCGCTCTTCGCGGCCTCTCTGAGTTTTGGGTGGTTGGCAAAGCCGAGATAATTGTTGGTGCACATGTTGAGCACACGCTGGCCATCAACTTGAATCCACGCACCCACCGCGCTTTCAATGGTGCGGATATTGATGAACAAGCCCTGATCTTTGAGGGCTTGAATTTCGTTGTTGAGAAAATCGAGTTTGGACATGGTGCGGACTCCGTATAAATTTCTTTCACTTCATCTGTTGATAGCGTGCTTTGATCCTCGGTATCAAATACTCCTCGAAGGCGCGTTCCTGATCATACTCCGGCACCCAGCCCCAATCCCGGCGCGCCGCCGAGTCATCGACATCCACGGGCCAGGAATCCACAATGGCCTGGCGTTTGTCATCCGGCCGAAAGGTGATGTCGGCATGTTTGAAGGCACGGAGCACCAATTCACGAATTTCGGCGGCGCTGGGGTTGAAACTGCCGATGTTGTAAACCGTTTGTTTCAACTGCTCCCGCGGCACGGCCTGCAATTTCAACAGGGCGTGAATGGCGTCCGGCATGGCCATGAATGGAATGCGCACGTCCTCGCGCACGAAGCAGGCGTAGCTTTTGTTCTGCGCCGCCGCATGCAGCATCTCCGGTGCATAGTCACTCGTGCCGCCACTGGGCACCGTTATCGCGCTGATCAAGCCGGGAAAACGGATCGCGCGGAAATCAATACCGCCACTCAATGTATCCGCCGCTAATTGACGGTAGTGCGAGGCGTAGTAGCGGCCGAGATGCTCGCAATAGAGTTTGTTGCAGCCATACATGGTGATTGGATAATTCCACTCGGTTTCTTTGACTTTTCCGGCGGCCTGCTTGGTGGCGCGATTGGGGAGGCCATAGACGGCAATGGAACTGGGAAACATGAATTTGACGACGGCGCCGTGCCAGCGGGATTGTTCAATCGCCAACTTCAGCATGTTCATGGTGCCTTCGACATTGACACGGTGCGCCGCTTCCGGCGTGAATTCCGCGCGCGTGGAGAGCAGCGCCGCAAGATGATAAACACAGTGAATTTCATACTCACTTTGCACACGCTCGAGCAAGCGTTGTTCGAGAATATCGCCCACGATCGTCGTGCTGCACAATCGTCGCAAGCTTTCGTCAAACGGGCGAACATCCAAAGCTAGAATATCGTGAGTGCCTTCTTCCGCCAGACGTTCGATGAGACTATGGCCCATCTCGCCATTGGCGCCAGTGATCAAAATGCCGGGTTTGCGGATGCGGACAGTCATAAGCGATTCCGTTTTTTATCCAGGTGAGGACATTTTCATTCATACCTACGACGGCTAAAATATAAAACGATTTTACGAAATGTCAAGAGGGTTCCTTCATAAACAAAAAGGCGCAATCCTTCCGAATTCGCTCAGGGAAGAATTGCGCCTTTTCAAACAGCCGTTGTATGAGAACCCGGCGTGTTATCATCCGTGTCCGAGGTCCAACTGTACTGATAAGCGACACCGGTCTCATTGTCGCGCATTTGAAAAATCAGGCGGAAGTGACAGCGGGCAGTCGGTTATAAAAACGGCTCAATCGTGATTTTTGGTTGGCTGCTTTGTTGCGATGAATGATGCCGTGGTTGACCAACCTGTCGAGCAAAGAGACTGCCGCACGCAAATCCTTTTCGGCGGATTGCTGGTCCTTGGCGGCCAGGACTTTTTTTATCATCGTTCGCATGGTGGAACGCTCTTGCCGATTTCGCAACGTCCGCCGTTTGATTTGGCGGATGCGTTTGATTGCAGATTGATGAGTTGCCATAATTTCTCGTTTGGATTTCCTGGTGTTCAAAAATATTAATTTAATATAATGAAATGTCCTAACATTGTCAATAAAAAATTTCCACTGGAAATTAAAGCTTGATTCTGTGAAAAAAAGGGGGTACTATGTTATATTCCACAGCCCTGTCGCAGAGACTCGCTCATTGTCGCCATACCGCAGAATTGGGTCGTGTGCATTTCCCGGCACTTGATTTTTGTGCAACAAAGCCCGACTTTACTCAAAAAGCTTACTGAGGAGAGCAGCCTTATGGATACCATCAATGCCTTTTTACAATTCAGTTGGATAAAGTTCTTACTGCCGGTCGGCGTACTGGTGATCACCCTCATGGTGGGCTGGATCAGCAAACGGTTTTTATTCCGCTCCCTGCGACAATGGGCGGCAAAAACCCAAACTCGCACTGACGATATTCTCGTTCAAGCCTTCAGCGGACCATTCATGATCTGGGTGCTGATATTGGGTTTGCATCTCGCCACGCAGACTTCCGACTTGCCCGATCGTATCACCGGTCTCATCGGCAAGAGTCTGCTCATTTTGTGGGTGATTTCGTTGACGCTGGTGGCCTCGCGCCTGGTTGCCAATCTGGTGAAACATTTTGGCAACGAAATGCAGGGCGCGCTGCCTGTGACCAGTCTCACGCAAAATCTGGCACGCATTGGCGTGATGACCATCGGCATGCTGATTTTGCTCAACCAGCTTGGCGTCTCGATCACACCGATCCTCACTGCCTTGGGTGTCGGCGGCCTGGCTGTGGCGCTGGCGCTGCAAGACACGCTATCGAATCTGTTTGCAGGATTTTACATCAGCCTCGCCGGCAACATTCGCCCCGGCGATTACATCAAGCTCGACAGTGGCGAAGAGGGCTACGTCACCGACATCACCTGGCGCAGCACCACGATTCGCGCTTTGCCAAACAATTTGATTATCGTGCCCAACGCAAAATTGGCGCAAGCGATCGTGACCAACTACTATCTGCCCGAAAAGCGCATGTCGTTGCAACTCCCGATCAGCGTCAGCTACGATAACGATCCCGATGAAATCGAACGCATTTTGATCGAAGAGGCGAAAAAGGGCGCGCAAGATATTCCTGGTCTTCTTGCCGAGCCGGCGCCGCTCGTGCGCTTCATTCCCGGCTTCGGCGATTCCTCTCTGAATTTCACGCTGATCTGTCAAGTGGCAGAATTTACCGATCAATATCTGGCGCAGCACGAGTTGCGCAAACGCATCTTCAAACGCTTTCGCGAAGAGGGGATCGAAATTCCATTTCCGATCCGTACCGTCTACCTGCGCGACCATTCAACGAACGGCAAGATGACGACCAATGAACAAACTTACTGAACCGCGCTGGTTGTTTTTTACCGACCTCGACGGCACGCTGCTCGACCACGACACCTACGATTTTTCGCCGGCATTGCCGGCATTGACGGCGCTGCGAGTGGCGCGGGTGCCGTTGATTTTGTGCTCCTCGAAAACCCATGCGGAAATGAAATATTGGAGTGGCATGCTCAATATTGACTATCCTTTTATCTCGGAAAATGGTGGCGCGCTCTCCATTCCCAAAGGTTGTTTTACCAAGCCGTTTGATTTTCACGAAGAACGAAATGCGCATCTCTTGATTCTATTGGGTACGAGCTATCCCACGCTGCGTGCCGCACTCGTCGAAATCGCCCAACAGACCTATTTACCGCTCGTTGGTTTTGGCGATATGAATTCTGAACAAATCGCAGCGCTCACCGGTTTGTCTCTGGAACAAGCAAACTTGGCCAAAATGCGCGATGCCGACGAACCCTTTTTTATTGACCGCGACTTTAACGAGGGGGAAGTGAGAAGATTAGAAGCGACGGTGGCAAGCAGAGGGTTGCGCCTGACGCGCGGTGGGAGATTTTTTCATCTCACCGGTGAAAATGACAAGGGTAAAGCTGTGCAATTATTGACGAAACTATATCGTGACGAATGGCAACAGGCCATCCGCACCGTGGGGTTTGGCGACAGTCTGAATGATTTACCGCTGCTGCACGCGGTCGAAACGCCGATCCTGGTGCGCAACAAAAACGGCGAGGTTGATGCGAATGTGCTGGCGCAGATCCAAGCCCGGATCACCACAGAAGCCGGCCCTGCCGGTTGGAATGAAGCGGTTTTGAAAATTCTGGAAACGCTTTACAGTTGAAATTTTCCGGAATACCGACATGATCATAGAATTGCGCTGCGGGATCGTTCTCGGGTCGTCATTGTCATTCTCCGACCGCTCGGCCTCGAAATTCGAAAAATTGGCGGCGTTGAAACGAGTTTAGCGTGATATTTCTTGAAACCCTGTTCCCGTTTCCGATGCGTGTAATTCCATTTGCAATTCACCCATTCCTTCCGTAAATTTTCTTCAAAACAATCATTCACAGCGGACGCTTCATGCAGGCTCATTTCGTCGACATCTATTTTGCTTTGCCCCTTTCCCGCGGTTACACCTATCGCGTGCCGGAAAATCTCGAGGCGATGGCGCAAGTCGGGTGCCGCGCGCTGGTGCCGCTCGGCAAACGCGTTGCCACCGGCTTCATCGTTCGGCACGTGGACAAAATTGATTTTCCGCCGGAAAAATTGCGCGATATTTTGGATGTGCTCGACGAAGCGCCGCTCTTTGATGCCTCCCGTTTGGAGCTGGCACAGTGGATTGCGGATTATTATCTCTGCGGCCTCGGCGAGGTGCTCCGCACCATGTTGCCACCGGGTTTGGAAAAAGAGAGCCATCAATACGTGCGTCTCACGCGCATCCCATCTGAAGAAGAAATCGCCCAAATGGAAAAGCGTGCACCACGTCAAGCTGAAGTGGTGCGCGCCCTGATGGGCAAACCGGGCTACAAAGTCCGGTTCCTCGCCAGGCATTTGCGGTACGACAGTGTGCGCAGCAGTTTGCGACAATTGAGGGCTTGCGGTCTGGTTGAAGTGAGCCAGCAAATGCAGGAAGCCAGTACGCGGCTGCAAACCAAAACATTCGTGCAACTCACACCCGCGGGCCATGCTTTGGTTGCCGGCGATAATGGGGATTTGCAAGCACAAGACCTTGAATCGTCCGGCGACCGGAGGGCAAACGGCGGACGGTGGCCGTTCCGCCTGACCAGCATGCAACGCGAGGGTTTGCAATTGCTTGCCAAGCGCGGTGAGCTGCCGCGGGCGCATTTTCTTCATCGCAGCAACCTCGGCCACGCCTCCCTGCAATCGTTGGTGAAACGCGGGCTGATCCAATTCGTCGAGCGTGAAGTCGAGCGCAACCCCTATGCCAACTTCACGAGTAATCACCACGTGCTCGGGCCGGATGAGTCGCCCATCATTTTGAATGCCGAGCAAGCCCACGCCGTGCAGCGCGTGACCGAGGCGATGAAACAAAAACGTTTCGAAGCATTTCTCTTGCATGGCATCACGGGTAGCGGCAAAACGCAAGTCTATATTGAAGCGATTCGCGAGGCAGTGGCCCAGGGGAAGGAAGCGATCGTGCTGGTACCTGAAATTTCGTTGACCCCGCAGGCGGTTGCGCGTTTTCAAGGAAATTTTGGCCCGCTGGTGGCGGTTTTGCACAGCCGGATGAGCACGGGCGAGCGTTATGACGCCTGGCGCCGGATTTATCGTGGCGAGGCCCGGGTGGTGGTCGGCGCCCGCTCGGCAGTATTTGCACCCGTGCGAAATCTCGGCTTGATCGTCGTGGACGAAGAGCATGAAAACAGCTATAAACAAGTTGATCCTGCGCCCCGTTATCATGCCCGTGATGTTGCGGTGATGCGTGCCAGGAAGACCCAGGCGGTCATCTTGCTCGGCTCAGCGACACCTTCCATTGAATCCTATTTCAATGCCCAGCGTGGCAAATATACACTGCTGGAATTGCCCAACCGAATAGACCATGTGCCTTTGCCAACGGTGCGCATTCTCGACATGACGACCTGGCGAAAGACCGCGCCAGACCACGAGGGCATTTTTTCTCGCGTGCTCTACGAAAAGATTGGTGAGAAGCTGGCCAAGCGGGAGCAAATCATTCTTCTGCAAAATCGCCGGGGCTTTGCTCCGCTGATTCGCTGTGCCAATTGCGGCTTCGTCCGTTATTGTGATGCTTGCAATATTCCGATGACCTACCATAAATCCCGACTCGGCACTGACAAACTTTCCAAGGAACGCGGAGGCCAGCGGAGAAACTATTTGCGCTGTCATTATTGCAATGCTTACGAGCCTGCGCCGGACGTCTGTCCGCAGTGCCAGGGAACGGACATCATATTCAAAGGCATCGGTACGCAGAAAGTCGAACAGGCATTGAAAGAGCTCTTTCCGCAAGCCCGGGTGGTGCGCATGGATCTGGATACCACACGGGGCAAGCTGGCGCACGACCGCATCCTGCGCCAGTTCGGCGAGTATCATTACGATATTCTGCTCGGCACCCAAATGATCGCCAAAGGTCTCGACTTTCATCGCGTGACACTGGTCGGCGTGGTATCGGCTGATACCGGTTTACTGCGGCCGGATTTTCGTGCCGGCGAGCGGACTTTCCAATTGCTCACGCAAGTTGCCGGTCGTGCCGGCCGCCGGAATTTGCCGGGCGAAGTCATCGTCCAGACTTATTATCCGGATGACTTCTGCATGGCTTGTGCACGAACCCATGATTTCAAAAAGTTTTATGACTATGAAATTACTGAGCGCGAGGCACTGCATTTTCCACCATTCAGCCGGCTGGCTTTGATACTGTTCCGCCATCGCGACAACGAGCGGGTTCGCGGGATCGCGCAAGATTTTGTCGCGCTTCTCAAGAAAGCCGGCGGCCCCTTTCGCGTCTTTGGGCCAACACCCTCCCCCCTGGAAAGAATTCAAAATGAATTTCGCTGGCAAATATTGATCAAGAGTGACCCGAAAAAAGATCCTTCGGCGCATAAAATGCGTGCGACACTGGAGCGTGTCGTCAGATTTTTTCGCCAGGCCAATCGCAGCGCCGATTCAAAATTCAAGACTGCGGGCGTGCGCATGATTGTCGACATCGATCCGATCAATATGTTGTAAGTGTAATTGTTGCAATCCGGTAAAAAATTCGTCAGGTGCGCCAAAGGTGAATTTCCAATAGCAAAGAATAAGCTTGCATACTTGCCTGTGAAGTATTATATTTACACACTTTAATTTACATGCAAAAGCACCGGCCGCCGGTTTGTTTCTCAGAGGGCGTGGTGGCACGGCCGGAACGAAGTTATAGCTTGTGGTCATTCATGCGTTACGGTCTGATATCTGATATTCATGGCAATCTCGAGGCCCTGGAGGCGGTACTGGCTGCGCTGAAAGAGGAATCCGTCGATCAAATTCTGTGTCTCGGCGACGTGATCGGTTACGGCCCGAATCCCAACGAATGCGTCAAATTGATTCAGCAGTACGCCGCGATTTGTTTGATCGGTAATCACGACGAGGCCTCGCTTGGTCGCGTGGATCTCGATTTTTTTAATTACATGGCGCGGCAAGCGATTGAGTGGACGACCGGGCAATTGAGCGAAGACTCCAAAAAATTCCTGATGTCATTGCCGCACAGTCACAGTTATGGCACGTTCATGATCGTGCATGCCTCGCCGGATGAGCCGACGCGCTGGAATTACATTCTCAATCTCGAGGATGCCGCAAGAGGTTTCGCTGCGTTCCATGAACAAATTTGCTTTATCGGCCATTCGCACACACCCTGGGTGATTCCGTTGCAGCCGGATGGTGGGATGCGGGTGCGCCATGATTATCCGGTCGATTTCAAGAAGAACCACCGCTATTTGATCAATATCGGCAGCGTCGGCCAGCCCAGGGATCGCAATCCGGATGCGGCTTTTGGGATTTTGGATATGGAACCTCTGCAATATACTTTGAAGCGCGTGCCGTATGACGTCGCCAAAACACAGCAAAAAATCCGTGCCACCGGCGCTTTGCCGGCTTTTCTTGCAGACCGTTTGGCAACAGGACAATGAGCTGAAACAGGAAAGATACCAACTGGCCAATCTAAAATTTCACGAGGAGAACAAATGACTCATATTCTTGCTCTTCCGCGTACTCTTACTCGCTTCCGGGTGATTTTTCAAAAGCGGGTGGGAGTAAGAGCAAGAGTATGAGTAAATATAAGGAGGTTGTTATGCTTCAGTTAGCTGAAAAGTCGACGCAGGAGTTCATGCTGTCGACCGAGACTTTCAATCAGGTCAATGAAATCCTGCGGGATTTGGTCACCAGCACCCGCTCGGATTTTGCGTTGTTTTGTGATGCCAATGGCAATCCCATTACCCATCACGGCAAGCAGCATGTGGTCAATCTTTCCGGGCTTTCGGCGCTGGCTGCCGGAAATTTTGCCGCCACTTGGGAGATGGCGCGAGTGATCGGCGAGAAAGAAGGGTTCAAATTTATCTTTCAGGAGGGCGAACGCCGCAATCTCTATCTCTGCAATGTCGGCTTCAATTTTCTATTGGCGATCATCTTCGATAAAGCTGTCGCGCTGGGGCTGGTGCGTATTTTTGCCAACAAAACAGTTGAAAACTTGAAACAGGTGCTCGACAAGGCGGCGCAAGCCGAGAAAAAGGCCTCGGATTTTCTCGATGCCGAATTTGGCCTGTTGCTGGGTAAAGAATTGGACAAATCTTTCAATCTGTAAACTCCTCGCGAAGACACGGATAAAAAATCTCGCGGGGCAGGCGGAGAGGAAAACTCGAAGAGGACATTGCGTGTATGTTCGTAAATTGGGCGCTGCAGGAAGTCAATCTCAAGATCGTCTACTACGGGCCCGGGCTTGGCGGCAAAACGACCAACCTCGAGTATATCTATCACAAAATCGATCCTTCTCTGCGCGGCGATCTGATCACTCTGAAGACACGCGAAGAGCGTACGCTTTATTTTGATTTTTTGCAGCTCGAAGTCGGCCGCATCAAGGGAATGAAACCCAAATTCAATCTCTACACCATTCCCGGCCAGGTTTATTACGCCTACAGCCGCAAGATTATCCTGCGTGGTGTCGATGGCATCGTCTTCGTGGCGGACTCCCAGGCCGACCGCATGACCGAGAATCTGGATTCGCTCATGGATCTCGAGCAGAACCTGATCGGTGACGGCCACACACTGGAAAATTTTCCGTGGATTCTGCAGTATAACAAGCGCGATTTACCGCGCATCATCCCGGTGAGCGAGATGAACGCGAAATTGAATTTCCATGGCGTACCGGCGATTGAGGCGGTTGCCGTTCGGGGCATCGGGGTGTTGGAAACGCTCAAAACCGCCATTCATGGCGTGGTCGGGCATGTACAAAAGGTCATTTGATACGCAAGTGGCAAGTGGCATGTCACTTGAACACGTTTGTTCAAATTTGGAATGAACGAGGTGCTATTGTGTACTTCGAGAACGAAACCACACAAAATTTTGGAACAGAAGCGACTGTCAACGCAAAATCCGAACAGGAAGCTGTGCCGGTAAAGATGCCGCAAATGGCGATCGAGAAGAAGATGGCGGAAATTCTCGCGCTCGGGACCTATGAAGCGGCCTATTTGTTCAGCGACGAAGGTCTGCCCATTGCGCAGGCTTCCAACGCCAACGGCGAGCAAGTTGATCGCGACCGCATCGCTGAAATGGCGATTCTGTTTCACGATGTGCGGCGCATGGCTTCGGTGATGGGCGGCATCTCACGTTTACGCGAGGTAATCATTGAGGGAGAAAATCATCGCAAAATCGGCTTTCGCTTTTTTCAAGCCTTTGGGCAGCAAGTGATTCTTGCCGTCGTCGTCCCGCCGAAAAAGGCGTACAAGCAAAAGACCAATGAGCTGGAAAAATTGATTGTTGGGGAATCTTTCTAAAGATCAGTTCTACTCGATTCATCCTCGCAGTAACTGACCGGTCATTTCGAGTGACCGGTCAGTGTCAAGCATCCCGTCAAATCACGTTGCCATTTCCATCGGCGCGCCACAGTGCGTTGGAATGTATTGTTTACCGCATTCGGGACCCATCCAGCACACCAACATTTCCGTGCCGTCAACTTTTTCGAGATGCATGGGTTGGCCGCAATGTTGCGGGACTTCCTGTTCGTGGCCGCATTTGGGGCATTTGAGTTTGGGCATAAAATTTTCTCCTATTTTTTCGTCAGCGATCTTCGGGAAGCTTGCAACAAGCATCCAAGTCCTCATAGGCCAGCGAGTCACGCTTGGTGTCGTTCGCATCGTAACCCGCTTTGGCAATCGCATTTTCCAGGTCAGCCAGAGTTAGATTGGCCGCATCGAAACTGACCTGCGCGACCTTCGTTTTCAAATCGACCGAGGCCGTTTTCACGCCTTGCAGTGCTTCCAAAGCTGTTTTGACGTTTTTCACGCAGCTTCCGCACTGAATCGTCGGCACTTTGATATCGACTCGCGAGACGGTTGCCGTTTGCTCTGATTTTTGGCAAGCGCCGAGCGCAACGCCGAGTGCAAGGATTAACATAATGAGAGGCTTCATGGTTCTCCTTCGAATTATTGGGTTAAAAAGTAAATTGTGACAATGCACTTGGATTAAACCGGCAATAAAGAAATACCACAAAAATGCAAACTCGAGTCAAAAAAATAAAAAAGATAAACAGATGAAAGTTAGTTCACAAGACGTCAGCGAAGTGTGTCATCGCATCGCCGATCACTGGCGAAACCGTCGCCGCGAGAAAGCTGAATAATATCAAGCCCGAGAAGGCCGAAGTTGTCAATGATGTGCGCCATTCGAATCACCACCTTTTTTGACTATTGACATTTAATGACTATTTTGCTATTTTCCTCCGTGAACCAAGCCCGGAGCAAGCCCGGAGGAGGGGATGAAAATAGTCAGTGAGGTTTATAGCGAATCAGGCAAAGCCTCTGTCAATCTTGGTCAGGCTATTATTATTGCCGCCGTTGTGTCTCAGTTATTTACTCAACAACCCATTGGCTGGGGAATAGCTCTGATCGGCCTTGCAGTAGGATTAATTTCCATCACTATCGGCCTTATTTTGATTCAAAAGGCCCATCACGTAAAAAAGTTTGAGGAAAGTGATCATGGTTAATTTTGTTATCTTATCCGCCGTTGCAGTTTTGATGCTTTCGCTCATTGCTGCATTTCTTCTCTATCACGCCCGCAAGCAGGAGAGAGAGTTCAAAGCTCGCGTTGGCCAAAAGTAAACGTTTTGCTGATGACAAGATGAGCAATCCCATGAATCCGATGGTTGACTTTGTTATCCTGTCCGCGTTTACTCTTTTGTTATTTTCTCTTGGCGCAGCATTTTAAAAGAGTTCGAAGCTTGTGTTGGCAGAAAGCAACAAACGGACAGGACGGGCAAACGCGGACAATCACAAACCGAAATCGCCATCCACGTATACTTATCCTGTCAGGGTTTCTCTTCTTGCATTCCTTTCCCCTTCCATAAATAATAAATCACCGGATACACCGCCAACTCCATCAGCGCCGAAGTAACCACGCCGCCAACCATCGGCGCCGCAATACGCTTCATGACATCCGCACCGGTGCCGTGGCTCCACATGATCGGCAACAGGCCGGCAATGATCGTCGCCACGGTCATGATTTTCGGGCGAATGCGCCTGACCGCGCCGTGATAGATCGCATCGCGCAGGTCGGCGAGATGACGCATCAAGCCTTTCTTTTTCCAATCTTCATAAGCCACGTCGAGATAGAGCAGCATTACGACGCCCGTCTCGGCATCAAGACCGGCGAGCGCGATGATGCCGACCCACACAGCGATACTCAGATTGTAGCCCAGCACATAGAGCAGCCAGATCGCACCGACCAGCGAAAACGGCACCGCGAGAAAGACGATCATCGTTTTCGTCACTGAGCGGGTGTTGAGATAAATGATGACGAAGATGATGAGAATCGTGAACGGGATGACGTAGAACAAGCGCTGCTTGGCACGTTCCATATATTCGTATTGTCCGCTCCACACGATGTTGTAGCCCGCCGGCAATTTGGTGTTCTCCGCCACAGCGCGTTTCGCCATGGTTACGTAGGTGCCAATATCGATGTCCTTGATGTCAACGTAAATCCACACGTTGGGCCGGGTGTCTTCGGTACGAATGACCATCGGCCCTTTGTTGACTGAAACCGTGGTCACTTGGTTCAACGGAATCTGTTGGCCGGAGGGCGTCGGGATCAACACGCGCTGCAAGGCTTCGAGATTGTCGCGCAGCTCGCGGCTGTAGCGCAGATTGACGGTGTAGCGCTCGAGGCCCTCGACCGTGGTGGTCACCGGCATGCCGCCCATCGCCGACTGGATGACGTCGTGAATGTCATTGACGGTAAGCCCGTAGCGCGCTGCCTCGTCGCGATTGATGTCATAATCAATATAGTTGCCGCCGATCGCGCGTTCCGCAAACGCCGAGAGCGTGCCGGGCACTTGCTTGACGACGGCTTCGACTTCTTTGCCAATCGCCTCCAGCGTCTTTAAATCAGCGCCGGAAATTTTGATGCCCACCGGCGTCTTGATGCCGGTGGAGAGCATATCGACGCGATTCTTGATCGGCATGGTCCACACGTTGGAAAAGCCGGGAATCTGCAGCGCAGCGTCCATCTCGTCGATGAGTTTCTGCACGGTCATGCCGGGCCGCCACTCTTCCTCCGGTTTGAGCATGACGGTGGTCTCCACCATGTCGAGGCCCGCCGGATCCGTGGCGGTCTCGGCGCGGCCGATTTTTCCATAAACGTGATGTACTTCCGGAAACTGGCGGAGGATTTTGTCGGACTGCTGCAAAACTTCTTTGGCTTTGGTAATGCTCATGCCCGGCAGCGCCGTCGGCATGTACAGCAAATCCCCTTCGTAAAGCGGCGGCATGAACTCGTTGCCCAGTTGGGAAAACGGGAAGAGCGTTACCGCCATAATGACAATCGCGCCGATGATGACGAACTTCTTCCAGCGCAACACGAAGTGCAGCACCGGATCATAAATGCGAATCAAAAAGCGGTTGATGGGATTTCTCTCTTCCGGCATGATGCGGCCGCGAATGAAGTAGCCCATCAAAATCGGCACGATGGTAATGGAGAGCAACGCTGCCGCGGCCATCGAATAAGTTTTGGTAAACGCCAGCGGCTTGAAGAGCCGGCCCTCTTGTTGCTGCAAGGTGAACACCGGCAAAAAGGAGAGCGTGATCACCAACAACGAATAGAAGAGCGACGGGCCGACCTCTTTTGAGGCGTCGGCAATAATCGCCCAGTGCTCTTTCTTGCCGGCATCGTGCTCGATGTGCTTGTGGGCGTTTTCAATCATGATGATGGCCGCATCCACCATCGCGCCGATGGCGATGGCGATGCCGCCCAGCGACATGATGTTGGCGTTGATGCCCTGGTAGAACATCACCATGAACGAAATCAGAATCGCCACCGGCAGGGTGAAGATGGCCACAAAGCCGCTGCGCAGGTGCATCAGAAAAACCAGACAGACGAGGCCGACGATGATGCTTTCTTCAATCAGCTTTTCGCGCAGGGTTTTGATGGCGCGCTGAATCAGCGAGGAGCGGTCATAGACGATATCAATTTTCACGTCTTCCGGCAGGCCGGCCCTGAGCACTTCCATTTTCTTTTTCACGGCGTCGATGACTTTCAGCGCATTTTCGCCGTACCGCATCACGATAATGCCGCCGACCGCCTCGCCTTCGCCGTTGAATTCGCCGATGCCGCGGCGCATTTCTGGCCCCAGCCGCACGTCGGCCACGTCACGCAGATACACCGGCGTGCCGGACATCTTGTCCGCCATGAGCGGGACGTTTTTGATGTCGTCTATGGATTTGAAATAGCCGAGGCCGCGAATCATGAACTCGGTCTCGCTGATTTCAATACTCTCGCCGCCGACGTCGTGGTTGCTCTTTTGGATGGCCATCATCACCATATTGAGCGGAATGTTGTAGGCGAGCAGGCGATTGGGATCGACGGTGACCTGATACTGTTTAACAAAACCGCCGATGCTGGCGACTTCGGAAACGCCCTCGACGGCACTCAGCTCGTATTTCAAATACCAGTCCTGTATCGAACGCAGTTCCGCAAGATCGCGCTTGTCGGAAGTCAGCGTGTATTGAAAAACCCAACCGACACCGGTGGCATCCGGGCCGAGCGCCGGGACTACGCCTTTCGGCAAACGGTTCGCCGCATAGTTCAGATATTCCAGCACGCGGCTCCGCGCCCAATAAATGTCCGTGCCGTCCTCGAAGATCACATAAACCAGCGAGTAGCCGAAGAACGAGTAACCGCGCACCACGGTCGAGCGCGGCACCGACACCATCGCCGTGGTCAACGGATAGGTCACTTGATCCTCGACAATGCGCGGGCTTTGCCCTTCGAATTTCGTGTAGATGATGACCTGCACGTCGCTCAAGTCGGGAATGGCATCGACCGGCGTGTTGAGCATGGCGTAAATGCCGCCGAAGATAGCGAAGACGGTCATGAGGATGACCAGAAATTTGTTGCGAATGGACCAATCGATGATTTTGGGTAACATAATGTTCTCCGAAATACGTGGGCAGAAAAACTGCTTGCAAGTGGGGTAGAATTATGTTATAATTCATTAGTGAAATATTTTCTTTGTCAATGTTTTAGTAGGAGAATTACCATGGGACTCATTCACAAACCAGTCACGCTCATTGGCACGCTGGGTACGAAGACTTTCACTGCTCTGGTGGACACCACCGCCTCATGGTCTTACATCCGCAAAGAGGAGGCCATGTCCATTGCTCCTCCTTTTAAAGTTGCAGAACCCATCACTGTGAGGATAGGCAAAGGCGCGACTCAAGTTGATGAAGTGATGATCAGCGACATTGAGCTTGATGGATATCGCATGTATGGGACGTTTATCATCGTTCCCGAGTTAACCGAGGAGCTGATCATCGGTGCGGACTTTTTACAGCTTTGGAAAATCAAACTCGACCCGATGACTGAGGAAATTATCATTGACCCGTCGGCGCTGCAACTTCAGTTAATTTAAAGCCACTTTTGCAAAAAACTACGATGGGACTTATTTACAAACCAGTAACGCTTATCGGTACCAAGGGAACGAAGACCTTCAGAACGCTGATGGATACCGGCGCTTCAAGGTGCTACATCCGCAAAAAAGAAGCCGGTTTTATCGCCCCACCTTACAAAATCGCAACCCCAATGGAGTTGCGGTTAGGTAAAGGGAAAACTCAGGTTGATGAACTGCTGGTTAGCTTCATTGAGTTAAATGGACTTCGTATGCATTGGGCGTTCATCATCGTCCCTAAGTTAACCGAGGAGCTGATCATCGGCGCGGACTTCTTCCAACGCTGGAAAATCAAACTTGACCCTGGGGCTGAGGACATCATCATCGATCTCTCGGCGTTGAAAATCCAAATGGTGTAAGAGTCATGCTACCTTCTCCTTATCTTTTCTACCTTTTCATACGCTTTGGCAATTCTTCACTTACTCGTTGTTGGTTTTCACACTTACGAATCAAACAGCGAGTATGAGTACGAGTAGGAGTAGGAGTTTATTTCCGATTAGGTCAAATGACCTGCTCGCTCTTACTCGTACTCTTTCTCATACTCTTAATCGCTGTAGCAGTTATTAAAGCGAGTAAGAGTACGAGTATGAGTAAGAGTACGAGCATCCAGGATCAAGAATCTAGCATTATTTCATCTCCACCAGCTTCATCCCGCACTTGGGGCAATCTCCCGGCGCGTCCATGATCACTTCCGGATGCATCTCGCAAGTATATTTTTTTGCACCTGCGGATTGAACCTTGCCCATGTCGTGAGATGAATGGCCGGAAACGCTGCCGCTGTCTTGCATCTGGTGCCCCTTGTGCTCTTCACTCGGCATCTGATGACCTTTATGCTCCTCGCTTTGCTCCCCTTCGCCCACTCTCCCTTTCTCCCGTTCTCCCTTCGGCGTCGTTTGCATCCCACCGTGGCCGGCATGGCCGCTGGTGAATTGTGCCACGGCACTGCGTAAGTTGCTTGCCGAGTCGATGAGAAATTGCGAGGAGATCACCAGTTGTTCGCCTTCTTGCAAGCCTTCGAGAATTTCCAAATATCCATCGGCGCTGCGCCCAACCTTCACCTCGCGAGGCTCGAAATAACCAGCGGAGAGAGCCACGATTGCCACTCGGCGCGGGCCTGCAGGGATAATCGCCTGTTCCGGCACCGCAATCACCGGCTCGCCCATCTCGGAAACGATGCGCACACTGGCAAACATTTCCGGACGCAGCTCAATCCGGCTGCGCGGATTGGCAAACTCCAATCGCACTTTCGCCGTGCGCGTTTCCATCGAGAGCATGGGATAAAGGTAGGTGACTTTGCCGCTGAAAATTTTTCCGGGGATATAGGCCAGCTCCATCTCTGCCGGTTGTCCAACCTTCACCCACGGCAATTCGTATTCGTAAACGTCGGCGATGACCCAGATCGTCGAAAGGTCGGCGATCTGAAAGAGCTTCATGCCGGGCATTACCGCTGCGCCTTGCACGATCATTTTTTCCATCACAATGCCATCGGCAGGGGAGTAGAACATGAGCGTGCGCCGCGGCTTGCCGGTTCTTTCCAATTCGGCAATTTCCCTATCGCTGATGTCCCAAAGCTCCAAGCGCCGCCGCGCACTTTCCACCAAGCTTGCCGAACCCGCCACGGCCTCTTGCACTTCGCTGCCGGAAGTGGCTTTCTGATAGCGCAGCGCCAAGAGATATTCTTCCTGCGTTGAGACCAGCTCGGGGCTGTACAGCTCGAGCAAGGGCTGCCCCTTTTGTACCGGCTGGCCGGTAACATTGACGTAGAGCTTCTCCACCCAGCCCATGATTCTGGTGTTGATGTCATAAAGCTTTGTTTCATCGACTTCAATTTTACCGACGGTGCGAATGACCTTGCGCATTTTTATTTTTTGCACCTCTTCGGTTCGCACGCCGATGTTTTGCACGACCGTGGGATCGATTTTGATGGCGCTGCCGGCCACCTCTTCGGTCTCGCCTTCATACACCGGAACCATGTCCATGCCGCAGTCCGGCGCTTTGCCGGGCTTCGGGGAAGTCAGCCAGGGGTGCATGGGGTCTTTGTAATAGAGAATTTTTCTCTCACCCGAGTTGTTCGTTTCTTTTTCTGCTTCTGCGTACACCGGAACGAAATCCATCCCGTCAGAGGATTTCATCGGTGTCGGCGAGGTGCGTTCCGGGTTCATGGGGTCGCGATAGAAGAGAATCTTGCGCTCTGCTGTCGCGCCGCCTTCCTTTGCCGGTCGAAAGAAAAACCAACCGGCAGCTAAACCGAGAGCGATACTGATGATGGCGGTGAGGGCAATTTTTTTCATGACATTTTTCTCCTGCAAAACTCATTCAATTTCATGACTTCATTGCTAGTGAAAAAATATTGCGTTTTGTGGCAAAATCTCGTATTTTATCAAAAAATGGATTCGATCCGTTTGGATGATTCGCAAGGGCGAATCAGTCGCTCGTTTTGTCACACTCATTCCGGAGAAACAATCATGACTTTTCCAATGTTTACCAGAGTTATCCTCGTTCAAAATCTGCCCGATGAAAATCTTTTTGCCGGAGATATGGGGACCCTTGTTGAGCATCATCCAGCAACCGATCAGTATCCCGAGGGCTATGAAGTCGAGTTTTTCGCTGGCAATGGCGAGACACTTACCGTAGCGTCGATACCGGCAACGGCTCTTCGACAAGCGACCCGCCGGGATATGCTGCACGTTCGCGAACTTGTAACCGTTTGAAGCGTTCCGCAATTACAGTAATTTTCAGAAAGTATTGTTGCCCAGCCGAGTTGGATTGCAGAATATTTTCATTTGCGCTCGCATTTCCAAGCCATATCCACTCTCTTCCAAACTTAAAAATTCCATCAATCCAATTTTAGCAGCTCCGCACCGACGGCAAGTTCCAGCTCCGCCATTCGCGCACCGAAATCTGCCAATGCCTGATGCGCGGCGAGTTTCATATCGCGCAGCACCCGCTGGCTGTCGAGCAGCATGAGAAAATCCACTTTGTTGGTTTCATAAGCCGCACGATTGGCCAGCAGCGATTGCTCCGCCTGTGGCACAATGGTTTTTTGAAAAATTCGTACACTCCGTGCCGTTTGCTCGACTTTATAAAATGCGCTTTCGATTTCTGCGCGTACCATGTTGCGCATCGACTGCAAGCTGGCAGTGGCCATTTGATAATTGGCATCGGCTTCCTGCACCTGCAGATTTTCCTTGCGCCAGAAATAGAGCGGAACATTGAAGGAAAGCATCGCATCCCAGTTGCTCATCTCCGGCATCTGTCGATGCGTGAAGCTCAGCATGAAATCCGGGAAATATTCGCGACGCGCCAGCCGACCGGAAAGCCGATACATGTCCGCCATCGCCTGCATGTTTTTCAATTCGGGGCGATGGGCATACGCCATGTGCACAAGCGAATCCAAAGAGAATGAAAATTGGCGCGGATCAAAGTGTTCGGTAATCATGGGCACCGGCGTATCGCCGGGCCGATCCAGCAGAGCATTGAGCATGGCCGCCATCGAATGGCGCTCCTGCGCCAGCATCAGGCTGTCGTTGACCATCATCGAATACTCGGTTTGCGCCTTGATGAGGTCCGGCTGCAAGCCCATACCCGTGGCGTATTTGACATTGGCGATCGCGATGAACTGCCGCATCAGCTCGCGATTTTCGCGGTTGACCTCCAGCGCGTAATCGAGATGAAAAAGCATGAAGTAAACTTTCTTGACGGCAGTGAGGACTTTTAAGGTCACCAACTCGTAGTCGGCGCCCCTCGCTTCCGCCTCTTGACGCGCCATGCCGGACATCAAGTTCAGCTTGCCGGGAAAATCAAACATCTGGCTGATGGTGATGGCGCGTTCGTTTTTAAAAGCGTTGCGCAGCGGATATGGCGCGTACATCACTTGCAAACCGATTTGCGGATCTTCGAGCGTACCGGCCTGTTTGATGCGCGCTTGCATCGCTTGCCAGCGTTTCTGCGCCGCGCGAATTTCCGGATTGTGCGCACGCGCTTCGCGAATAAACTCGGAGAGCCTGACGACCGTGCCTTCGTTAGCTTGAGCAACAGCTAAAACACAGCGACAAAGCAAAATATTCACAATCAAAAATGATTTCATAAGCCAACCATGTTATGGTAACAGTTTTCTTATACTCATTTTGTTAAATTAACAAATTGAGTAAGCTTAATGACAAAAAGGTTATTCAGGGGATAAAGTATCTTGGGTCAGGAAAGGGCACACTACACCCTTGCTTGTGGAATCAGATGAGAAAAGTGGCCATCAGCTTATAGCGTTGATTGCAGGCGAGGTGATGATTGAATGAAGAGAAGTTTTCAGTCTCACCGGTTGTCAGTGCAAACTTACGACCTGTTTCATCAAATTTGGCTGGCACCCCGAGATCGGCATGCATTCGTGAAGGTTTTTCCAAATTAGTCCGGGCTGGCAAGGGCTCATCCAGCGGACGAGCACTTCCACCACTGCAACAGACCATGCGAGAAGATGAGTCGAACTCACAGCATGGTGCACTGACACCGGCAACTGTTTGAGCCTTGCAGCAAGTCGATTTCATCGTCTTGTTGAGCACAGGGACGAAAAACTGCAACAGACTAACGCAAAGTAAAAAAGAAACGGTTTTGTAAAATTTGCCCACTGCGGTTTCAAAAGGTTTTATTAAAAAATGTAACAACAAATTCATCAAAACTATTCCCGATCCAAGAGTGCCGGGAGGAATTCCGCTGTCGTTGGTTATCCTGCTTACTCAGCAAAATCGCTGAAGCGGCTGTGCCTTCAAAGATTATTGCTTCTCATTAACACTGCAATTGATCGCGGTATTTCCAACAGAAGTTGCCCTGCCGGAATATTCAACCGGAGAATCATAATAAAATAAACAGTTTTTGGCAAAAAAACAAGATTTCCGATTGCAATTTTCGATGATCTTTGTCGCCGTTTCAAGTGAATCATCCCTTACCCAGCAGGTCGATTGCAAGTCGACGAAAACAGAAACTGCTCTTCCTGACTTTGCACCGATTATCTGCCGCTTGCCCTTGGCCACCGATAGGGGCAGCCGCACACCACGTGTCTCGTCTCCACGTGAGACGGTGTCCGCTGCAGTGACAAATTCTTTCGCACTTGAGTACGCTTCACCGGCATGTTTCAAAATTCGTAACCTACTGAGAAATTTTTGGATAAAAGAATTTTATCTTGGCTCATTTTCATGGCACGATCGTTGCTTTGAGCTATGGCAGTTATTTGTCTGAGCTTCAACGCTTGCTAAACAACTCAGTGAATTGGATGCAGTGAGCGGCAAGACAGGAAGCTTGCAAACATCATGGAGGTCAACAATGAAAATGCGGACGATTCAGCAAATGATCATCGGTGGTTGTGTGTGGGCGATAATGCAACTATTGCCTGCGCAGGCTGCGCTTGCCATGCAGAGTCAACAAGATGAAACTAAAGCCAGTGCGGCAGCCCCGGTGTTTGCCGAGGCCTCCGTCAAACCCGCAGCGCCTCATCCCGAATCCATTTCTACCAGGAAAGAAATTTCCCTGGTCCGTCCGACTGACAAGGTACCGGTGGTGAATCTGAAAAAGATCGAAGCCGATAAAATCACTTCGTTCTTCGTGCGCGCTAACGACAGCAAGCGTATCCAGCTTTCGATGCTGGTGGCTTACAAACCCGAATTAACCGAAGCAGTACGGCAAATGTTTGGCCAGACCGTGACGCCACTGGTATTCTCCGTCTCGACGCTGCCCAATCGTGCCGTTGAATTCGATCCGGCCAAACTTCGCTTCGAACAAGGCGGTCGCATCTGGCAACCCGAAGTCAGCAAAAATACCGTTAGCATCTTGCCGCTCGATGAAAACGCCAAGTTTGGTGGCATGGTCACTGACAGCCAGGTACACCAGGGCATTGTGCTGCTGCCGGCTTGGATTGATCCGCAACAGCCGATTACATTGCGTTATGGCGATTTCCATTACCTCGCCAAGTTCGCAGATCTGCAAAAACAGTGATGAGACAAATAGTTTGGCTTTGACATCCCTCCTCCCTCTATAGCACTTCTTTTGGCCGGATTCCCTTGTCCGGATGAAAGGCGAGTCCGCCAGAAGAAGCCCTCAATGCAGGCAATCCCCTCTGTGCTGTATCCCGCGATGCGGTGGCATACGGCGGAGGGGATTTTTATTTTCCCCCCGATACCAACGGCAAAATTTTGAGATCGACACGCCTTGCAGCAACACCAAAAATCAAGTCGTAGTTTCAAAATTCTTCTTGATTCCTCTCTGAAAAAGCGCTATTTTTTTATCGCAATTAAAAACGAAACTTTTTTCGAGTTAACAGAATAATCGACCTCAATGGGTGTTAACCCAATCACATGAACTGCCTGAGAGAGGAATGAAGCGGATCGATTTGACAATCCCCTGCGTTGTTGCTGCAGGACTGCTGTTGTTTTTACACCTCGAGGAGGTCAGAGCTGGCGCTTCCGAATATCCCCAGCGGGCCAGGCACGGCATGGTGGTATCGTCCCATTATCTCGCCTCAAAAGCCGGCGTTGAAATAATGAAAAAAGGTGGGAATGCCGTGGATGCCGCAATTGCCACGGGCTTTGCGCTGGCCGTGACGCACCCCTCCGCCGGAAATATTGGTGGAGGCGGCTTTATGATCGTTTATCTCAATAATGGACGAGTGACGGCCTTCGATTTTCGCGAGCAGGCGCCGGCGGCCGCACATGAGCGCATGTATCTCGATGCGAACGGTAACTACATCGAAGGGTTGAATCATGAGGGTTACCTGGCCATTGGTGTGCCGGGGACGGTGGCGGGATTTTTTCTCGCGCACGAAAAATTCGGCAGCAAGCCGATGCGGGAGTTGATCGCACCCGCGATTGCACTCGCCGAAAAGGGATTTTCCCTCTCTTGGGCCCTTGCTGACGACTTCAAAGCACTGGCGAGAATTTTCAAAAAATATCCGGGTAGTGCAAAAGTTTTTCTCAAAAAAGACTCCTCGGCATACGAGCCGGGTGAACTCTGGCGCCAACCGGACCTGGCCAAGACCCTGCGCCGGATTCAAAACAATGGCCGGGATGGATTTTACAAAGGAGAAACCGCGCGCCTGCTTGCTGATGAGATGCGTAAAAACGGCGGCTTGATTACTGAAACGGATCTCGCCAATTACAGGGCAAAAGAGCGCGAGCCAATTCATGGTACATATCGCGGTTATGATATTTACTCGATGTGCCCGCCCAGTTCCGGTGGTACCGTGTTGGTGGAGATGCTCAACCTCCTCGAAGGTTTTAATCTGCGCACCGCTGGCCACAACTCCGCTCTCCATCTCCATCTGATGGCAGAGGCCATGCGCCGGGCTTATGCCGATCGCGCCCGTTATCTCGGCGATCCCGACTTCAATCCCGACATGCCGATCAGCCGGCTCATCTCCAAACCATATGCCGAGCAATTACGGCGCAGCATTAGTTTGAACAAGGCTTCGCCGAGCGATCCGCTCGCCTTCAGCGATGCCTATGAAAGCACGGAGACCACGCATTATTCGATTGTGGATCCTGCTGGCAATGCCGTGGTGGTCACTTATACCTTGGAGCATGGTTATGGCTCAAAAATTATCGCTGAAGGCACGGGTTTTCTGCTGAACAATGAAATGGGCGATTTCAATCCGTGGCCGGAACATACCGATTCGACGGGAATGATTGGCACCTCGCCGAATCTTGTGGCGCCGGGCAAACGCATGCTCTCATCCATGACCCCGACGATTGTGGCGAAAGAGGGCAAGCCGTATTTGCTCATTGGCTCGCCAGGAGGCCGAACGATCATCAACACCGTGCTGCAAGTGATCGTCAATGTGATTGATTTTGACATGGACATCGCGGAAGCCATCGCTGCCCCGCGCATTCATCATCAGTGGCTGCCCAATGTTTTAAACATCGAAGAGTTTGGTACAACCAAAGATTCCCAACGGTTGCTGGAAATGATGGGGCATCGGGTCAAAGTTTCCAACTCTTCGCGCAGCCAGGGCAGCGCCATGGGAATTATGATTGATCCTGTCACCGGATTACGACTGGGGGCGGCGGATCCCCGCGCGGCAGATGCGGCTGCCGTGGGTTTCTGAGGTCAATACCTCTTGCTCGTACTCTTACTACAGCTTGATCTTTCACGGATCTCGAAAACAAGCATGACCGGTACGAGCAAGAGCCGCATAGGACAAGAGTATTTTAGGAGGAAGCAAAATGCATGACGTGATCGACCGGCTGAAGGAGCAGCCTTTCAATCTCTCGCTGTTTTTACTGATCATTGTTCTCGGCATGTGGATCGGCAGCGCCATCGCCAAGTCCAGACCGTGGCCGATTTTTACACTTTATGTCACCGAACTGATGACCGGGCTGTTTCTCGGCTTGCTCATCGGCTTTGCGCTGACGTTCCATTTTTTTACCGGAATACTGAGCATCGGCACTCTCACCATGGGCATCGTCTCAATCTTCAATGCTCCGAAGGAGAAAAAGCTTGCCCGGGTGTTGGCGGTCAGCGTGCTTTTGCTCAGCGCCATTTTGGTGTATTGGTTGAATTGGGAAGATTTGGGATATTTGCTCGACACCATCATCGAGGATTTTCAATGATGACCACCTTGATTCATCATACCGACCTCGTGCTGGTTGCCGGTGACCTCACCGAGCAAACGACCGAGGCGATCGTCAATCCGGCGAATTCCGCGCTGCAGCTCGGCGGTGGCGTGGCCGGTGCCATTCGCCGCAAGGGAGGACCCAAAATTCAAGAAGAGTGTGACAAAATCGGCGGCACACCCGTGGGCACGGCAGTCATCACCACCGGCGGCAATCTGAAAGCCAGACATGTCATTCACGCCGTTGGCCCGCGCATGGGCGAAGGCGATGAAGACCGCAAATTGCGCAACGCCACGCTCAATTCGCTCAAACTTGCCGACCAGCACAAGCTGAAAAGCATCTCCTTTCCCGCGATTTCCACCGGAATTTTCGGCTACCCGATCGACCGCTGCGCCGAAGTCATGCTGACCGCGACGATCGGTTATTTGCGCGGCAAAACCGGCTTGGAAAAAGTCGTGTTTTGTTTGTGGGGCGAAGAGGCGTATCGGACTTTTGAAAAGACTCTCAAATTGATGACTGAAGGCGAGCGGGATTGAGATGGGGTCGTTTTTCAAGTTCATCGATTGAAGCCAGAAGTAAGAGCTTTTTCGCAGTATCAAGAGATCCGGTGAGCGGCAGCCGCGCACGTTCTGAAGGGCTTGGTGTCGATCTGCCTGTCGAGGGGACGACCTGATTCCAATTTTTATATTGACTGCTGTTTTGCATAACCGTACATTATACTTACTCGTGTAGCCAACTTTTCAGGAACAGGAATCCCTTAAACTCGCCATGGGATCGAACCTCAGCCGCCACTGATTCGACTAATGAATGTTGTGAACCAAAAAATCCCCGAGCTCATTCTCGTTTCCACCTCGTCCTATCGGCGCAAGCTTCTCGAACAACTCGGGCTGCCCTTTCGTGCGGTCGCACCAAAATTTGAGGAAAACCATCTCGACTTTTCCGATCCTCGGGACTTGGTCAAAGCTCTCTCCCGCGGCAAAGCGATGAGTGTCGCTGGAGAGTTTCCCAATGCCATTTTGATCGGCTCGGATCAGGCGGTTTGGTTTGATGGTAAGATTCTTGGGAAACCAGGAAATGCTGTGCGTGCGTTGGAACAATTGCAACGCTTGCGTGGTAAGTTGCACAAGTTTTATATGGGGCTGTTTCTCTATCACACGGGCATAAAGCAATCGCAGGAGTTTCTCGTTTCCGGCTCTGCCTCCCTTCGCCGTGATTTGACGGATGAGGAATTGCGAGCTTATATTGAGCTGGATAAACCCTTTGATTGTGCCGGCGCCGCCAAGATCGAAGGCCGGGGATTGATGCTCTATGAAACTCTGATTTGTGACGACTGGAGTGCCATCATCGGGCTACCGTTGATGACGTTGACCACGGGGCTGCGGAAGTGGGGGTATCCGATTTTTTTGCAAAGCAAGCCACATAAGGAGATGACAGTATGGTCAGCACCTACACCGCCAAGTATACAAAAATAAGCTCTGGCTATATGGGACAGTTGGTAGAATGGCCGGAGGTGGTAACCGAGGGAAAAACCTTGGAAGAGTGCAGAGAAATGTTGGAAGATGCTGTACGTGAAATGATAACAGCGTATCGACAGCAAAATAAGGAAATCCCTCTTGGGAGAGCCCTGCTGGAGCAAATACCTGTCGAGGTATGATATGTCGGTAAAGCGCCGTGACTTGTATTTCGAGGAGAATGGATTTTATCTGTTACGTGAAGGTAAGAAACATTCTATTTACACAAATAACGAAAAGACAGTACCGATCAAAAGGCATCGTATAATTGATAGGATAACGGCCAATGAGCTGTGCAAACAGGCGGGATTGAGACCGAAATTCTGATGACACTGACCGCGGCTCTTCGTTGGGGAGTATTCGATCTTTTGCCGATGCCGGCCCGCTCATCCATTTGACAGAAATCGGCTGTTTGTCGCTCCTGACCATCTTTGAGACCCTGCATCTTAACGATGCGGTAGGGTCTGAAACCATTGAGCGGAAAGGAGTTTTCGATTAGGCAAAAATCGGGTTTTGTCGATATATATAAAACTGATCAAGTCGTTATGGATGGCTCCTTAGAAGCATGAATCGAAAGACCAAGCAATAAATATTCTCGGCATCTCTGCATTAGGTTGAACGGGTACACTTTGACAGCAAAGAAAAAATATGGCGCGACCTGAAAAAGTGCTGGGACAAATTTTGCGCGGCACGTCTGATGCTGACATTTCTTTTTCAGAAATGTGTCAGTTGCTACGGAAGCTGGGTTTTGATGAACGGATTCGAGGCAGCCACCACATTTTTACACAGGAAGGTGTAGAGGAAATCTTGAATCTACAACCTAAAGGTGCGAAGGCAAAACCGTATCAAGTTAAACAAGTTCGCAACATAATTCTTAAATATAAGCTGGGAGTTTTACGATGATTCGGTATGAAGTGATTATATATTGGAGCGATGAGGACGAAGCCTTTATCGCAGAAGTCCCCGAGCTGCCCGGTTGCATGGCAGACGGCGCCACCTATCAAGAAGCGTTGGCCAATCTGGAAGTGGTAATTCAAGAATGGATCGAAACGGCCAGAGAACTGGGCCGTCCCATTCCTGAACCCAAAGGACGTTTGGTGTATGCATAGGGCGCGCTTGTTTTAGGGATAAACAAGCCAGCCCGCAGATGAACAAAGACCTAAGGACAAAAATGCCAATCAACATCCTCGGCATCTCCGCCTTCTATCACGACAGCGCTGCCTGTTTGGTGCGCGACGGCGAAATCATTGCCGCCGCTCAGGAAGAGCGCTACACCCGGAAAAAACACGACTTCAATTTCCCCACGAACGCCATCCGCTACTGTTTGCAAGAAGGCGATCTGGAAGCTTCGCAGCTCGACTTCGTGGCCTTTTATGACAAACCCTTCATTAAATTCGAACGCCTGCTGATGACCTACTTGGCGTATGCACCGCGCGGCCTCAAATCGTTCATCATGGCCATGCCCTTGTGGCTGAAGAGCAAGCTGTGGATGCGAGAGTACATCAAAAAAGAGCTTGGCTACGAAGGCAAAATCATCTTCCCCGAGCATCATGAGTCGCACGCGGCCTCGGCGTTCTACCCGTCGCCATATAAAGAAGCGGCGATTCTGACCATCGACGGCGTCGGCGAGTGGTGCACTGCCAGTTACGGCATCGGCCGCGACAACGAGATCGAGCTTTTCGCCGAACTGAAATTCCCGCACTCGCTTGGTCTCTTGTATTCGGCTTTCACGTATTTCACCGGCTTCAAAGTCAACTCCGGCGAATATAAAGTCATGGGACTGGCGCCTTATGGTGAGCCCAAATACGTGGACGTGATCTTGAACGAGCTGATCGATCTCAAAGAAGATGGCTCGTTCAAAATGAACATGAAGTATTTCAACTACTGCGCCGGCTTGACCATGACCAACGACCGCTTTGCCAAGCTCTTTGGCGGCCCACCGCGCAAGCCGGAAACCAAATTGACGCAACGCGAGATGGATTTGGCCCGCTCCATTCAAGAGGTGACCGAGGAGATCATGCTGCGCATGGCGCGCCACGTGCACAAAGAAACGGGCATGAAGTATTTGGTTCTCGCCGGCGGTGTGGCGCTCAATTGTGTCGGTAACGGCCGTATTCTGCGCGAGGCCCCGTTTGCGGATATTTGGATTCAACCGGCGGCCGGTGATGCCGGCGGCGCACTCGGCGCAGCGCTTTATACCTGGTATCGTTATCTGGGAAACCAACGCGAATTGCGCCAGGATGGTCGGGATTTTCAGCGAGGTTCGTATTTGGGACCGGAATACAGCAACGCCGAAATCGAGGCGTTTTTGCAGGCGCGGCAAATACCGTACAGGAAACTCTCCGATGCGGAGATTCCAACGACGATCGCGGAATTGATCGCCCAAGAGCATGTCATTGGCTGGTTTCAGGGCCGCATGGAATTTGGTCCGCGCGCGCTCGGCAGCCGCAGCATCATCGGCGACGCGCGCTCTCCGATGATGCAGTCGGTGATGAACCTGAAAATCAAATTCCGCGAGAGCTTCCGGCCGTTTGCGCCTTCGGTGCTGGCCGAGCACGTGTCTGATTATTTCCAACTGGATCGCGAAAGCCCGTACATGCTGCTGGTGGCGCCGGTCTTGGAAAAATGGCGGACCGGAGAAAAGGAGGATGGCGCCTGGGGTATTGACAAGCTGAAAATTGCCCGTTCCTCCATCCCGGCAGTTACGCACGTGGATTACTCGGCGCGAATTCAGACCGTCAACAAGGATGATCATCCCCTGTATTATGACATGATCAAGGCGTTTCGTGACAAGACCGGCTGCCCGGTGATCATCAACACCTCGTTCAACGTCCGCGGCGAGCCGATTGTCTGCTCGCCCGAGCATGCTTACTTGTGTTTCATGCGCACCAATATGGATTATCTGATCATGGGTAATTTCTTGCTCGACAAAAAAGAACAGAAAACGCTCGAGCACGATATTGATTGGCAGAAGGAATTCGAGTTGGATTGACTGGATGCTGGTTGCTTGATGCTCGATCCTGGTGGGTATATGCTTCCAAGTAACATGTCATGCCGGAGGCATCTTTTTCAGCAAAAGTACGTGCTCGATGCTGGAAAAGACCTCTCCTGGGTGACACTTAGAATTACTTGGTGAACGAACTCCTTCAGGGAGTCAATCGCTGGATAGAAACAAGCAACCAGGATCCAGCAAAGGGCAACATACCTGTATCCAAAATTTAGGATTTACTGACTTATGCTCCTTGACGAAATTAAGAACCTCAAAGCCACTCCCAAAGAGCTTCGCAAGTTCGGCTTGACTATCGGCATTTTTTTGCTTATTATCGCTGCATGGCTTTTCTGGAAACAACGGCCAGGCTTTCCGTATTTTGCGTATGCCGGCGGATGCTTCGCATTGATCGGACTGATCCTGCCGATCCTGCTCAAGCCGGTTTACAAAGTCTGGATGATTTTTGCCATGGCCATGGGATTCGTCATGACCCGCGTGATTCTGACGGTTCTTTTCTTTGGCCTGTTCACGCCGATCGCATTGCTGGCAAAACTATTAGGCAAAGATCTGCTCGAACAGCGCTGGGACAAAAAAGCCACAACTTATTGGGTGAAGCGGCCGAAGACGCCTTTTGATCCGAAATCAGCGGAAAACATGTTTTGAAGGGAGAACGACATGAGCAAACTTTCCATTCTTGCCGAATTTTGGGATTTCATGCGTGTACGCAAAAAATGGTGGTTGGGTCCGATTTTGGTCATCATGCTGTTGTTGAGCTTGTTGATTGTCCTGACACAAGGCTCGGCCCTGGCGCCATTCATTTACACACTGTTTTAACCCCGATAATTCATGAGCCATATTTTCAGGCTCGAGCCAATCCCGTGAGATAATCAGCGTAACAGTATCTCACGGGGTCGATTTATGCACCGCGTGAATTATCAGGGTTAAGGGAAACTTCACGACGTTTTGGTGGTTAAATTCGAAAACATGATGTCGATGCCGTCATAACTTGTCAGTTCAAATTTTTTTGAGCGAAACAATAACCGCACAGACGACGACTGCGCAGAGGGAAATGTAAATTTCCCCGGCGTGCGAAGCGCCTTGCCGGTTGAATATCGTGTTGGGCTTGCAGTGGGCGCAGCCTTGGCTGTTTGACTCCTGGCCCGGGGATTGCAGATTTTCATGTTGTAATCCGGACCATGAGGCTTTCTTCTTGAAACAAATCCATATTTTTTGTAATATAATCTGTTATCGATTCCAGCGCGAGGATGGGCTTTTCTGCCTCAGGATGAAACATGGTGGTTCCGGCTGGAACAAATATTTTTGTGACCGACGAAGTTGAGAACGACGGTCTATGAGAGCGACGGCAACTGTTTTCTTCGGCAGCGCGCATCGTTTGGCGGACAATATCTTACCGAAGAAGGCACGACTGTGGCATCATGATCCGTGCAGGCTATGGCGCAATTCGATTAGCCAGTCTGCATGGAGGAGCCCCAAATATGAAAATGGGACTCGAGGGAGCGCTATAATTGGTCAAGGGATTGGAGTTATTTACCCAACGATCGACATCGAGAGAGAGCATGAACAAATTGCGACTGACATTGATCGCCTGCTTATGGATCGGAGGAGGAAATTTTTATGGATTTGCCCAGACAAAAAGTACACCGGCGAAGTTTGGCTCCGAGCTTTTTCCGATGCCTCAAGAAATTGCCGTCAATGTCGAGTTTTGGAGGAAAATCTATGCTGATTATCCGACCACGAATGTGCTCATCCATGATACGGAAGACTTGGGCATCATTTATGAAGTCGTTGAATTGAAAGGGCTCTCCGACAGTATCTCCCCTTCCAGCTCTTTTTATCGCCAGGAATGGAAGAAGGTGGAGGGAATCCGCGACGAATACCGTTCCATTTTGAGCAGGCTGGCCAACCGCCAGTTGGATTTATCCAATCTTACGCTTCGTGAAAAGCGCGTGGTGGAAATCTTTGGCGCCAGCGCTGACCCTGATGTTTTGCGACGCGCTGCCGGCACCATTCGCGCCCAACAAGGTTTGAAGGATCGCTTTCACCTTGGCCTGCAACGCTCCGGTTTGTATCGTGATTTCATTGCCGGCATCTTCAGCCAATATGGCCTGCCGGAAGAGCTGATCATGTTGCCACACGTCGAGTCGTCATTCAATTATCAAGCCTATTCCAAAGTGGGCGCTGCCGGCATTTGGCAATTCATGCGCTCCACCGGCCGTCTTTTCTTGACGATTAATTATGACGTGGACGAGCGGCTTGACCCGATTCGTTCCACCGAGGCCGCCGCCAAGTTGCTGCAGCTCAATTATAATGAACTGGGCGCATGGCCGCTGGCCATTACGGCCTATAATCACGGTCTCAACGGCATGCGTCGTGCCAAAGCCATGTACGGAACTGACTTTGGCCGAATCTACCGCGAGTACCAGAGCCGCACTTTTGGTTTTGCCTCCCGGAACTTCTACGCGGAATTTCTCGCGGCCTTGCATGTGGCAACCAACCATGAAAACTATTTCGGCGATGTTCAATTCCACAGGCCGGTGGAGTTTGTGGAAATCACGACCGACCATTACCTGACCGTCAACAGCATTTTGGAAGCTTACAAGATCGATCTCGAGGAATTGCGGAAATTGAATCCGGCCTTGCGACCGCCGGTGCTCAGATCACAACGGCGCATTCCGCGGGGATATACGCTGCGGCTGCCTAAGCGTCCGGACATCGAAGCCGGTGCATTGTTGGCGCGCATTGATCCCAGCCTGAAATATGAGGAGCAGGTGCAATCTGAGTGGTATCGTGTCAAACGCGGCGACAACCTGACTGCCATTGCGCAGAAGCACAATGTCCCCGTCACTACCCTGGCGGAATACAACAATCTCAACAGGAATGGACGCCTCACGATCGGCCAGATTTTGAGAATTCCGCCGAAGGGTATCGACATGCTGGCCAGCACTTCGCCGGTGACCACGGGTACGCGTCTGCCGGTGGTCGACAGCTCCCCGATCGCGCCTGCGTCAAGCGCAGCAGTGGCGGTGACGACACCGGAACCAACCGTTGTTTCTGATGCCGGCACGAGCGAGGCAGAGGTTACCTCCGTTAATCGCATTGAGCGCGAAGCAATTGTTACACTTGATCTCCCGGCCGCGTCCAAGCCCGCACTCATTACCGATGGCTCGAATGTCGTTGGCGGTTCCGGCGATGTGGCCGGGCCTCAACCTGCGCCAACCTCGAAATTGCGCCAAGCCGAGCCGCTTTCACAATGGATTCACGTCGAAGCGGATGAGACCTTGGGGCACTATGCCAGCTGGCTGGAAATTCCAACGCAGCGGCTGCGCGAATTGAACGGTTTGCGTTACAATCAGGATATTCAGATCGGCCAGCGGATTCGCCTGAGCTATGAGCGTGTCAGCGCGGAAGAATTTCAACGCCGGCGCTATGAGTACCAACGCAGCCTCGAGGAAGATTTTTTCTCAAACTATGCAGTTGATACGCTGCAAACACATCGGGTGGGACGCGGCCAGAATGTCTGGCAGATTTGCAACGACATCTACCAAGTGCCGATTTGGTTGGTGGCAAAGTATAATCCGGATCGTGACCTGGCCAAGTTGCACACGGGTGACTCGCTTGCCATCCCCGTGGTCGTTCCTTTGAATCCGGCGACTACGCCGTCGCAGCAGTAACGGACGTGGATTTGTCATGGTTGAGGTTCCAATTCTGCATGCCCCAAAAATAAAACTTCTGTGTGAACGAAGTAACAGATTTTTTGAGGGGTGCGCAATCGGACAACATCAAGCAGTGTAAAACAAATTAGGCAAACCCAACGCGGATGTCGCTTGGCAAGGCAAGCCAATTTCACCACCACGGCACAACGGACACCAAGCACCATACTAAACGCCATGTAAATTCTGTGTGCTCGGTGTCTTGTTGGTTTCAAAATTTTTTATAACCTTTTACTCGTTAGCACCTGCGGCAGGTATTTTCAAGCAAGAGAAAAACTGAGGCCCTGCTGGATATTCAAGCTCACGGCAGTAAAACATTTCAAATTTCAATTCCGCGACTCAAAGAGTCAGAATTTTTTCCCGACCTCTGGCCACCATTGCCTAGCCCTCTCGGCGATGCCGCAAGCGATCCAATGCCACGGCCGTCACAATGATGTAACCGGTGACGATTTGTTGCACCCAGTTGGGCAACTCCAGCTTGGTGCAACCGTTGTCGATCACGGTCATAATGAGTGCGCCGACCAAGCTGCCCAGCACCGAGCCTTCTCCCCCGGATAAGCTGCCACCGCCAATCACCACAGCCGCAATGATGTCCAGCTCCTTTCCCTCGGCAGTGGTCGGGTCACCGATGGTCAAATAAGAAAATTGCAGCACACCCGCGAGCGCTGCAAACGCCGAACCGAGCATATACACAATCGTTTTTGTTCGTTCCACCGGCACGCCACAAAGTCGCGCGGTCTGCTCATTGGAACCGATGGCGAAAAAGTGCCGTCCGAGCTGGGTATATCGCAAGACGCCAGCCACCAACAACGCCAAAATCAACATCATCCACACACCGGGCGGCACGAGCAGCCATTGTTGCCCATCTGCCAGTTTCGTGAGCAATGAGTTCAACCAGGTAGTCGGCGGATAAACCGGTGTGTCGTTGACCAGGCCTTTTGCCACGCCGCGTAGTATTCCCAACATGCCGAGCGTCGCAATGAAGGGCGTGAGCTTCAGTTGTGTGATGAGCAGGCCGATGATGGTGCCGCACAGTGCGCCCATCATCACGCCGCCCAACGCCGCCATCAGGGGCGAAGCGCCTTCGCCGAGCAGCACGCCGATGACCACGACGCTGAGCGCGATGGCCGAACCGACCGACAAATCAATGCCACCGCTGATGATCACCATGGTCATGCCGAGCGCGGCAGTGCCAACCACCGCGGTTTGCAGCATCATAATCTGTAAATTGTCCGCCGTTGGAAAGGTTTTGGGCCGCAGCATCGCAAAGAGCATGAAAACCAATATCAATCCCAACAGCGGCCCGAGTTTTCTCAGCCAGTCACTCATGATGCTCCTTACGGGCGTAGCCGGTTGCCTCTTGCATGATTTGATGTTCGTCAATTTCTTCGACACGCCGGGCAGGATGCAAGCGACCACGGCACATGACTGCCACGCGATCACACACGCCCAGCAGCTCGGGCAGATAGCTGCTGACCATGAGCACCGCTTTGCCGCGGGTTGCCAGCTCGTTGATCACCCGATAGATCTCCGCCTTTGAGCCGACATCAATTCCGCGCGTCGGCTCATCGAGCAGCAACACCTCCACGTCATGTTGCAGCAAACGGGCGAGGGCAACCTTTTGTTGATTGCCGCCGGACAAGCTGGCCACGGCCTGGCGCGAACTGCGGCATTTGATCTGCAAACGTTCAATCCAATTGTTCGCCGCAAGCTGCTGGCGTTTCGGCATGACCAAACCTGCAGGGCCGAATCCAGTCAATCGCGACAGCGTCACATTATCGGCAACGGACAATGACAGCGCCAGTCCTTCGGCCTTGCGATCTTCGCTGACCATGCCCATTCCCTGCCTCCAACGTCGAGAGGGTGAAGATGGCCCGACATAAACTCCCAATTTAATCTCGCCTCGGCGAACAGGATCGAGTCCAAAGACCGCACGGAGAAACTCGGTCCGTCCTGCGCCCACCAGTCCCGCAATGCCGAGCACTTCGCCGCGATGGAGTACCAGTGAGGCCGAAGTGGGTTTGGAGATGCCTGCCAAATCGCTGATCGCCAGCACGGCCTCGCCAGGCGTGCGGGGTGAGCGAGGATAAAGGTCTGTCACTTCGCGGCCGACCATCAGGGAAATAATTTCTTTTGTCGGCACGGAGGCGGTCTCGCCCTCGCCAACACTTTTGCCATCGCGCAGAACCGTAAAGCGATCGGAGATTTCCTTTACTTCTTCCAGAACGTGTGAGATATAAATAATGGCGTGATTTTGCTGTTTGAGACGGCGCACCAATGCGAAGAGTCGTTGAATATCTTCGGTGGACAAACTACTGGTCGGCTCATCGAGGACGAGCACGCGACAACCGATGGCGACCGCCCGGGCAATTTCAACCAGTTGCCGTGCGGCCAGGGGAAGCTGATTGACGCAAGTTTCCGGATGGATGTCGGTACGACCGAGTTGCGCCAGCGCTGCCAATGCCCGCTGTCGCATTTCGGCGCGACGAACCCACCCGAATTTGACCGGTTCCATGCCGAGCATGATGTTCTCGGCAACCGACAAGTGGGGTGCGAGCGAGAGTTCTTGATAGATCATCGCCACGCCCGCGAGCCGGGCATCGTGCGGGTGGCGCGGGCGATAGAGCTGGCCGTCGAGCCACATCTGACCGGAGTCAGGTTGATGCGCCCCGGAAAGCACTTTCATCAGCGTGCTCTTGCCGGCGCCGTTTTCACCAACCAACGCGTGCACCTGCCCGGCCGCAACCGCCAAATCCACCCCGCTCAACGCAATGGTCGCACCGAAACGTTTGCGAATTCCCTGCATTTGCAGGCGTGGCGGCGAAGGTGCCATCATTTCACTCCCGTGAATGCAGTATGAAAATTACATGCCCCGGACGTGTCGTACCCGGACAGGAAAATTTCACGACACAGACACACGGATTTGATTGGATAACCATACTTCGGCGCAGATCGACTTCTGAAAATTCACGTTACAGACTGCCCAGCAGTTTTTTGATTTCAGGATCGTTGAGATTCTCGCGCGTGATGAGTCGCACGCCGGTATCTACGACAGTCGGAACCTGTTTGCCACGAAGATGGTCGACGAGGGTCTTCACGCCTTCATAACCCATGCGGGTTGGGTTTTGTGCCACCAATGCGTCGATCTCACCCTTCTGCAACGCTTCGATGAGTGGCGGCGAAGTGTCAAAACCAACAAATCTGATTTTGCCTGCGAGCTTGGTTTGCCGCAGCGCCAACAACATGCCGAAAGTCGTGGATTCGTTGGGGCAAAAAATACCATCGGCTTCCTTGATCTTGTCCAACAGATTCATACTGGCGGTTTTGGCTTCACCCGCAGTCGCGCCTCCGTAGCGATTGTCCACGATCACTTGCATTTCTTGGTTCCTGCGGAGGGTTTCGAGAAATCCTGCTTCGCGTTCGGTGGTGCTGGCTGAGCCAACCTGGTAACGTAATAAAACGACTTTGCCCTTGCCAGCAAGCAGTTTGGCAAGATGCTCACCGGCGATGCTCCCGCCCATTTTATTGTTGGTTGCGACGTAACTGATGAAATCTTTCCCCGGTTCGCCCTTCAAACCGCTGTCGAATATCACCACGGGAATTTTTTTCTGGGCGGCGGCGCTGACCGGTCGTTTGAGCGCAGTGTCGTCCAGTGGCGCCAGCACAATCCCCGATACGCCTTCGGTGACAAATTGCTCGACGATGGCGATCTGTTGGGCGCGATCATTTTCCTTCAACGGTCCCTTCCAAATGATCTCAACACCCAAATCCTTGCCGGCCAGCCGCGCGCCAGCTTCAACGGATTTCCAGAAAAGGTGCGTTGTACCCTTGGGTATGACCGCAATTTCCAGTCTGGCATCTTGAGCAAAGCATGGCAAGCAGGCTCCGGATAACCCCGCAATTACCAGGAAGCCTACAATGATCTTTTTCACGTTCGTCTCCTCAGTTTGACAGGATAGGCAGTGCCAGGCATCAAAACAACGATGTGTTGAAATTTACTGACGTTAAACCTGCGGCGCAAGAGAATTTTTTCTGCAAAATCAAAAAATCCCTTGACAAAATGCAGCCATGTTCGACAAATTGAAACCATGGTATGAGCTGACAACTGAAAAATGTCCAAAGTGCAATTTGAATTCACGGAGGTTACCAACATGAGCACATCCGGGAAGGCACGAACGCTCTTTGCCGTTTATGGCAGCACGCTGCTGATCTGCTTTTTGTTTGCACTCATTCCAGCGGCACCGGCGGTTGCCCAGATCACACCGCCCAGCGCGGAAAAGCATCCCAAGATCGATACCCTTCACGGCGATCGTCGCGTGGATAATTATTACTGGCTGAAGGAGAAAACGAATCCGAAAGTTGCCGAGTATCTGCTGGCTGAAAACGCCTATGCCGAACAGATGCTGGCTTCGACCAGGCCGCTGCAGGAGAAGCTTTATCAGGAGATGCTCAGTCGGATCAAAGAAACCGACCTCTCCGTTCCCTACCGTGAAGGCGAATACTTCTACTACTCCCGCACCGAAAAGGGCAAACAATATCCGATTTATTGCCGCAAAAAAGGCGCGCTCGACGCACCAGAGCAAATCACCATCGATCTCAATGAGCTGGCAAGGGGACACAAGTTCATCGGGCTGGGGGCGTATGCCCTGAGCGATGATGGCAACCTGCTCGCTTATTCTCTTGACTCCACCGGCTTTCGTCAATACACTTTGTATATCAAAGATCTCCGCACCGGACAGCTTCTGGCCGAGAAAATCGACAAGACGGTTTCCGTCGCATGGGCGGCTGACAACAAGACGCTGTTTTATACGGTCGAAGATCACGCCAAGCGGCCTTATCGTCTCTATCGCCACAAGCTTGGTGCCACTACTGATGAATTGATCTACGAGGAGAAAGACGAGCTGTTCCGGTTCTACCTCGCCCGTTCCAGGAGCAAAGCCTACATTTTCATGTTTATCAACAGCCTCACCACCTCGGAAGTGCACTATCTTCCCGCTGACCGGCCAACCCGGGAGTGGAAAATCATCGCGCCGCGCGAACACAACCGCGAGTATGAGGTCGATCATCACGGCAAGCTGTTTTACCTCCGTGTCAATGATACCGGCCGCAATTTTCGGCTGGTCTCAGCGCCGATCAGCGATCCGCGCAAGGGAAATTGGCAGGAAATTGTTCCGCATCGCACGGAGGTCATGCTCGAGGGGATCGACTTTTTTGCCAATCACTATGTGCTCTCTGAGCGCAAGAATGGCTTGCCGGAGATTCGCATCACCGACCTCCGCACCGGCGTGACGCACGCGATCGCGTTCCCTGAACCGGTCTACTCGGTGTTCCTCTCGACCAATCGGGAGTGGGATACCAACAAGCTCAGATACAGTTACCAATCATTTGTGACACCCAGCTCAATTTTCGACTATGACATGGACACGCGCGAAAGTACGCTGCTCAAGCAAACAGAAGTGCTCGGCGGTTACGATCCGAGTCAATATGCTTCCGAACGTCTCCATGCCACCGCCAAAGACGGTGCCAGTATTCCGATCTCGCTGGTCTACAAAAAAGGCTTCAAGCGCGACGGTTGTGCGCCAATGCTCCTCACCGGTTACGGCTCATACGGCGCACCCTCCTCCATATACTTCTCCTCCAACCGGCTGAGTCTTCTCGACCGTGGTTTTGTCTTTGCGATCGCGCACGTTCGCGGTGGCGGCGAAATGGGCAAAATGTGGCATGATCAAGGCCGCATGAGACAGAAGATGAACACGTTCACCGACTTTATTGCAGTCGCGGAGCATCTGATCAACCAAAAATATACAGCCAAAGATCGTCTGATCATCGAAGGCGGCAGTGCCGGCGGCCTGCTGATGGGCGCGGTGACCAATCTGCGGCCGGATCTTTTCAAGGCGGTCGTTTCGCACGTGCCATTTGTCGACGTAATCAACACCATGCTCGACGCCTCGCTTCCGCTCACCGTTACCGAGTACGAAGAGTGGGGCAATCCGAACAAAAAGGAAGAATACGATTACCTCAAGAAATATTGCCCTTATACCAATCTGGCGCCAAAAGCTTATCCGGCGATATTGGTCAAAACCTCGTTCAACGACAGCCAGGTGATGTACTGGGAGCCGGCGAAATATGTTGCCAAAATGCGCAGCTTGAAAACCGACAAGAATCCGCTGTTTTTGGTGACCAACATGGGCGCAGGACATGGCGGCGCCTCGGGACGCTATGATCGACTACGAGAAATTGCTTTTGATTATGCGTTTATGCTTTCGCAGGTGGGAATCAAACAGTAGGGAACTTCCCAACGAGGTCCATGAATTGTCGTCATATCTTGATGCTTTCGCCCGTTACCCGGTCAGCTGGATAACGGGCGAACCGGCAATCCAAGCGACAAATTACCAGCGCCGGGGCACATTTTTGACACAACGCACTGTATCGCGTGCAATCAACAACTCTTCATTGGTCGGAATCACAAAAATCTTGACGCGACTGCCTGATTTGCTGATCTCCCCTTCCTTGCCACCAACTATTTCCACATTGCGCGAATCATACATTTCGATGCCCAGCCATTCCAAACCATTGCAGATCCGCTGGCGGATCAGCGGAGAATTTTCGCCGATGCCACCGGTGAAGATGATCGCCTCGGCGCCGCCCATCTCCGCCAGATAGGCACCGATATATTTTTTCACACGCTGGCAGAAAATGTCGATCGCCAGTTTGGCGCGACGATCCTGATGCTCGCGTTCTTCATCCAACAAATCGCGCATGTCATTGGTCAAACCGGAGATGCCAAGCAAGCCGGATTGTTTGTTCAGCAGTGTGTCAATTTCTGAAAATGACATGCCTTCCTTGTGAGAGAGGAATTCCAACACCGAGGGATCGAGATCGCCGCAGCGGGTTCCCATCACCAAGCCTGCCAGCGGCGTCATACCCATTGAAGTGTCAATGGATTCGCCATTTTTGATCGCGCAGGCCGAGCAGCCGTTGCCCAGATGCAGCGTGATAACATTGATGTCTTCCCGGGACTTGCCCACCAGCTGGCGATAGCGATACGCCACATAACGATGCGAAGTGCCATGAAAGCCGTAGCGCCGGATTTTGTGCCGGCGATAAAGCTGATAGGGAATTGCATACAGATACGAGACCTCCGGCATGGTGGAGTGAAATGCGGTATCGAACACCGCCACTTGCGGAATACCATGGCCAAAAAGCGCGCGCGCCGCGTGAATGCCCTTGAGATTGGCCGGATTATGCAAAGGCGCCAAATCGAGACAATCTTCGATGCCCTCAATTACCTCATCATTGATGAGTACGGACATGGTGAACTTCTCGGCGCCATGCACGACCCGGTGGCCGATGGCGTGAATGTCCGCCAACGATTGAATACCGGTGATTTTCGCTTCCGGTGAAATAATCCAGCGCACCGCGTAATCCAGTGCCGCACGGTGATCACGCAGCGCCGTCGCTTGTTTAATCACGGGTCTTCCGACGGATTGCAAGGTGATCAGCGCCTCGCTGCCGATGCGCTCGATCACGCCTTTGGCCAATTGCCGGTCGGCATTCTTCTCGATCAAATCCAGATCGGTTTCGATGATTTGAAACTTGAGCGAAGAACTGCCGCAGTTGAGCACAAGAATATTCATTGATTTCTCCTAAAGCAAACATGCCTATAAAAGCCGGCGAAGCTCGGGCGGTTTATCTTGCCGATGATCAGGTTGCTGAGCTGCGGCTCGGCCGCTCAATACGGATTACAGGCCGGCATTCAATCGAACAACCCGCCACTCATAATTTCGCATTCACAGAGATAAAGTTCAAGCGAAATCTGCTGCTTTTTGTAATGCCTCACTCACAGGGGGAAATGTAGCGCAGTCATCCTGACTGCAAGCAAGATGCTTACGCTACTCCCCCGTCACTGAGGCGATACTGCTTTTTGTAATGCCCTCACTCATGGGGGTAGAAACGCAGCACAGTCATCCCCCCTGCCAGTTTATGTGAAAATGCAAAATGTAGTTGTAAAATAAATATTGCACGTGAGCTCGAAGAAGTATGTAGAGTACCTAATTCTTGCTCATTCACCCTATGCAAAACCTTGTTATTTTTGGTGCAGAATTTTGCATATTTTTACTATTTGGAAACGTCTTTTCCAATAATTCGCACTTGTCTTAATATTCATGAAAACATCTACTTATATGTTCTTTGTGGCTGAGTAAGGTCTGCTGGCAAAAAGTTTGCAGTTGATATTAGGGCTTTTAATATAGGTCACTTTTCCTTCCCAAAATCTGAATGAGTCAACTCTCTCTCTGCGCGTGTCAAGATATTTGACATAGGATCTATTTCGCGAGTTGTCTATAGGATCTGTCAATTATTTCTTGGCTGTTCAAACCATTTTTAAAGCGGAAGTTCAAGTGCGAGATTATCTGGTGTGCACTTGAGACCGCGATGATTTTTTTATTCTATTTATTAATTGTTCCAACCTGGCCGGAGACCTTTTACCGCGCCAGGTGGTCAACTTTTAACTCATGCAGGAGGAGGTTACATGATGAGTAAGTTTCTCTTCAGAGCCTTTATTTATGCCGTTGTTTTGATGCTGCCAGGCTGGCTATTTGCTCAAGGCATCACGATCAACGGCAAAGTAACAGACGAGGCTGGCTCTCCTCTACCCGGAGCCAACGTCATTCTTGTCGGATTCGACCTCGGCTCCGCCACTGATGTCGAGGGGAACTACACTTTCCTGGTACCGGCCGACAAAGCCAGAGGACAACTGGCGAACCTCACGGCGCGGTATATCGGCTATCGGGCCAAATCCGTGAGAATTACGCTCTCGCCCGGGACGATTACCCAAAACTTTGCATTGGAAGAAGACATCCTGAACATGGGCGAGATCGTCGTTACGGGCATGGGTGAAACGACGGAGAAGTACAAGCTGGGAGTGACGATCAACAAGGTTGAACCTCAACTCGTCACCCAAGCCAACGAGGTGAACGTCATCGAAGCCTTGGCAGCGAAAGCGCCCAATGTCGAAGTCACGGCTTCCAGCGGTGACCCTGGAGCCAGCTCGTACATTCGCATCCGCGGCGCACACTCGCTGACCGGCGGCACGCAACCTTTGATCGTGGTTGACGGCATCCCGATCAGTAACGCCACGATTGGCAACACCGTTGGTGGCATCGGCGGTGCGCAAAACCGGGCCATCGATATCAATCCGGAGGACATTGCCTCGATTGATATTTTGAAGGGCGCGGCCTCTTCGGCAGTTTATGGCTCGCGGGCAGCCAATGGCGTGGTGTTGATTACCACCAAGCGCGGCCAGGCCGGAAAGGTGAATGCTTCCTACAAGATTTCGTATTCATTTGATGAGCTCAACAAGAGGATCCCCTTGCAGAAGCGCTTTGGCCAGGGTGTCGGTGGCGCTGCCAGTACCACCAGCCCATTCTCCTGGGGCCCGGAGCTTGCGCCTGGTACTCCGGTTTTTGATCACTTTGATGAAATCTTCGAAACCGGGCATATTTTCGAGAATACCTTGACGCTCTCGGGCGGAAATCAGAACACGACGTTTTTCCTTTCCACCGGACGGCTGAATCAGAATGGCATCACCATTGGTGACAAGGACTATGTCAAAAACAACGTCCGCCTGAATGCGACTCAACGCATTCTCAACAATCTGGTGGCCAAAGGCAACATTGCTTATGTCAATTCGCAACAAGATCGCATTCAGATGGGTTCCAACGTCTCCGGTTTGATGCTGGGCGCGATGCGTACCCCGCCAAATTTTGATAACTCCAAGTATTTGACAGCAGAGGGCTGGCACCGGTCTTACCGGGTACAAAACCCGACCGCTTTGGCCGGCACCCGCGGCTATGACAATCCGTTCTTCGTATTGAACAATCACACCGCCTATTCCAATGTCGATCGCGTCATGGGCAATATCGAGGCGGATTATGATCCGTTGTCGTGGTTGAACTTCCGCCTGTCGGTTGGCACCGATTACTGGGCCGACAAGCGGCGCACGGTGTGGCCACTGGGTAACTCCGATTCGCCGGCAGGCCGGGTCACCCGTGAGGATATTCTCAATCAAGAGACTTACTATAGTCTTACGGGACGGATTTCCCGTCAACTCAACCCGGATATCGCGTACACGTTCACGCTGGGCCAAGAAATGGCTCGCCGGGAATACACCTATTACGGTGTGATTGGTGACCAGATCACGGTGGACGGATTCAATCAGCTTGATGGGACCATCTCCTATGACCCCGACGAATACGAATCCGTTGTGCATGATCAAAACTACTTCGGCCAACTGACGGTCGACCTCTACGATCAACTCTACCTGAACGCGACTCTCCGCAATGACGGTTCGTCAACGTTTGGCACGAGTGAACGCCGGCACTGGTATCCCAAGGCCAGCGCTGCCTGGGAATTCACCAAATTTGGTATGTTTAGCGGAAAAGTTCCGTACCTGGACTTTGGCAAATTGCGTCTTGCCTACGGCGAAGCCGGTGTTCAGCCGGGCGCCTATTCGATGGTTTCGGTCTTTGCTACCGGCAGCTTGGGCGAAGGCTGGGGTCCGTATTTGAACACGACCTATGCTGGCTTTGGCGGCTATGTGAGAGGTGGAGCCAAAGGACAAGACAAAATCAAACCGGAGCGGACCAAGGAGTTCGAGACCGGACTGGAGTTGGCATTCTGGGATTCGCGCATCTTCTTGAACACGACCTATTACGACCAACGCACGGTCGATGCCATTATCGGCTTGCCGCTACCGGCCTCGACCGGTTATAGCTCGCAATTGCGCAACGCGGCCAAATTCCACAACGAAGGTCTGGAAGTCTCCATGCAGTTGTTCCCGATTCGCCAGCGCAACTTGGAGTGGGAGGCGCAACTGCTGTGGGCGAAAAATAAGAACATGGTCACGGATCTGGCCGGCGCAAACTTTTATGGCCTCTGGGGCTTTGTGGGTACGGCAACCTTTGCTTATGAAGGGTATCCATATAGCGTGATTCGCGGCACGGATTTCATTCGCTTTGGCCGCGGCAGCACCGTTGGCGGGAAAAACATTGATCAACTCTATCCCAATGCGCCCAAAGGTGCGCTTTATATTGCTGAAAATGGTTTCCCGGTCACCGACCCTGAGCTTCGCATCCAAGGCGATCCCAATCCGGATTGGACCGGCTCCATCCGCAATACCATTTCGTTGTTCAACAAGAAGCTGAAACTTTCGGCTTTGATCGATATCAAGCATGGCGGCGACATGTGGAACGGTACCAAAGGCGCTCTCTATCACTTTGGTACGCACAAGGACACGGAAATCCGTGGCGATTCGCTCATCTTCGGTAAGACTTACTTCAAGAACGAAAAGGTCGCCGGGCCAGGCGCCGGCAAAAAAGTTTTGATCGCCCAGAACTGGTTCACCGCTGGCGGCAGCGGCTTCAATGGCCCCTCCTCCCAATTCATCGAAGATGCTGGTTATGTGAAACTGCGTGAGATTGCGGTCTCCTATACCTTCAGCGGCGGATTTGTAAACTGGCTCGGATTGAGCGACATCGATGTGCGCCTGAGCGGGCGTAATCTGAAGACCTGGACCGACTATACCGGTATTGATCCGGAAACCAACCTGGCCGGTACTGGCTCGGGACGCGGTCTGGACTATTTCAACAACCCGAACTTCCGTTCCTACGTCGTGACGCTGCGGCTCAACTACTAATCTGACCGCGATATTAAACGAACCCTTCTGCCCATCCATGGCGTGATCATGGTCTCGTTTGGGATTCACGGTAGAATATGGTTGAGCAGGAATTTAATCCTTTTCCGGAAGGCAGCAAGTTCCTTAACTTAGTTTGGGAGAAATCAGCAATGCAAAAACGATTGAATATATTTGTATTTGTCATCCCCGTGCTTGTCGTCGGAATGCTGCTGTTGTTCAGCTTGACCGGGTGTGACAGCCCGATAAGGAGCGACTTTCTGGAGGGCCATGATGTCGATCCGAACAACCCCACCTCGGTAACTGTTGATCAGCTCTTTATGGGCGTGCAGGTCAATGGCTACCGGCAGCACACCGGGCAATTGTCCCGCACCGCCGCTCTCTGGACGCAACAGATGGCCGGCACCGATCGGCAGTTCCTCGAGCTTGACAAGTACGTCTTCACCGAGGATGACTTTGATGATGAGATGGACAACTGGTATACTGGCGGTGGTCTGATTGACATTCGCCAGATCATAAAGCAATCCCTGGATGTGGGTAACCGGATTTATGCCGGATACGGCAAGTTCTACGAAGCCTGGTTCATTGGCACTTGCGCCAGCATCTGGGGTGACATCCCCTATTCCGAGGCGGTCAGCGATGTCGCCACACCAAAACTGGACAAGCAACAAGATGTTTACAACGCCATCCAGAAACTCCTGGATGAGGCGATCGCGGACATGGGCAGCGGCACCGGCCGCAGCCCCGGCAACGTCGATCTGAGCTACAAGGGCAACGTGCAAAAAATGATTGCCGCAGCGCATACGCTGAAGGCGCGTTTCTACATGCACTGGACTGAGGTTGATCCTGGAAATTACCAGAAGGCGCTGGCCGAGGCGAATCAAGGTATTTCCTCGATAGCCAATAACATGTATTCCGTGCATAATGCGGCCGTGGCGAGCGAGTGGAACATGTGGCACCAGTTCTATCTCCAGCGCGACTCTTATTGCCGTGCCGGCAAGTTTATGGTCGATTTACTCAAAGCGCGTAACGATCCGCGCCTGACCATCTACTACAACCCGGACAAGAATGGCCAGATCACCGGCGCTGCGATTGCTGAACCGAACCCGGCCGCCTCGGAGCTGGGTGACGCGTTCCGGTCTGCAGGCTCGCCTTTCCCCCTCATTACGTATGAAGAGAATGAGCTGATCAAGGCGGAATGCAATTACAAGCTGAACAATCAAGCTGAGGCATTAAACAATCTCAACAACGTGCGCGCGGCCGTGGCGTCCAAATGGAACATCACCTACCCGCCGTTGACCGGTCTCGCCGGGCAGGCGCTGTTGGATGAGATTCTCACCGAGAGATACATCAGCCTGTTCTTGCAGCTCGAGGTCTGGCACGACTACAAGCGCAACTGCTTCCCGAAGCTGATCCCGTACACCGGCAAGCAGATTCCCGGACGTTTGTATTACAGCGACGATGAGCGCAACGCCAACCCGAACATTCCTGCACCGGCGGCGCAACCGCTGCGTAATGCGAACGATCCGAACGCTTGTCCATAAATCCGGCAATGGCAATGCTGACCGGCCGGGCGTGTGTTATTTATAAATAAACTTTTGAAAATTGTTGAGGCGTTTGTGCGAGACCGGCCGGTCAGTTCCCCTTTTCGGATTGGCTTTGATGAGTACGGATACACTTTCGCAGTAGCGGTTGCAAAACTGCAGTAACTCGCGTTGTTGTGAGCAAAAGGCCCACCCTGCTGAGGAGGGAGTGAGCCTTTTGCGTTTTTGTCATGAAAAAGAGCTTGCGTCGTATATATTTTTTGTGTTAAACTTAAAAGAGCAGCATTCAAAGAAGTCGTTGGGTTTGTTTATAAGTATCTTTATGGAACAACCTAATGACATTCGCGTTCCTTGACACTGGATATATCATCGCGCTGGAGGCTGCCGATGACCAACATCATCAAGATGCGCTCAAGTACTGGCAAAGCCTATTCTCTTCGCTGACGCGATTGGTTACAACATCCTATGTTCTTGATGAGGTCGTCACCTTTTTCAATGGCAGAAACCAACATGCGAAGGCTATCGAGGTTGGTAATCGAGTAATGGGCAGCCCTTCCGTTCAGTTTGTTCATGTCGATGAGGCTTTGTTCCATGAGGGTTGGCGATATTTTGAGCAACATGAAGACAAGACTTACTCATTGACTGATCGCATTTCATTTGTGTTAATGGACCGACTGGGGATCCGAAATGCTCTCGCTTTTGACAGACATTTTTTCCTAGCAGGGTTTCAGAAATTGCCTTGATATAAAAAATATGACATTTGCGTATTGTTTCAATTCTTACTAGATTGAAAATACAAGCAAAAGAAGGCATCAAATTCTGACGTTACACAAATTCATCTGGCTTTCCTCGCCTCAGTAAGCGAGAGGTGGATCGAGACCAAAACTCCTGCCAAAACTTCGACGTCTGTATTTTCTCACTTCCAATCGATTTACGCTGGCATCGATCCAAACATGCCGGAAGTTCTTTTACAGGTTTCTTCAAAACAAGACGTCTTCTTATGATGAGAGAGACATTGACTATCTCGACCGTAATGCTTTTGCTTGGCGCGCTCGTGCCTGCTATGCCCGGGACCGGAATGACTAACCCAGTTGGAGCATTTTCGCCCATGGCAATTATTCAGGATGAGCAAACTCCCACTGCACTTTACAACGCCGCGCTGCAAGCCCTGAAGAAAAAAGATTACAAAGCTGCCGAAACACTCCTTCGCCAAGTACTCGCCCTCAATAGCCGCTATCAAGAATCATCCGGACGCTCGGTCTGGCATCGACTCGGTTTGACTCTCGAACGACAAGAGAAATACACGGAAGCGTTGCATGTGCTGAAGCAAGGCCGGGACAGCTTGCAAACGGCGGATTTGAATGATTGGTATCTCGATTACGATTTGGCGCGATTATACGCAGAACATCATGTCGAAGGCAAAGAGAACGAAATCACCGAGCTGGTATATGGAGTTTTCAAGAATTCACATCCGGAACATCAGCCCGACCTTTGGCAGCGCTTTTATCACGAAATTGCCTTTCTGCTGAAAGAGCCGAAGCCTGCGGACGTAAAAAAAGAATTTTCCCAATCCGGTGGGAATCCTGGCTTGCGGCTGCTGCGTTTTTTCCGGCGTGAAGATCCTTACCCGACGACACCAGCCAATGAGGCGCTGCCGATTTTTTTCCAGCGCAGTGCCGAAGCCCGCAAAAGGTTTGGCGATCCGTTCTCGCCGCGCGGGTATGATGACCGGGGCGACATCTATGTGCGCTACGGCCGGCCCTGGCGGGTGCATCCGGATCACAGCGGCACAATGGGAGATGTCGGCTGGGCGATCTATCCCAATGAGGTCTGGTTCTACAATCCCATTCATCCTGATCTGTACTTCACATTCATTCTGAAAGAGGGCCGGCAGCACTATACGCTGGCGGATGGACCGGAGTCTGTTTTGGGAAGCTTTTACCGCGGCCGGCGCACCTTTTTTAATCGCGAAAATGCCGGCGAAACCGTGATGCTCCTGCGGGATCAAATCTACCGTGATCTGGCGCCCTCCCACGAAAATTTTCGCCGGCGCCTTTACGAAATCAGCAATTTATTGACTGCCTCGGAAACCGCCACACGATCCCATCGCATAGATTATTCGGAAGCCGCCAATTACTCGGCGCTGCATTTCACCAACGAGGATAAGAAGCATGCCGCACACGTGGATTCGATTGCACCGGCAGTTGTGTTCGATGAAGATTACAAAGCAAAGTCGCTGCCGATGGCATTGAGCTTTTCCCGCTTTCAGGATGACCCAGGCAAAACCCGCGCAGAGATTTATTACGGCGGCCTTTATCGCGACCTGAAATTCAAACGCGTGGGAAAGGAAAATCAAGCCAATTTGCGCGGCGAAATTGCCATTCTAAATGAAGAATACGAGCTTGTTGCCGCTGATTCCATTCAGGAAAGTTGTTTACTGCCAGATTCAGCCCCAACCGACAGTGGTGAATTTGTGAGTCAGGCCAACTTTCTATTGCAGCCGGCAAAATATCACCTTTTCTTTCGCTTGAAAAATCCGGAAGGAGGGCAAGTCGGAAGCCTGCGCTACGATCTCGAGACTATTTCGTTTCCGGAAAAAAGTTTGAGTCTGAGTGATATTCAGTTGTCCACGGAAATTCGCGAGGCCAGGGGGGAATCGCGTTTCGTCAAGAACGGCTATTTCGTGATGCCACTGCCCAATCTGATGGTTAACAAAGCCAAGCCGATTTTTGTTTATTTTGAAGTTTATAATCTTTCTGTTGACCGCGCCGGAGAAACCAACTATCAAGTTGATTACCGTGTCTCTGTGCCGGAGCGCGGGAGGGGGTTTTTCAAAAAGCTTTTCAGTGTTTTCGGCGCTGCCGGGGGAAAGAAACACAGCGTCACACTCAGCACGAGCCGCCAGGGTCGCAGCCCTACTCAGGTTGAACACGTGCAGTTGGATTTGGGAGAATTTCGCAGCAGCGATTTGGAATTGGAAGTTGTGGTGACGGATTTGCAGAACAAGCACCGGGCGTGGTCGAAGTTGCCGTTCAAGTTGGTCGAATGATCAAGGACAAAAAGAATGGCAGCCCAGAAGAAGAGAAGAGCAGCACTTTAATAGGGTCGTTATCTACACTTTGAATTTCCCCAGATCGATCAGAATGACATCCGCACGTTTCTTCGCCAGTCCCCTCACAAAGCCGGATTTGGAAATAATCAATTTTTGTATCGCACCTTTTGGCAATGAACCAAGGTGCAAGATTTTTTTATCCAATGCATGCACGACTTCCTCATTGACCGGCGAGGCGGTCCATTTGATTTCACCGATCACGGTATCGCCAGCCTGCGTGTAGGCGAAAACATCGATTTCGGTCTGGCTATCCCAATGGCGCCCGATACGATCAAATTGACAGTTCAGTGCAAAAAAATTTTTTTGCAAAAGCTGGCGAATAATTCTTTCACAAATCCGCGCGATAAACTTGCCGAAAGTAGCGAGTCAATGAATTGTTGACAAAAAACTTGTTGTTCTCGATCGGATCAAACGGGCTGACGAGCCATTGTCCGGTGCGCCTGCCGTAAAGCGGAGCTTTGCCATTCAGTGTTTCCTTTTCCATCATCGAGAGCGCCGAGCCGTTCAACACCATGAGAACGTTGTTATTGGCGCCAAAGTATTCATCCCAATACTTTTGCAGGATCGTACCCAGTCCCGGTTGGGCTTCCAAAAGATAGGGATATTCATCAATGATCACGGCGGTACGCTTTTTAATGTGCTGATTAAGATACAAAAACAGCTCTTCCCAAGTGGCAAATGGACGCATGGTCAAAAGCGGATCGGCGAAATAACTGCTGATGATTCGAGAGAAGCTCTGAAGCTGATCCTGCACGGAAGTGACTGTGGCTAAAAGATAAAGGCCGTTCACTTGTCGTGAAAACTCCTTCAAGAGAAAGGTTTTACCTACACGCCGACGGCCACGAAAGATCAAAAGTTCCGGCTGTCGTGAGCGGAATTTCTTGTGCAGAAAATTCAGCTCCTCGGTGCGATTGATAAAGATTGAGTTCATTTATAGGTAACCTGAGTATAATACTTTAGCTACCTATAAAATAAATCGTTTGGATGATAAATTCAACTTAAAAATGGAGATCGGCGTATGGCCTCAGTTATAGGTGGAAAACTAATTTGTCATGCCGGAGGCATCTTGTTACGATCAAGCACAGTGCTGGTTTGAAACAAGATTCTTTCAGAATGACATTTTTCTCAACCTGTAACCGAGGCATTACAGATCGGCCGTAATGCCTCAGATTACCACGAAAATGTCGTAGCGCAGGCTTCCAGCCTGCATGCAGACTAGATGTCTGCGCTACATTTTCATCGAGATGGATGTGAAAACGCAGCAGATGTTAATTCCTCTGAAAACAACTTTTGTAGTAGTTCCCTGCGGGCATAGCCCATGGACTACGCCCATGGGCTATGCCCGCAGGAAGACTTGTTCAGCATGGGGGCATGGTTATAGTGCTCAGAAAGACTGCCTACGCAGGCTGCGCCTGTAGGGCTACGCTCGTAGTGATGCCTCCTGCATGACATGCTCCGAGAGTAGTCTCAATTTTCACCTGTGATCGGATGTTCCGTGTGCGGGACATGGCAATTCCTCGGACACAATCTTTACAGAATGACATCCGTGAGATTGTTCATTCCACCAGTAAGTGAGCGGCCATGAACAGGAGGTCCCCAAATATTGCGGTCAAGCCACGCAACGCGAAAGGTTGAGGGCGTCGAAATATTGGTTTGCTGGATGGCTACGCCCATAGGGTGCAGGAATGCGGCAAGAAGGAGATGCCACAGCATTGTGGCGAGGCCATCACGTGATTTCATCGAATCAGAGCGGCCAAGCTTTGTCTCATGATTGGGAAAAACTGAAAGCACTTGACAAAAAGACCTGTCGCTCAAACGCGTCTCCCTTGGCAATAAAAAACCGCTATCAGTCTTATGACCGATAGCGGTTTTTCAAATTTTGTCGCATAGTTCACCTCTTTTCGCTGATCCGCGCAGCTTTGCCCTTCAAATCGCGCAAATAGAACAAACGCGCCCGGCGTACTTTACCTTTACGGAGGTGATCAATCTTTTCAATGTTGGGAGAATGCAACGGGAACACACGCTCCACGCCGATACCGTCGGAGACTTTGCGCACAGTAAATGTTTCGTTGATCCCGCTGCCGCGCCGCTGCAGGACCACGCCCTCAAATACCTGGGTGCGCTCTTTATCGCCTTCCACCACCTTGTGATGAACGGCAATCGTATCGCCCGGACTAAAATCGGGCAAATCGGTCCGTAGTTGGGCGGCCGTCAAAGCCTCTAGTCTGCTCATAGTCAAATCCTCCTCGTATTCATGTCAATGATCAAGTTCATTAGAATAACATTTTCTGTGATAAAGGGTTATGGAACATTTTCCATTACCGTTCAGAGTCCAGCAGATCCGAACGGCGTGCGCGCGTACGCGCTTCCGCCTGCTCACGTCGCCATTCGGCGATCTTCGCATGATGTCCGGACAGCAGCACCTCCGGCACGCGCCACCCGCGAAACTCTTCCGGCCGGGTATAATGAGGATAATCCAACAAGCCGGTTTGAAACGAGTCGCCAGTCGCCGAGTCCAAATCCCCCAACACTCCGGGCAGCAATCGAACCACCGCATCAATCACCACCAACGCCGGCAGCTCGCCGCCGGTGAGCACATAATCACCGATCGAAATTTCCTCCGTGGCCAAATAAAGATGCACACGCTCGTCGATTCCTTTATAGTGGCCACAAAGGAAAATCAACGCCGGTTCTTGCGCCAACTCGTTGGCTTTCTTTTGTGTAAATTGTTCCCCCTGCGGGGACAACAAAATGACTCGCGCTCCGAAGAGATCGTACTGTGCCCGAATGTGATCGATGCAGGCGAAAAACGGCTCCGGTTTCATGATCATACCCGGACCACCGCCATAAGGATAATCATCCACGCTGCGATGCTTGTCCGTGGTATAATCCCGCAGATCATGCAAATGAATTTGCACGATCTCTCGCTGGCGAGCCCGTTTCATCATGCTTTCATCGAGCGGGCTCTCAAAGAACTTGGGGAATGCCGTGACAATATGAATCTTCATTCAGGCACATCTTCCAACAAACCCGGAATCGGCGTGATGATGACACGTCGATTTTGCAAATCAACTTCATGAATGATCGACTGAATCGCCGGAATCAATTTCTCCCGCCTCCCATCGCGAATCACCCACACGTCGTTGGCGGGACAACTTTCGATGTCAACGATTTCACCGAGGGACTCGCCCATCAGGGTGTAAACCGGCAAACCAATGATCTCGAACTGGTAATACTCATTTTTTGCAAGGGGCAAACACTGTTCGCGTGCAATCATTAACTGTGCGCCAAGCAACTGCTCCGCATGGTTGCGATCGTTGACACCGCGAAACTTGAGATACACGTCCTTGTTTGTGACCTGCAGACGTTCGATCACATATTCACCCAGCGTGCTCGCCTTCTGCTGCAACTGCACTTTTTGGAGAAGGGAAAATCGCTGCGGATTCTCAGTGGTCGCACGCACCTTCACAGTGCCTCGTAAACCGTGTGGCCGGACGATTTCGCCGATCATCACCAGTTGTTGTTTCGCGGCGCGGCGCATACAAGCAAAAGGAACAACCTCATGGCAGAAGTTAAATTGACGACTCTATCGACCGGTGCAGTGGCTCATTCGAGAATCTCCAGCACTGCCCGTTTGCCGGATTTGGCAGAGGCGGCTGCAAGCAGGGTACGAATGGATTTGGCAGTTTTGCCATGCTTGCCAATCACCTTGCCCATGTCGCCTTGCCCAACGCGAAGCTCATAAACGACTGTACGCTCGCCATCGACCTCGTTCACTTGCACCTCGTTCGGCTTGTCAACCAGATGCTTGATGATGAATTCGATAAATTCTTTCATATTCAACCCTCCTTTCGGGGTTACCCTTTTCAGCTATGCCCGTAAGGCTTGCACCGGAAAATTTGGCAAAATCGGACTCGTTCGAGCAATCGATCAACAACCTTGTGTGATTGGAGAGCCAGTCTATTATTCCGCGTTTCGCCAGCCCAATGGCGGGACGACACGTGTTCAGAACCAATTTGCTTTGCCAACTTTCGGCCCCTGTGGACACCGCTTTCTGCTTCCCCTCACCTGCCCATCACCGGCGCCGAGGTGAAAGCGAGTCAATAGCGATAGCGATTGCCACCTGTCCACTCCCAATTGCCCGAGAAGAACCAGAGGTTCTTTGTCAGGGTTGATTCGGGATAGCAGAGGTCAAGCAGAGGCTGGTACTGCCTCGCTGGCCGAGTCAGTCGTGGCAGTGTTCTCCCCGGCCTCTGTCGGGGTCTCAAGAGTTTCTTTTTGGGATTTGCGTTGCTGCTTTTTCTGTTCGCGCAGCGCCTCCAGTCGCTTGTGTCGCTCAGATTGAAGCGCTTCCCACTTTTTCATCTCTTCGCCGATCTGCGCCTCATCCATGCCGCGCTTCTGCAAATGCCAGCGCATCAAAATGCCCTGTCGGCGCAACAAGCTGCGCACCGTATCTGAAGGTTTGGCACCATGTGAAAGCCAGTGAAAAACTCGCGCACTGTCAATTTGCACCGCTGGCGGTTCCGTCCGCGGGTTGTAGGTGCCCAGATTGTCGAGATACTTACCATCACGGGCAACGCGTGAGTCAATCGCGACGATGCGATAAAAGGGTTGCTTTTTCTTGCCCATTCGGCGAAGACGAAGGTGAACGGCCAAAATTACTCCTTTCAGTGTTTGAATTCAATTTAAAAAGGTAATGGTAAACCGCGGCGTCCCTTGCGCCCGGCTTGCTTCAACATTTTTCGCATCATTTCATACTGTTTGAGCAAACGATTCACTTCTTGCACCGAAGTGCCGCTGCCTTTGGCGATGCGCAACCGCCGGCTGCCGTTGATGAGATGTGGCCGGCGCCGTTCTTCCGGTGTCATCGATAGAATAATTGCCTCGATGCTGACCAATCCGCGCTCGTCGATGTCCACCTCCTGCGGAAGGCGCCCACCCAGGCCGGGAATCATGTTCAGCAATTGACTCAACGGCCCCATTTTCTTCAGGCTTTGAAGTTGCTCGTAAAAGTCCTCCAGGGTGAACTCGGCGCGGCGCAACTTTTTCTCCAACTCGGCCGCCTTTTGCATGTCGACCGCTTCGCTCGCCTTTTCAACCAGCGTGACGATGTCGCCCATCCCCAAGATGCGGGAGGCCATGCGCTCCGGCTGAAACTTTTCGAGCGCATCAACTTTTTCACCGACACCGATGAACTTAATGGGCTTGCCCGTCACAGCCTTGATGGAGAGCGCCGCTCCACCACGCGCATCACCATCCATCTTGGTGAGCACGACACCAGTGAAATCCAGTCGTTGGAGAAACGCCTGCGCGGTATTCACCGCGTCTTGTCCGGTCATGGCATCGGCAACGAAAAGAATCTCATGCGGCTTGGTCGCTTTCTTGACTTCCTCCAGCTCCTGCATGAGCTCATCGTTGATATGCAAACGACCGGCTGTATCGAGCAGCACGGTATCCACCGCTCGTTGCCGCGCCACACCAATCGAGGCGCGACAAACTTCGAGTGGTGTCGAATTGACAATCGAAAAAAAGTCGACTTCTGCAGCTTCCGCCACGACCCGCAATTGCTCGACTGCCGCCGGCCGCTGGAGGTCTGCCGCCACGAGCATCGGCCGGCGACTGCGCGACTTCAGATATTTTGCCAGTTTGCCACAAAACGTGGTTTTTCCCGAACCCTGCAGCCCGACCACCATGATCACGGTCGGCGGGAGATTGGCCTCGCGCAAAGGTGCATCGCTACCACCGAGCAGAAGCACCAACTCATCGTAAATAATCTTGATAACCTGTTGCCCCGGTGTGATGCTTTTGAGCACCTCGGCGCCGACGGCCTTTTTCTCGACCGCCGTGATGAAATCTTTGGCAACTTTGAAATTGACATCCGCTTCCAGGAGAACTCGCCGCACTTCCCGCATGGTTTCGGCAATATTTTCCGGCGTGATCTTGCCATGCCCTTTGAGCTTGCGAAAGATGCTTTCAAACCGGCTGGTGAGTTCCTGGAACATAGAAAATAGGACAGGCCAAGTTCTTCGGGCTGCTAACCTGTCAGTTTTTAATTATTTGAAAAATACCCAAATTTCGGAGACCGGCACACCAACGGCCGGTCTTACGATTTTGAATTGACAAAAAATTATCCGCTTCTGGCGGATCGGTAACACGCTCCCATAAACCAACAAAACTTCTCAAGTTACCTGTAAACTTAATAATTTAGCAAAATTTTTGCCACGATGCAAGATAAAATTCATAACATTCCCTGTCTCTTTCTGACGAACCACTCCACTCCCAATACCAGCAGCAAAACCAGCAACACCGGTGCCCGGCCCCAAAGGGCGAAATCCAATGTTTCATGACTCAAGGTTGGTGTCATTGGCAGGCGCGTGACGAAACTCGCCAAACTGTCGGGAGGGCCGTAATAGCCGCCGCTGGCTTGCGCCATTTGTCGCAATAACGTTTCGTTCAACCGCGTGTTGAGAAATTCGAGACTGAACGGCTCCACGGAAAAGCGGCCACCATCTTCGCCAATTTTTTGTCCGTTTTGTTCAGCGATACCTTGAAATTGGTATTCGCCGCCGCCGAGAACTTGCAGAGTAGCACGGTAGAGACCGCCACCCACATCCTGCAGAATCACTTCCTCTGAAAACTGTGGGCCGAAAAGCTGCACGCGCACTTGCACGCCTTCGCGTGGCCGATAATCTTCATAATAAATTTGCGCCGCCAATTCGATGGATTCACCTCCCCGATAAATCTCTTTGTTACTGGTGATTCGCACCAATTTGGCATCTTCTGTCGCAACCATCCAGCGCACGGCATTGCGCACCAGGGTTTCATAAACCAGCGGCGTTTTACCGACGCCTTGCATGAGCAGATGCCAGCGCCAAAGGCCGTAGACGAAAATGGCCACAGTCTTCCGTTCCGCAGATTTCTGCGCCAGGAACACCTCGATTTTCCTCGATTGATTTACAGGAGAATTGGGACTGTCAATAAATGCCAGCACTTGACTGCCAGCGAGTGGTTGCAGGTTCGCCAAATTGCCAAAGACCGGTGGCAGTTCTTCCCACAAACGGCGATTATCCTCCGGCGTTTCGGAAAAGCGGGTAAGTGCATGGGATAATGCGGCTAAATCCGGTTGCAGATAAACCAAACGCTCGGCGGTCTGCGCCGGCGCTGCGGCCAGAGGTAACACGCTGCGAAACTGCCAAAGTGCACCGAGATCGACGCCGGGGCCACTAATAAAAAAAAGCGGCTTGTTGTTTTTGACTAAATACTGCGATAAAACTTCGAGCAAACTCCGCTCGGAATCACGGCGGGGAAAATCAATCATGATAATACCGTCGAGATTCTCTTCCAGGTCTTGCCGGCCGGAGTGAGTCAATGCAGCAATCATGCTGGCAACTGGCAGATCGTAAAAATTACCGTTCGGACGCTGCACAAAACCATGAATCTCAAAATTCCTGTCTGCCTCCAGAGTCCGTTTGAGAAAAACATACTCCGGAGACGGTGCTCCTGCAATTATCCACAGCTTCAATTTGTTCTTCAACACCCGCACATAAACCGTTCGCTGATTGTTCACTTTGGTTAATTCGCCTGCCAGCGTGTCGATTTGCACAAGGTAACGGTTCAAGCCGAGTTTATGCGGAATGATATCGAAACGGGTGGTCACTTGTGTGTTGTCGGCCGGCAGGGTGATTTCCTGTTGATGTAAGATTATTTTTTTTCTTGTGGTGTCAGTGATGGAGGCACCAGAGCTTTCTTCACAAATACGTATGCGGGCACGCCGGCCGGCATAGCCGATACTCGATACGCTCACTTCAATCGGCAGTTGAGTTTCGGCATAAGCTATTTCATTGGTCAATATCTCACTCACCAGCACATCGCGCGCACCCTGTGCGGAACCGATGCCTACGGTAACAATCGGCACGCCAAACTGTTCAGCAACACGCAGCGGGCTTTCGCCCATGTTTTGTGCGCCATCGGTGAACATGATCGCCGCCGCGAGAGGGCGTTCGGCCAAGATCTTTTTTGCAGCCAACAGTGCGCCACCCAGGTCGCTGCCATCGCCGGTGAATCTCATTTGCTGCAGGGTGTCCAAATTCATCCGGTGGAGACTATCGCTGAACGAGAAGCTGGCGGTCTCGGCACGCTGCTCCAATATTTTTAGCCATGACTGCGTCATCGCTCGCCGCACCAGATCAGCACGGGCAATGGAGGAGTCTGTCAAGCTCATGCTCGCGGAGCGATCCACCAAAATGGCAACGGTTGGCTTATGCCGGCGCTGCAGGCCGAGTGTGAAGACCGGTTCGAAAAGCAGTAACAGGGCCAATGCAAGGGAAACAGTGCGTAACATGGCCAAGCCCCGGCGCACCCAGTTCGTCACCGGCGGCGTCGTGGTGCGATAAATGAGCAAAGTGAAAATTATCGCCAGCAGAACAAGGAGTAGCGGATAAATGAGGGTTGTGGAAAATTTCAAATCAAAAGTCATTTTCACAAAGATTTGGAATGCGAAAACATGCAATCAAGACAAAACCAACCCCGGCTCCGGTGCCAGTGAAAGTGGCGAGCGATGACCGCGGTCAAGGTGAAACTGCGCGGCGCGCGCAATCATCGCCGCATTGTCCGTGCAAAAAAGTGGTTCGGGAAAATACAACTGGAAGCCGCGTTGATCGGCAAGCCGGACAAACGCTTGTCGCAGGGTTCGGTTGCAGGCAACGCCACCAGCCAGCGCGACGGCACCCGTGGGAAAGTGCTCATGCGCAAGGCCGACATTCTCAACGAGTGCATTGATGAGCGCCTGCTGAAAAGATGCGGCAATATCGGCGCGTTGCCTCTCCAGGGCCTCCGGCGACAATTTTCGCACGTGATACAACACGGCAGTTTTCAAGCCACTGAAGCTGAAGTCGAAGCGTTGGGCTTCGGAACGCAATGTACTTTTTAGTCGCGCACGCGGGAAGTCTATTGCCTCGGGGTCGCCGGTTGCAGCAAGTTTTTCCACGGCTGGTCCCCCCGGATATGGCAGCCCGAGAATTTTGGCTACTTTGTCGAAGGCTTCGCCTGCTGCATCATCCTGGGTTTGGCCAAGAATTTGATAGTTCCCCCACTCATGCACACACGTCAAAATCGTGTGACCGCCGGAAATGATGAGAGAAAGAAATGGCGGCATCGGCCCGCCGGGCATGATGTTGGTGGAGAAAAGATGTCCCTCCAGATGATTGATCCCAAGCAACGGGACACCAAGCTGCAAAGCGAGACCTTTGGCGAAGCTCAGGCCAACCAATAGGGAACCAATCAAACCCGGACCATAAGTGACTGCCACAGCCATGAGCTCCTTCTGGGAAATCCGGGCTTGTGACAACGCCTTTTGCACGATCGGCACGATCCGCTGCAGGTGTGCACGCGAGGCCAGCTCCGGTACCACCCCGCCAAAAAGCTGGTGAATTTCCTGCGTGGCGATGATATTGGCGAGTAATTGTCCATCGCCCATCACTGCCGCAGCGGTTTCATCGCATGAAGTTTCAATGGCGAGCAGACGCATGATTGCGGACTTCGGTCATCAATTTGAACAATGTGGGTTTGACATCTCGATAGCGTACCCCCGCGGGTGTGCGAATGTATGCGGGGTACCCGTCTGCTGCTAAATCCCGAATGCGCGCATAGTCGATGTACGCGACAATATCCTCGCGCTTGAGATTGAGCAAAAGCTGCTCCCCTCCTTCCAGGGTCAACGTCAGTGTCGAAGGGATCGGAGTAATTTTCAAATGGCCCGGTACATTTTGCATTTGTACCGGAATTTCAGACAAAGTCACTTCGATCAATTTCTGGATGTCTGCAGAAAAATGCGTTGTGCCAACAGAAAGCTGAACACGCAACGATTCCGGAAAAGATTGGAGACGAAGACGCTGGGAAATGCTCTGTTGAACCTCGGAAAACTCCCGGTGCTCTGTCATTACGGAATCAAGGCGGCGGATCACCTCTTCCGGTCCGGAAACTGTGACGGAATCCGGAACCAGACGCCAAGGCTGGACAAGCGTGTAACCCGGCACCGTGGTAATCTTGACATCAGCGGCGATACGAAGTGGCTTCGCGATCAGGTTGGTCAAGCGTACACACACCGTGTCTGGAGACAGAATCTGCAGCGGTGTAAGCTCTGCGCCACCCCGCGAGAGATGCACCATATCTCGCTGCAATCTGAAGACGTGTCGACGCCGAACCTCGGCGAGATCGAGTATCACGCGGGCATCGCGGCTGAACAGCACGACGAGCAATGCCCTGCCTTTCCCCTCAAAACGGACCCGCGCCGTGCGAGGTAGATCGGTTGCGAGAGTTTTTCCCGCCGGCATATTTACCACGGTAATGGGGACATCCACCTCGTGCTCATAAACATTTTCCGTCACCACCGCAAACCAGAAAAGCGTCGCCAGTGCCCCCACTACCAGCTTGATACGGAGATTCTCGAAAAGCACGCTTTTGATGGTCATAACTGATACGGATAAAAAAGGGCATCATTTCGCTGGACTCCTGGCCATGACGCGCACGAAAATAACGTGGCGGAGACGCACAACATTCCCTTCAGCTTCATAGACTGGTTTTCGGCGTACCACGACCAGTCCATGGCTGCTGACCAAGAGCATAACTACGAATTGATACCCTACCCTTGTCGCAACAATTGTTATTTCTGCGAATGCCCGATGACCTTGCCGATACTGACCTCGCCATTATCAATCCGCAAGCTGAAGCCACAGTGCGGATTGGTGCACACCCAGGCTTTGAAGATGATGGTGGCGCCTTCTCTTCCATAATCGGATAATGGCACCAAAACTCCGTTGTTGCATTTCTGGCATACTGGGTAGATCTTATCCACGATGCTAACCTCCCCTCACAAGGAGTGAGATGTTGATGTAAGAAACGAAGATGAATTACCAATCTCTCAAAGATGCGTCAATCTACGGGCCAGAGTTCTGCCGCTTGCTAACCCTCCCATTCATCGATATAATCGAGCAACCTCATCCTTCTTTTGAAGCTGTCGTCAGTTTGATACAAGATCATCTCACGAAATGGATAATAACGATCCATCAAAAACCGCACTGTCAGAGCTGAGGCTTGTTGATAGCTCAAACCCCGTATTTGCCGCATCAAAGTTGCAAATTCACTGTCATCCAAACTCCGAAAGGCCTCCCGCCACACTTTGGCCTGCGATTCATCCAGATCGCCCCTTAATACCCCAAGTATCAGCCGACACTCGATGTTCGCCCGGGTTTCCGCATACGGATTACTCATGGCGACTCCTATGTTTTTGTTTCGCGCAATTTGGGGATCGAAGAGGTACTCTGCGGACTTGGCTGTGCAGGTATCACCTAAAAAGCACGTCCCTGCGGGCATTGCCCTGCGGGCATTGCTTGCAGGGGTAACCTTGCGCTCGCGCATTGTCCATGACGAAAAAATTTACGAGGATTTAAAATAAAAGTCAATATCAAAAAACGGTTATTGGTAATCCCTCAGTTATAGGTGGACAACGCCATCCCACTGCCATAAAATAAATTTTCATCTTTTTAAAAAAGACTGGCGTCTCGATTTTCTTTTTTGTATATTCCTTTTCAGTATGGAAAAGGAAATACAAATTCGCGGTCGCATCATCACGCCAGATGATCTTGAGTTGATTCGACACTTGTTGGCCACTGAAGGTCACCGGGGTCGAACCCACCTTTCTCGCCGTTTGTGCCGGATCTGGAATTGGCGGCAAGCCAACGGCGCTTATCGTGAAATCGCTTGCCGTGCACTCCTGCGCAAGCTGGCACAACGTGGTCTCCTCACGCTGCCGCCTTTGTTAAACACCGTGCGCCGGCCCGGCTATCGCAATCGTACTTTCTTGCCCCGACCTCTTGATGTTAGCCCACTCGAAGGCCGCGTCGACGATTTTTCTGCCTTACAGATTAAGTTGGTCAGCCGAACCGCGCAGGAAAAGTTGTACAACGGTTTGATCGGCGCTTATCATTATCTCGGCTATGGCCAAGGCACGGGTGAACAACTCAAATATGTGATCATGTTGGCGACGCGCCCGCTTGGTGCGATTGGCTTTTCAGCGGCGGCATGGCGTGTGGCGTGTCGTGATCACTTTATCGGTTGGGATGATCAGGCCCGGC
>JAPDQK010000006.1:0-139858 GCA_034505955.1 Candidatus Zhuqueibacter pondensis
GCGGCGGTTTACTGTCGGAACAAAGAGTTTCCACGATGCGTTTTGCAAGTGGCGTAAACATCTTCGCGGTCATGATAGTTTTTCCAGAGTAATACTATAGTGCGGCGCGCCATGCGGGCATTCAGAAAATCCAAAATATTTTTCGTGAGAATGCCCATCGGATGTATCATTGGGCGCACGATCGTGCGATTCCCGCCGACAACAACTTCGCCGAGCGTGAGTTCCGAAAATTGGTCATCGCGCGCAAAATCAGTTTTGGCTCGCAAGGGGACGCTGGTGCCAAAACCCGCGAGATTTTGATGACGACGCTACTCACGTTGAAAAAACGAAAACCCGGCGATGTGAGGGCGAACTTCAAAGCCTGCTTAGATGCGTTGGCTCGCGATCCCAAGCACGACCCTTATCACGTCCTCTTCTCACTGGACAGTTCATAGAATTCGTCGCTACAGCCAAGGGGGACATCATCCGCGGTTATCCTTTTCCGCGGCAACGCCGAGGTACGTCCACCCGTAACTGAGGGATTACGCCCGAGTTCTTTTCCCCGGAACCCGGGCTGGTCTTTTGCTCTCTTTTCAGAATGAGCGTGGTCGACAATTCGAACGAGATTTTTTACCGTGCCAGTAACATCTTGCGCGTTTGCACCAGGCCGCCGGCTTCCAATCGGTAGAAGTACATGCCACTGGTGAGGCCGGTTGCATTCCACGTAACGGTGTAATGGCCGGCAGTTCTGATTCCTTCCACCAACGTCGCGACCTTTTGGCCAAGCAGATTGTAAACTTCCAACTTGATCATGCCGGTTTTGGGAACGGTATAATCAATTTTCGTCGAAGGATTGAACGGATTGGGATAGTTTTGGCCCAAAGTGTATTCATCCGGAATCGTGCCCGGAACCTTGCGCTCCTGCACGCGCGTCGACAGGCCGGCTCCATCCGTGGTCAAAATACCGATCTGTGAAATAAACGTCCAATCCGCCGCCCAGTTGTAATTACCGAACGCGCCAATATAATCTGCCGCAACGAAGAAATCGTCACCCACTGGAACCGAACGCGCACCGGTGAAAGCGGGGCTGCCGGCTTGCGGGCGGGGGTCCAAACCTTTGTCGTTCGTCCGGCTGATGCCGCGCAGTTGCGGATTGACGAAGCGATTGTTGTTCGCCGCATCGAACAAATAATTGCGCGTGAAAAGCTGCGCGCTGTACTGCGTCGCACCGCTGCCCGTGCCGAACCCGAAGAAAATATTGTTCTCGAGCGCAATGTCGCCCGCCTGCAAGCGCTTCAGACTGTTCTCCCCCGTCGCCGGTAAACTGTCGATCTGCACGCCGCGGCCCAAAAAATCGGTGAAGATGCTGTTGTAATATTTGCCGCCGGAGTTGTCACGAATGTTCAACGCAAAATCATTGCGGGCATTCGTCGAAGCAGCGCCAGAGCCGATATACGTCGCGTTGTACACGATTGGAATCGAATACGGCTGGCCGTCTTCCGGCGTGGTGCCACCATCATGCTCACCGCCGGAGCCGCCGACTACCGGATCCTGAATCAAAAACCAAAATTGGCCTTTGCCGCGAAAGCCCTCATCCCAGTCGAAGCCGTCGTCGTCGTTGAACGCGCTAACCAAATAGCGCGTGTTGACCGTGCCGCCGAACCACTCGTAGCCATCGTCAGCATTGTTGAACACTTCAACATATTCAATGACAGTTTTGCGGCCCACGGCGCCCATGGTCAAGCCGTTGATCTCATTGTTGGCGCCGATATTGGTGCCGCCATAACGGATGGAGACATAGCGAAATACGCCGGAGTTGTCATCATCATCGTTGCCGCCGTAAAGGCCGCGCGGCTCGGTCACCGGAATACCTTCGATATTCTCTTCGCCGCCGGCAACGTTGATGCGGGCTTTGCCGAGAATAATCACGCCGCCCCATTGACCGCGGGTATCCGGCGGCAAATCATTGAGATCGTCAACGTTGTCGGCCTCTGCCGTAAAAATAATCGGTTTGGTCGGGGTACCGTGTGCAAAAATTTTGCCGCCGCGCGCGATGATCAACGCGCTGGCATTTTCGCCCTGCCCCGGCTTGCCTTTGATCACTGTGCCCGCTTCAATGGTCAGCGTACTGCCGTCCTCGACAAACACAAATCCGTTCAGCACGTATACCGTATCCGCCGACCACCGCACGTTGCCCGTCACCTCGGCATCGCGCACTTGTTTGACAGGCTTATTTTGGGCCATCACCAATGTTGGCAGTAACAAGAGTAATAACGTTGTCGCCAATTTGCGAACCATTGAAGTCTCCTTTTGTTAGTCTGTGACAAGTGATATCTTTACAAAAAAAGTAAAGACTTTTAGTGGTATCCGGATTTACGGAATCCTACAGACACAGTCGTCCGGGTTCAAGCCATGAGATTGTTGATCTGGGCAATTCGTAAGGTCCGAATACTAAAAGCTTTTCCTGTTTGGTTATTTGGTTACGGCTCACCCGCGTTATGCTAATAAGTTGAACAGGCTTCCTCTTGCCGTGTTGGTTGATTGAACAACTTGCGGGCCGATTGCATGACGGCCTTCACGCCAGTCGCAATGTGATCGGAGAGCAGGAGGTTTCCAGCTATGGCTCTCAGCTTGGCCGGTACAAACAGAAGCTCTTCCGGCGTTCGTGCCATCTCAAAGCTGTGGTCGAACGTTTTGCCCTCGAATTGCACCAGAAACTCATCGTTGACGGCATTCAAGCCTTTGATTTTAACTCGAGAAATCCTGCCGTTTTTGTCAATTCCCACGAGCAGGTTCATGGCTTTACCTTCATGGACAAGAGGTTTGGTAAAAACGTAACCCAAAAACTCATCGGCGTCTTCGACAAGGCCTCGGTACCAAGCCTCGCCGTAAACGGCGCCCTCGGCATCACGCAGGATTCGGCAAAAATCCGTTCGTGGGAAAATCAGCGAGCAATCCTCATGCGTTAATGTGGTAGGAATTTGTGCGCTTGCCATCGTTGCCACGAGCAGTAAGAGTAAGAGCAGGCGATGTAAGTTTTTCTTTTTCATTTCACACCTTTAAAATGAGTTTGATAATCAATCAACACTATAAGTCAAGCCCAGCGAGAAGGTGCGTCCCAGTGTGTGCTTGCGCGAAACGTAATCGACACCCTTAAAGTGATGAACTTTGCGCACTTCGGAATCGAGCAGGTTTTTGGCGGCGGCTTTCAACGTGACGCCTTTCAAAACGCGCTGCGACAGCGTGAAATCGAGCACGCCGCGCGGCTGCTCGTAGATGTTCGGCGTGCCGCCAAGGCTGACCTCGGTCAAACGCTCGCCGAAAATATTGTAGTAAAGGCTGGCCATCGTGCCGGTTTTGGCGTTGTCGTAAACCACGTCCACATTCAACACGTACGGCGACTGGCCTTGCAGCTCGCGCTTGCCGTCGGCGTTGGGATCCAACTGGCGAAGCGTTGCCAATTCTTTCGCCGGAACATCGACGCGTGATTGCACGAGCGTCAAGTTGCCGCCGGCTTGGAAATGCTGCAAAAACGCGGCGATTTGATCGAGCTGCTTGCGCACCTCGAACTCGGCGCCGTAGACGGTCGCCGCCTCCACATTTTGAAATTGGCCCTGATTGTTGTTGGAGACGATGGCGCGCTCGATCGGATTCCGGAAGCGTTTGTAAAAGCCGCTCACCGCGATAATTTCACCGGGGCGCGCAAACCATTCCCAGCGCAGATCGTAATTGTCGATCAGCGTCCGCTTCAAGTTGGGATTGCCCACGAAGATAAAGTCGCCGATGAAGTCGAACGAAGCAAACGGCGCCAACTCGCGAAAGGTCGGGCGCGCCAAGGTTCTGCCGTAAGCCGCGCGCAGGTTCATGTTGCCAACTTCATAAACCAAATTAACTGACGGCAACCAATCGTCATTTGCCACCTCGCCTTTTTGTTTGGCCGGATCTTGGCTGGCAACATGGATACGAGTGGTTTCGAAGCGCGTGCCGCCAATGAAACGCAGCCTGGCCATCAGTGGCACATCGATCATGCCGTAAACCGCAGTGATACTCTGATCGCCATCGTAGTTGTCGGACATCTGGCTGGCATCGACGATATAATTGCCGAAGCGATAGCGCCCATTCGCACTGTCAACGATGCCGACATTTTTCGGCGAAAAGAATTCCACCGGATCGCCGTTGTAGCGGACGGCGGATTGATAATATTCGAATCGGCGTGAGCGGAAGGTGCGCTCTTTTTGGCTGAATGAACCGCCGAGCTTGACCGCGCCTTTGAGCCCGCTCCATTGCTTGATCGGAATCGACAAGTTGAGATTGGAATCCCAAAGGGTCTCGTCGAGATTGCGGAAGTAGCGTACCGGCCGCGAGTAATTCGAGACGGCGATAGAATACAGCGTCAGCGGTCCGGTTTCGCGTTCGGTAGGAGTGTAATCATTGCTGAAAAAGCGCAAATCCGGCTCGTTCTGGGCCGTGCTCGTATAAGCGCTGCTCCATTCGAGGCGCATGCCCAGCAAGCCGTCGAGAAGATGCGCGCCGCTGAGTTGCGCCGAAGCCAGATCACGCTGAACATATTGCAGCACACGAGTTTCGAATAAAGTCCCCGGCGCCAAGTCGCGCGGCAGCGGCCCGGTCTGATAGCGCGCCACGGACTCGCCGCTGCGGTTACGCATATAGTTCAAGCTGATTTGATGATTTGGATTCAGCTTGTAGGACAAATTGGCCAAGCCGCCCAACAGCACTTCGTCCGAGCTTTTATGGTCTGAAAAACGTGAGAGATTGTTCAACTCGTTTACTTCGGCGACTTTGCCGGTCAGTTGGTATTGCGCGGTGATGCCGTTACGATATTTGGACAAGGTTCTGCTATAGCTCAGGCTGGCGAGAAAACCGAGCAGCCGGCCGAAGAGCTGCATTTGATTGCCCACCGAAAACGCGTAACTTTGATTGACCGGCGTGTGCTTCGTCGTCGGCGCCATGACCGGGGAGAAAGATTTTGACAACCGGTCGAGCTCTCGTGCTTTGGCTGCATCACGAAACGCCTTACCGATGTCGGGAATTTTTACGTTGGGGTCTTTGAGCGGATCGGGAATGTCGCGCGTGCCGTCGTCGAAGCCGAGCCAATCGGTTTTGCCGCCTGGATAGGAGAGAAAGCTGTTTTGCAAATTGGTTTGCGTATTGTAAGAAGTCGAGCTCGAGAAGGACAGGCTGAATGACTCTGGAAAAGCTTGTGTGGTGAGATTGACGCTGCCGCCGGTAAAATTGCCTGGCTTGTCTGGTGTAAACGTTTTAATGGTCACAATATTGTCGAGCAGCTTTGACGGAAACAAATCCAAAGAAAGCGCGTTGCGGTCGGGGTCGGCGCTGGGCAACGAGGCACCGTTGAGTTGTGTATTCATGTAGCGATCGCCGAGACCGCGCACATAAACGTACTTGCCGTCCATCACCGAGGCGCCAGTGACTTGCTCGACCGCATCGGCGGCAGTGCCGCTGCCGGAACGGGAAATCGCCTCGGCGCTGATCGCGTCGCTGATCGCGTTGGCTTTTTGGCGACTTTTTAACAGCGAGGCCTCAGTGTTTTTCAAGGCCGTAGCTTCTACCACCACCTCATCACCCTGGATGATCTCCGGACTGAGAGAGAAATTGATCTCGGTCAAGGCTTTGTCCGTGACTTTCACATCGGCCACGCGCATTAGCGCGTAGCCAATCATTGAGGCAACCAGCGTATAAGTTCCCACCGGCACAGGGGAAATGGTGTAATGACCATTCAGATCCGTAGCAGCACCAAGGGTTGAGCCTTCAATGATGACATTGACACCCGGAAGCGCCTCACCGGTTTGCGTATCAACGACTTTCCCCTTAATCCGGCCATTTTGCGGTAGTGCCGCTGTGCCACTGCCAACGAAAAAACAAATCAACAAAGCGGTAGCCGTTAAAAATGCGTTGAATGTGCTTTTGAACATTCGGACCTCCTTTTTTGTCTTGATGGTGGTCATGATTATTTAGCACGATAAAATTAAAAAGCGTTCATTATCCATGAATGAAAGTGGGATGAAGAAATTGTTAAGCATTTGTACACCTTGCGCTCAGTACAAAGCAAACAAATACAGTCACCAAGGCGAGTTGAAATAGAATGTCAAAGAAATTACAGAAGAATTTTGACGCTGATTTCAGCACTGGTTATGCCGAGCAACACGCCGGCAAGAACATCTGTTGGATAATGCACGCCGTTGTAAACGCGGGAGAAACCAATGATTATCGCCCAGAAATAGCAAGGCAGCGTCAGCGTGGGATAAAAAGTGCTCAATAACGTCGCCATGAGAAAAGCCGCGGCAGTATGTCCGGAGGGAAAACTAAACTCATCAGGAGGCTTGATTAAGTACCGAATCCCGGGAATCTTGGTGAATGGCCGGCCGCGTTTGATTTTGTGCTTGACCAACAAATAGATCGGAATTTCGATGGCGAAGCCGATCAATCCGACAGGAACCAGTTGCCTGGCCATGTCATAATCCAGGAAAAACAGAACTATGGCGATAACGCCGTAGAGATAGCCGTCGCCGCTTCTCGAAATCCAATGCATCAGGCGGTCAAGAAGCCACTTGCCATTCCAACTAAATATCTTGCTAAAAACCAGCGTGTCCCACTCCCCGAGGTTTTGTGCAATGACTTGAAACATGACGGAGTCTCCTGTGGAATATTCCCGTGCAGATTTTTTCGGTGTACACCTGTAAGATAATTGACAAACGTGAAGCAAAAATAAAGTTGGAATTAAAAAATTGTTATGAAAAATGTTGTGTAAATCAAACCAAGCTCGTTGGTTCGCTCGGTGATACCCCCTGCCCTCCCCAGATCGACCATTTTTGCCTTCCCTTGATCTTAACACAATCTTAACATTACGTTAAAATTTCCTTATCATTGGCCAGTTAAATTGATATAGCAATAAAGCGCGCAATATTGCTCGGCTGTCAGTTTTATCACAATTACTGTTTTGGTCAGGTCATCAAATTTGGTCAGGAGGGAAAATGAAGGTTCAAACCGTCAGCAGGTGGGCTCTGCCCATTGCGTGCCTTTTTTGGGGAATTTCCAGCCTCTTCGCGCAGGAAGGAAAAATCAGCGGCTACATTTTCAGCGACTATTTTTACGAATTTTCACATCCGAATGCGACAACCGCCGCGCTCAATCGCAATGGGTTCCAATTCCGTCGCGCCTATTTTACCTATGATCGCGATTTGTCGGAAAAATTTACCGTGCGCTTCCGTCTCGAAATGAACAGTCCGGATTTGACGAGAGTGCAGGATTTTGGTGCCAGCAGCACGCTCACGCCCTACATCAAGCACGCTTACCTGCGTTGGAATAATTTCCTGCCACTGAGCAAGCTGTCGTTTGGCTTAGTCGGCACCCCTACGTTCAACCTGTCCGAAGAAGTTTGGGGTTACCGGTCGGTGGAAAAAACGGTGATGGATTTGCGCAGCATTGCGCCGTCGTCCGATTTGGGCATGGCTTTGGAGGGCAAGTTGAGCAGCGCGGGGGTGCTGAACTACACCATCTTCGTGGCGAACGGCACAGGCACGCGCAGCGAGACCGATAAGAACAAGCGCATCTATGTCAACGTGCCAATAAAAATTCAAGGTGGGTTTTCTCTTGTTCCGTATTTCGATTATGAAGGCGGGGATGACGGCAAAAGCAAACGGGCGATGGCGTTTTTCGCAGGTGTGCAAAAGCCGAGTTTTCACGGCGGCGTCGAGCTCTTTCAGAAGGTGAGCAATAAAGCGTTGGCTAACAATCAAAACAGAACCGAATCCGGTTTTTCAATCTTTGGCGCTGTGAAAGCGCTGGAGAAAATCAAGCTGTTTGGCCGTTACGACAGGTATGATCCGAACTCCGACCTCAATGACGACGGCAATGCGCTCGTCATTGCGGGTTTGGATTTCGCCGCGGACAAAAACGTCAACATCATGCCGAACGTGAGAATCGAAAGTTATCAGGTTTCCGGCTTGGACGTCAACACGGTGGGTGCATTGACGCTATTCTTCCGGTTTTAACAAATGATGCCACCAACTGAATTGTCATTCTGGAAGAATCCTTTTGAAATCCGAAACAATCGTTTGTGTTAAAGGAAAAAAAAGATTCCCTGCGGGCGTAGCCTGCGGAATGACAGAACCCAAAAGGAGTAAATGATCATGAGTAAATTTCAAAAAATCTTTTTCATGTTGATGTTTGCTTTCGCCAGCTTGGCGTTGGCGCAAGAGGCGATCAAAGTCGATCCCGCCATTGCGAAGTATAAAAAGACCAGCGGCATTTCTGGCTCGGTCAACAGCATCGGCTCGGATACGATGAACAATTTGATGACGCTGTGGGCCGAGGCGTTTGCAAAATTCTATCCGAATGTCAAAGTACAAGTGGAAGGCAAAGGCTCGAGCACGGCGCCGCCTGCGCTCATTGCCGGCACCGCGCAGTTCGGCCCGATGTCGCGCGAAATGAAGCAGGAAGAAATCGACAAGTTTGAGAAAACCTATGGCTACAAACCGACAGCAATTCGCACTTCCATCGACGCGCTTGCGGTTTACGTCAACAAAGACAATCCCATCACCGGATTGACACTGCCTCAAATCGATGCGATTTTCTCGAAAACCCGGCGCGGTGGTTATGCACAAGATTTGACGATCTGGGGGCAGCTCGATCTCAGCGGTACATGGGCGAATAAACCGATCAGTCTTTACGGCCGCAATTCAGCTTCCGGCACGTACGGCTACTTCAAAGAGCATGCACTGTACAAAGGTGACTACAAAGACACAGTGAAAGAGCAACCTGGCTCAGCTTCCGTCGTGCAAGGTGTCACCGAAGATCGTTACGGCATTGGATATTCTGGCATCGGCTACATAACTTCCGGTGTTCGCGCCGTGCCTTTGGCAGCCAAAGAAGGCGCACAATATTTTGCTGCCACAATGGAAAATGTCATTCACGGCAAATATCCCCTGGCACGCTTTCTTTACCTGTATATCAACAAAGCGCCCAACAAACCGCTTGACCCGCTCGTCCGAGAGTTCTGCAAATTTGTATTGAGTCAGGAGGGCCAGCAGGTGGTAATCAAAGACGGATACATGCCCATGCCGGCAAAGGTGGTCATGGAAGAACTCAAAAAGCTGGAATAAACAAGGGGGGAGTAGCTACCCCCCTGACCAGAAGTGCGAAGTCTCATGGCTGAGGTCGAGCCGGAGCTTCGCACTTCCAAATATAATATGAAGGCATGTATATAGAAACCGAAGAACTGGTGCCTCAGGCGCCTGTACGTCAAAAAAAATCCCGTGATCGGATTCGAAAGGCAGTCGATCATTTGGCGACGGGTGTTGTTACCACCGGCGGATTGCTGGTGATTGCGAGCATTATTGGCCTGTTTGTTTTATTCGTGTTCGTCATTGCACCGCTCTGGCGGGATGCCAAAGTCACAGCCATCGCGCAGATGCCCGGTATACAACTTGGGATTGCACCAGATGCGCGCCTGCTGGCGATTGATTGCGATGAGTACCAACAAATCGGGTTGCTGCTGACCACTGATGGCGTTGTGCAATTTTATGACATTCCAACCGCCCAACCCAAAGAGCGGTTCAGGCTGCCACTACCGGCCGGCGCCACTTTGACCAACGCACAGCTTTCCCCGAATGGCCAAAGTCTCGCTGCCGGCATGTGCACGGGTGCAATAGTCTTTGCAGAGCTCAATTATCACCACACGCTTGATGGATCACAACGCGCATACAGCCCTGCGGTTACCATGGTTGAATCCTTGCAATTGGACAGCCTGGGTCAGCCGTTGGAGCATTTGGCCGTTGCGGGCTCTCCAAACGCAAACTTGATCGCAGTTGCCATCACGGCGGATCGGCGTCTGGTGCTTTACACCCGCACGGTTGAGACTTCTCTTTTTGGCGCTGGCGAGGCGCTCGTCTCTCAGCCTGTGGTTGCACAGCTTGCCGCCTCGCCAACTGCACTGGCCATCGAACAATCCCTCGGCAGTTTCTACGTCGGGCTCGAGAATGGCGCGTTGTTGAAATATGACTTGCAAGAACCAAGTTCCCCACGCCTGGTGGAAAACGTGCAAGCTGCCAATGCCGCCATCACGACCCTCGGTTTTCTGATTGGTGAACGGTCATTGGTCGTCGGTGATGCACAGGGCGGGGTGAATGTCTGGTTCGAAAGTTTTGACGAGAATGGTCTCGGCCCACGACAATTGCGAAAAGCGCACACGTTGGCCGGACACCGCACCGCAGTTCGTGCTTTCGCGCCCTCCCAACGCAATCGCACATTTCTTACCGGCAGCGAAGATGGTGAGATTATTTTACATTTTGCCACCAACCAACGGGTGCTCTATCGCTCCAAGTTGCCCGGAGCGTCTGTCAGGTTTATTGAGCTGGCGCCCAAAGCTGATGGTGCCCTTGTCGTCGATGCGCAACAACAAATTTTGCATTTATCCATCGACAATCCGCATCCCGAAGCCAATTGGCGCGCGTTCTTCGGAAAAATTTGGTACGAAGGTTACGGCAAGCCGGATTACGTTTGGCAATCCAGCAGCGGCACCGATGATTTCGAGGCCAAGCTGAGTCTCATCCCTTTGATTTTCGGCACATTGAAGGGAACCTTTTACGCCTTGCTTTTTGCGCTGCCCATTGGTGTGCTATCCGCGCTCTATGTTTCGCAATTTATGCATCCCAAGCTGCGCGGCATGGTGAAACCAACGATGGAAATCATGGCGGCATTGCCCTCGGTAGTGCTTGGATTCATTGCCGGCTTGTGGCTGGCGCCACGAGTGCAGCCGGTCGTACCAGGAATTTTAATGATGCTGGTCGCCATTCCCCTCGTTGCATTGCTCTTCGGCTGGCTGTGGCAGAAAATGCCCAAACAGTGGACACAGCGCCTGACCTCCGGTGCGGAAATTTTCCTTCTCGTTCCCGTCATTGTGCTTGCCGGCTGGATGTGCATCTCGGCAAGCGCGACCATCGAGCACGTGTTGTTTGGCGGTGACTTTCGGCAATGGCTGCTGGATACCTTTAGATTGAGCTACGATCAACGCAACGCGTTTGTTGTGGGCTTGGTCATGGGATTTGCCGTGGTACCGATCATTTTCACGATTTCTGAAGATGCGCTATCAAGCGTTCCTGCGAGCTTGACCGCTGCCTCGTTGGCGCTCGGGGCCACGCGCTGGCAAACGGCGGTGCACGTGATTTTGCCGAGCGCAAGCCCGGGCATTTTCTCGGCCGCAATGGTTGGATTTGGCCGCGCCGTCGGCGAAACGATGATTGTGCTGATGGCCACCGGTAACACACCGGTCATGGATTGGAATATTTTCAATGGCTTCCGCACGCTCTCGGCAACTATTGCCGTGGAAATTCCGGAAGCGCCAGTGGCCGGCACGCTCTATCGAACGTTGTTTCTCGCGGCGCTGCTGCTGTTCATCATGACCTTCATTGTCAACACTGCGGCCGAAGTGATCCGGCAACGCATGCGGCTGAAGTACCAGCGACAATGATGAATTGTAGCAGTTCACCACCCCTTTTGAAATGTCATTCTGGAAGACTGCGTCCATAGGAATCTTTTTTGGTACTAGGTAAGATTCTAAAATTGAAATCTTACTTAATGCGTAAAAAGATTCCCCGCGGGCGTAGCCTGCGGAATGACACCATTAGTGAGGATGGTGAACTGTTACGATGAATTTTTGTACTGCTGCCTTCAGGCATGGCAATTTTTTGTATTAATAGATTTTTAACAAATTAACATGCTTTCAAATTTCAAACATTCAGCGCCTAAAGGCGCTACTACAAACAAAATGCAATCTTTTTGGAAAAGTGGCAACGCCTTCATCTGGCTCACCGGAGTGGCAGCGGTGATCGGCCTGCTCATGATCGGCGGATTGATCGTGCTGATTCTCAGGAATGGCCTTGGCATTTTCTGGCCGGATCGGATTGAAGAATTGACGTTGAAAGACGGCAGTAAAGTTCTGGGAGAAATTTGGAATCGGGAGGAAATTCCCCAGGCGGCGCAGCCAACGAGTCGGGTGCGCATGAAAATCGGCAATCGCGATTTCTACGGTTTGGATTTTCGCTGGATCAACGAAGCGGATATCGAAGCGCGGCGCTACCCGGATTCGGTGTTTGTGCTCGAGCGACAAGCGTGGGGAAATTTCTTTGGTTATGCCATTGCGTTGTCGCAATCCGGGCAAACCATCGCCAAAGGCTCGCGCCAAATAGCGGCAGCCTTGCCGAAACACCTGGCACAAGCCGGACGCCTCCTGAAGCAAATCAATCACCTCGAGAAAAAGGTGATCGGCGACATCAACTACGACATCGAGCAACACCGTCTGGCCATCAAAGGCTTGAATTTGCGCACGCATGACCTCGATCGTTCCTCTCAAATTCAAGAAATAGAAATGGCAATCGCCGCACTGCAGGATGAGTACAATCGGCATGAAGATCACCTCGAGCACTTACGCGAACAGGGCAACACCTATCAATTGACGATTCAAACGGTCGATGGCCAGACCAAAACGATTTCATTGCTCGAAATCGTTCGTGCCTTTCAGCCCAATCAGATGTCGTGGCGTGACAGAGCCGGCCTTTATCTCTCGCGTACCTGGGAATTTTTGACGAGCGAACCGCGCGAAGCCAACATGGAAGGCGGCGTGTTTCCGGCAATTTTTGGCACGGTCATGATGGTGCTGCTGATGAGCCTGGCGGTGGTGCCGTTCGGCGTATTGACGGCAATCTATATGCGCGAATATGCCAAACAGGGTCCTTTGGTTCGGGCGGTGCGCATCGCGGTGAATAATCTGGCCGGTGTTCCTTCCATCGTATTTGGCATCTTTGGTTTGGGCTTTTTTATCTACACCATCGGCGGCACGATTGACAAACTGTTCTACCCCGAGGCTTTGCCGGCGCCGACGTATGGCACCGGCGGCATCCTTTGGGCATCATTGACTCTGGCATTACTCACCGTGCCGGTCGTTATTGTTACCACCGAAGAGGGCCTCGCCGCGGTGCCCCGTGCGATGCGCGAAGCTTCGTTGGCACTCGGCGCAACCAAATTTGAAACCATCTGGCGCGTGCTTCTGCCCACGGCTTCACCGGCGATTCTGACCGGTCTCATTTTGGCCATGGCCAGAGCCGCAGGAGAAGTGGCACCGCTGATGATTACCGGTGTGGTCAAGCTGGCGCCCTCGCTGCCGCTCGATGGTCACTTTCCATATCTTCATCTGGAGCGCAAATTTATGCATCTCGGTTTTCACATTTATGACGTCGGTTTTCAATCACCGAATGTTGAAGCCTCCTTGCCGATGGTTTATGCGACCACGCTCTTGCTCATCGTGATTGTCCTGACGTTGAATTTATCCGCCATCTTGTTGCGCAATCAACTGCGCCGGCGTTTTTCCGCAGGACAACTCTGAGGCAAAGCCTTTATCTATTCGGAGAAAAATCATGACAACTGAAGCAGCGATGACAATTTCCCCCAAAAACAGGAAACCCGAGGTGATGAGGATAACCGAATGGTCCGGCAATCATCATCCGGAAAACCTGCAAGCGCTGCAGGATAAAATCACAGAAACGAACACCTCAACAGCGATTGCCATCCGGGCGCTCAATTTTTATTATGGCACGGCGCGCGCCCTGGTTGATATTTCGCTGGACATCCCCAAAAACGAAATCACCGCCTTTATCGGCCCTTCCGGCTGCGGCAAATCGACCTTGCTGCGCTGCATCAACCGCCTCAACGATTTGATTGAGGGTGCGCGAGTCGAAGGGCGAATCGAGGTTCAAGGTCAAGACATTTACAGCCCCAGTGTTGATGTCATCAACTTGCGCAAAAATATCGGCATGGTGTTTCAAAAGTCCAATCCATTCCCCAAGTCGATCTATGAGAACGTGGCGTACGGTCCACGGATTGCCGGCGTCCGCAAGCGCACCGAATTGAACGAAATCGTTGAACGCAGCTTGCGCAGCGCGGCCTTGTGGGATGAAGTCAAGGATCGTCTGAATGCCAGCGCGCTGGGCCTTTCCGGTGGTCAGCAACAGCGGCTGTGCATCGCCCGCGCCATCGCGGTGCAACCCCAAATTATTCTGATGGATGAGCCATGCTCGGCGCTCGATCCGATCGCCACCGCAAAAATTGAAGAATTGATGTTGGAATTAAAGAAAAATTATACTATCGTTATCGTAACCCACAACATGCAACAGGCAGCACGAGTTTCCGAGTACACCGCTTTTCTCTGGCTTGGGAAACTCATTGAATATGATCACACGAACAAGATTTTCACCAATCCGGCGAAAAAACTCACCGAGGATTACATCACCGGACGGTTCGGATAATGCGTTCGCAGTATTTATGGCCGTAGAGAATTTTCAATCCAGCAAGACACTGTTGCATGTTGACTCAAACTCCCCACGCCCAAAGGCGTCACTACAAACGTTAATGAGAAATCAAAACCATGCATCGCCATTTTGAAGACGAATTATCGGAACTGCGCAGCGAGCTGTTGTACATGGCCTCGCTCGCGGAGAAGGCCGTGGTATTCTCCGTGGACTCATTGAAAAACCGTGATGCGGCACTGGCGCAGAAAATCATTGATGATGATGCGCAAATCAATCAGCTCGAAGTGAAGATCGACGACCTGTGTGTTGAATTGATTGCCCGCATTCAGCCCATGGCCAGCGATTTGCGTTTTGTCACTTTTGCCATGCGCATCAACAGTGACCTCGAGCGCATTGGTGACCATGCCGTCAATATCGCGCAGCACACGCTGGAATTGCTCAAAGAGCCGGAGTTGAAGCCGCTCATCGACATCCCGCGCATGGCATCGCTGGCGCAAGGCATGGTGAAATCGGCTCTCGATGCGTTCGTGCACGGCGATGTGCCGCAAGCCATTGCCGTTTGTAAAAGCGACGACGAAGTCGATGCGCTGGAAGATCAGGTCCTCCGTGAATTGATCACATACATGTCAAATGATCCGCGCACGATCTCCCGCGCCATTCATCTGATCATGATTGCCAAAAATCTCGAGCGCGTGGCCGATCTCGCCACAAACGTGGCTGAAGAGGTCGTCTTCATGGTGGAAGCACGAAGCATCAAGCATCATCTCGGCAAAGAGGATGTGCATGAGAGTGGAATAAAGAACTGAAATCATTGGTTCACCCGGTTCCACTTTTCTCATACGCGTTGTTTGACTTTGGCTGAAATCAACGACACGCATTGCCCCATCTGAATCTGGCCCCACCCAGATCGGCCCTGCACTCCATGCCCGGCATGACTGTCTTTCCAATTTTCCAAACGCCTCCATTAACCCCGATAATTCATGAGCCACATTTTCAGGCTTGAGCCAACCCCGTGAGATAATAAGCGTAACAGTATGTCACGGGGTCGATTTACGCACCGCGTGAATTATCGGGGTTAAGCATTTTATACGACAAGCCGAATCATGAATTAAATTCCAAAAAATCCTTGACTTCCTAAGAATTGTTTCGTATACTACGGCTGCGCGATGACAATTTTGTAAGATCCTCCCCGCTTATCCATTATTCTTTTCCCAAGCCGATTGTGCAGCCTGTAATCATTCGAAGAGTCCCCCGGGCTTGGTGGTCATGGCAAATCGAACTGTTTTAGGCACGATTTTTTCCCATAATGAGCATTTGAACCAATCCAGCACGGATCCACGCCGGTAAACAACTTCAAGGTTATGACTTATGCCGCTATCCTCGCAGGGAAAGGGGATTTCCGCAAAGACCAATATTGAATTGGTGCGTTTACTCGCAGACGAACCATGCCATGAGGGGGCCTGGCGGGAGTTTTTGCATCGCTTTCATAAATATGTTGCCTTCACGATCTACAACGCATGCAAACAGCTCGACTATGGAGAGGGTATCGCCAAAGTTGAAGATTTGACCCAGGAGGTTTATGTAAAACTGTTGAATAATAATTGTGAGCCACTTAAACGTTTTACCTCCTCATATGAAAATGCCATCCTGAAGTATCTTAAAATGATGGCCCTCAGAGCGGTGTATACCGACTTTGCGGCACGCAAGGCGCAGAAACGCCAGCCGGCCGGCGGAATCATCTCTCTTGATAAAACTGTTGATTGGACAATTGATGAAAACAGGAAAATAGAATTGCTGGAGCTCCTGCCGGCGAATGATCTGAGAGAGACCGGCGAGCTGGTTGAAGAAATCCAGTTTTGTCTCGACAAGATTCTTCAGGGAAGCCGGCATGCACATCGCGACAAGCTGATTTTTGAATATTATCTTTATCATGGTTTCGAGCCGGAAGAGATTGCCTCGCAACTGGGATTCAATTTAACCGTCAAAAGAGTGGAAAATCTCATTAGCGAAATCAAGCAAGCGATTCGTGTATGCTTGCGCGACAGGGGGATCACAGGATAAAAAAATTTTGGGAAAAAATCCCGACTTTTGTGTCTATTATAATGGACTGTACAATGAAATAAACAGGCGAACAATCATCAAAATTCCTTATCCGAGGCAATCGATACATCAATGATGAGCATATGAAAATAAACCCCTACTGGTTACCTGGCAAAGTGGTGCATTGATGTCTGCAGGTTGCCCGATTTTCAAACTGAGGAGAGAATATTCATGCCAGGCGAAAGGTTACCGATGGCTGATCGGGGCCGGGAGGGGGCGCAAACATGCATCAGCGACGACCTTCTTTTCAGATATTTGGATGGAGTCGCCACACCGGATGAAGTACGTGCTGTTCAAAAGCATCTGAGCGAGTGTAAGTTCTGTTTCAACCTGGTGGCGGCGGTGGCCAAAGATTCACTTCATCATCCCAATGAAGCGGAGTGGAGGGAATTTGAAAAGACTGTCCCGCTGAACCCGGAAAAGCAGGTTGCTGGAATTTTGTCCCATGTTCATGAATTATTCCCAGCGGACAGCCGTAGCTTGAGCGAGGCAACAGAGAAAACGGTTACGTATAAACCAGTTGCGTCACCGCTGATGAGCATCTGGGAAAGCTTGCGGAAATGGTTCGAAACGCCGAAACTGGCGCCGCGTTACGCCCTTGCTTTTGTCGTGCTGTTGGCCGTCATTGCCGGATCTTTCTGGGGCATTCGGTTTTACCAGACCTCCTATCGCCTCGAACAGGCTAAACGTCTGCTTCGCGACAATTATCGAGTTTACATGGCCGATGCACCACGTCTATCCGGAGGTTATGAATCGACAGGCATCAGCACATTAATGGCGGCAGGCGAATCCCCTGCGACGCAGGTTACTTATCTTGATCGTGCTACTGCACTCGTCAAAACTGCCGGTGTACAATCCGTCGAGGCGCAGCAACTTCTGGCACAAATTCTCATCATCAAGAACAATTATGCCCAAGCTGATTCACTGCTCAAGCACATTCAACCTGAAGCAACGAAATCCGCAACCATCCTGAATGATCTGGGAGTTTTGTATTTTGCGCAAGGATCATGGGATACTGCGGCGCATTACTTCGAGGCGGCCATCACAACCGATCCGCAATTCCCCGAAGCCCGATACAATCTGGCCCTGGCCAAAGCCAGATTGGGCGCAACTCTCGATGCCATTGCGATCCTGAATCAGTACCTCGATCTCGAAGCGAACGAAGGATGGCGCAATGCGGCCATGGCGTTTCGTGATAAACTGCTGCAGGAAGACAACGCAAAAAACGAGACGCCTCAAAAATAAATCAAAGATTGTTGATACCCACCATACCAAACGCTGTGGAGGGAGGCTATGATTAGTTTATCCACTCTGCCCTCGGGTCTTTTGCAGCGAGACAATCTTATCCTGGTTCGGAGATTGCCGTCGACGAAAACCCTGTATACCAATCTATTGGGTCTTACCTTTGGTTTGATGGCCGTTTTTCTTGCAAGTTGCCTGAACTACACCGCCCTGTTCAACAATTCAATCTGGCTTGCGCTCATTGCTGTCGCCACTTTTTCTTTTTTCACTTATTACCTCGGAGTATTTTTTGTGATTCTTGCTGCGATGGCGCAAATTTTCCTTTCCAAGTCACTTGTCTCGTGGTACCTTTGGGGGTACGCTTTGGGTTGGATCCTGGCGGCGCTGTACAATGCTTTGGCTTATTTTCACCTGAAGATTTTTGACAAAAAATACATTAAAATTGCCTTTGCTTACGATACAAAAAAGCATCTCAACATTATCAAGTCACCGAATGAGAAGGAAGAAGCAGCACTGCTCGAGGCACTGAAACCCATCATGTTTTATGTGAGGAATATTGAAAAGGGGATCGAGCGGCACGGGAATGCCAAAAAGCTCGTGAAGCTGATTCGACAGGCCTATTTTAAAATGCCCGCGGATGATCAAATCAGCCTCGTGACCATGCTCCGCGGCGCACCTGAAACGAATTTTGCTACCAGACTGGGTGTGTTCAAGTCGCTGCTCAAAAATCTCGAACCGCAGCTCGCGACCGGCGATTCCAATGCGCTTGAATTGATAGTAAAGAGAATTGAGCCGTTGGTGGAAAAATATTTGAAATTGAAGGAATCCAAACTGTACAACTATCATATCGAAGTCCCGCGGGATCATCCGTATACCATTGTCTTTGTAGCCAACCCGCAAATAACCCGCGGCGATGGAAGCAAGATCAAAGACCTCATCATGAATGACCGCAAACTTTTTTTGCGCTCTGTCAACCAGGCCTTGATGAGCTTTGAGCGTGATGAGGTCTCGGGCCGGCCCGAAATTTGGAGCCGAGTACGGGTCATCACGATTTTTGACGAGAATCTCCTCAATGCCAGCGATGAAACGGCAAGTCTCGTCGAGGAATTTTTGCAAGGAGGTGCCACATTCGATGGTCAAGTTGCCGAAAACCTGATCAGCCCGCATTCAACGATGGTGAAGGGAGTCGAAATCATGCTGGAGCGGTATAAATCCGAGGTTGACTCTCCGATCCCGATTACGGATGTCGATGTTATTTTTGCCCTCACCGCGTCGTTGACCCACATTCGCTCAACGGCGTACTATTCTGATTGGGACGACGCCAGTGGCAATTCTTTGACGCCACCGAACACCAGCAATACCTATCAATATGATCCTGATCCTGGTACTCACAAAGGCAGCGAGATCAATACCGTGCCGAATCCCACTTATGCCCATGACGATTACGCCGCCAAACCTGGCCGGGCCGCGGTGAACGTTCTCAGTGCGACTCGTCATACCTTTATTCACGAGTTTGCGCATGCCATGTCCTCTGCAGCATGTGGCGCCATTTGCGACGAATATTACGACAAATCCCTTCTGAAAGGAGGAACGGCGAGCGCATCGTCTCGATTCTATGTGAATCGAATAGAACGAGTTACAAAACCCAATGGCCAAATTGTTCCGGTACACCACATTTTTGCCGAATACCAGCATACGGTCTTTCACTCTGATTTGGATCATCTCTCGGCGGAAGAGAACTGGACCGGCTACTTTCCCGAGAAGCACCATCCCAATCTCGTCTGTACCATGGATCGAACCGTGAGCCGGTATCGTTTCGACAAATTGATCAGCCGGTTTATGTATGACCGGTTGGTGGCCAAGGTCAACAGATAAGGAGGTAGACTCATGACGCCGTTGCATCCAGCCTTCCGCCGCCTCTTGCGCTGGTTTATCCCTCAGCTCAAGAATGAGGAATTGGATCGCCTCGATGGTCTCCTTGCACTACGGCACCATCTGATTATCGAAAAAGGTATCGGGAAAACACCGATCGAACCTGCTGTAGCTCGACCAAAATCTGCAACTGACCCGGACATTGAGCAGTTGACCCGGCAAGCGAATGCAATTCTGAGTCCGTACAAAAATCAGTACGAGAGGGTATTGCGTCTTTGGACGGCGCGCCGCGAATTGGTGTTGCGGCAAGACAAATTTCTCCCAACCCTGACTAATTTGAGATTGAAAGACTTGCAATTGATCGGCAACTATGGCTTGAACTACGGTCTGCTCTTGGCTCATAAGTTGCCCTTTGTTGCCAAAGTGCGGAAACTATTTGTTTCCAAGACGCAGAAGCCGTCCGACTAGAAATAGAAACTGTGGCTATGACAAATAAATGTCAAAGCTTTTCCGGGGAATTGAGGTCGTGAAAAAGTATCTCATCGGATTCCTCCTCGCCGCCATTTTAGCCGCCACCGCAATCTGGTGGTTCAATCGGAAACCCACCCTTGCCGATTTGCAGAAACAGTATCTCTCTGCCAAAACCGAGAAAGAGAAAAACAAAATTATCGACCGGCTGGAGAAGTATTATCGCAATTTGGAAGTCCCGCCTGCCATCAGCGATAGCATTGATCATGATTTTTCGGGACTCCTAAAAAGGACAATAATCGATCTGTCAGCATATACTGATGGCAAGGCTGAAGACAAGAATCCTTACGCGCTTGAGAATGACCTGAAAAATCTCGTGCGAAACGCTTTGGTAGCACACGTGAGAAAGGAGAACGAGATTTTCCGGCAACTCATGGATCATGCCCACAAGATGGCGGCAGTCGTCGATGCCGGCACGCAAAATAATTATTGGGTGCCCTTTGTAAAACGGGTTTCATTCTTTGACAAAGCACACGCAGAGGCATGGTTGAAAGCTGATTTGGCGCAGACGCGTTGCAAAGCTTACCAAGACAGCGAAGGCAGATTTACTGATGCGGAATTCCATGCATCTCTCGGTCTAAAGTTTCTCCAGCAGGCAAGCGATGAACGGCTCCAACTCGATTTCATGCAACGCTTGCAGTATATCTTATACTATCATCGCTCCATGTACGAGTTGTCTCTCGCGCTGGCGCAAAAATCTTTACCGCAGGCCGAAAAAATAAAATACCATTTAAGATCGAACGGCATTACTTATCATCAAGCCGAGGTGCTTGCCAGTATAGGACAAAATCAAGCTGCCCTTGGACTTTATGCCACAGTTATTCAGAACACACAACAGTTCCCGCAGATACCTGATATGAATTGGTTTGCCATTACTGGTTCATTAGGGAAAGGCAAGGTATACGTGGAACTGGGAGAGTTTGACAAGGCGTTTGAGGCCTGCAATGACGTGGAAACACACAGACTGCCAGACAGGGACAGGATTCGTCTTCGACGATTAAGGTCGGATATTTTCAGATCCATGGTTAATTATGAGCAAGCAGAAGAAGAACTACAAAAAGCAATGGCTCTTGCCGAATCAACGCGGGATACCTTCAATCTCATCATGTGTCTGAATAGTTATGGTGTACTGTTTGAACGGCTTGGAGAATATGATCTGGCCATTGATTATTATAATCAAGCCAAATCGCTATTTAGACCTTCTGGCCCGGACATTAGCACACGCGTGAGAATTATTAATAATATTGTCGATGTCATAGCTGCAAAGAAGGATTTTGTTCAATTTGAAAAAATCAGTCAAGAAGTGGGAAGGTTGGTGAAGTTTGCGAATATGCCTTCAAGGGAAGCGGAATTGCTTCGCAATCTTGGTAATATGTATAAAAAGGTTCACAAAAACAGTGCTGCAATAGAATATTTTCACGAAGCCGATTCACTTTTCAATAGCAATGGCTTTCTACGGCTCGCTTTGGGAACAAGAATTGATCTTGTCGATTGTTTGATTAATCTATCAAGACTGAATGAAGCGCAAACCTTGATTTCTGAAGTAGAGTTATTAGCCAGACAATTAAATGATGTCGAAAGAATTATTGATGCTATTGGTAGAATTGCTAAAATTCAATATCAAAAGGGTAATATTGCACAAGCCGTAGAAAGTTCAAATCGCTTGCTGCTTGAAATTGAAGAAATGAGTTCACGCTTTAATAATGCAGACCGTCTGATGGCCTATCGCCAGAAAATTTATGATTTTCTCAAAAATGCTGTTTTCTATGAAATCACTTTGCACCGTCCAGACTCCGCTTTTGTCAAGCTTGATTATGCAAAAGCCTATGCGGTGAAGAGTCAACTTTTGAACAGACATAGGGGTGCTAGCAGCCACGCAGGGTCACGCAAGTATCTCAATCTCGATTCGATTATAACTAACCTTCATGAGAGAAGTTTGGTAATCGACTACATGGTGGCTGAAGACACGTTATATGCTTTTACGCTAGATCAAAAAGGACTTCAGCTTTTGTCCAAAAGTATAAACATGGAAGACTTGGAAAAAACTGTCAGTGCTTACAAAGATTCCATAGCCAGAACAATTCAAGTTTTTCAACATTATGATGCCAATAAAATGAACTTACATTACTCTAGTACCGTCGAAATTGGGCAAAAATTGTACAATTATTTGTTGGAATGGCCGGAATTGAAATCTCGTTTGCAACAAGCAGAGCTTCTTTATATCATTCCGGATGAATTTCTTTGTGAAATACCTTTCGCCACGCTCATCGCCAAAAATTCGGATTCTCGAACTTTCATCGTACATCATGCCTCCGTATTGAATCTTCCAAGTGCAGGGTTCTTACAATTTAAGAATACGGTGCCCGTTGTCAATAAACTTGATAAAGGAAGGGTTCTCATTAGTGCAGACCAACGGCTTCCCGGTACGGAAAAATTTGTGTCAAAGGTCAAGGCTCTATTCCCTTTGACGGAAGAGTTGAAAGTCGAGAAAAGCACGTTTACCAAAGATGATGTTCTTGAGAAATTACAAGAGAATTATCAGATCTATATTTTCGTTGGGCATGGTTCAGGTAATCCGAAATACCCTGATCGATCCTATATTGAATTATCCGTCAAAACACCGAATACGCCCGTGCCAAAGCTTATCAGGTTATCACTGTCAGATTTAAAGGAAATGAAATGGCTCGACACCGAAATAGTAATGCTGATTGGCTGTGAAACCGCCAGTGGCAAGCTCTATCGTGGAACGGGCATTTCAGGCTTGCATCTAGGCTTTTTAGGTTTAGGAGCCCAAAATGTATTGGGTAATTTATGGGAGGTCGATGCTGATCATGCCATCTCACAAGCGGAAGATTTTCTTGCTTCGTGGGTAACGAGTTGGAATTCCTCACAAGCATTGCGAGAATGTCAGCTCAAAGCTGTTAAAGAATTACAGGGGCACAGCTACTATAAACAACCGCATCCTTATTTTTGGGGAAATTCTATCTTATTAACCGTAAGACATCAATAATAACTGTTCAAACGGGAGATTAACCATGGCATCTCAATTAGATATTGCACCGGAAGGAACCACTGGCGGTGGCGGCAGCGGCGGCGGCCCAGAAGACCCCCGCTCCCCACAAATTGTTTTACGCTCACAAGGACTTTTGGCGCTTGCCTTTGGCTTCGCGCTGGGAATAACATTCATGATTTTCTTCGGAATCTTTCGTCTATTCGGTGCGCCAGCAGAGGCTCTGAAGGAGTTTGTCGCTCATGTCAATCCCAATCTGTGGTTGAGCTTTTTGTACGGCTTCATCGGCGGGACGGTTGTTGCCGCGATCTATAATCTGCTCGTCGTGCGCCGCCTCAACCTCTTCGGCCTGGAAAGCAGCGCGGATTGAGTCAGTGGTCAGTGGTTAGTTGCCAGTTCATGTCATTAAGTCAAGCAATCGTGTTCGGCATTTTGTCCCGGAGGCTACGCCCGTAGGGGACTTGTGTGAAAATAGCCCACCACTGCATTGGTGGGAAAGAGAAAATATTGCCTCGCATCAAAGTCCCGGTAAGGGACGAATGAAGCAGAAGACGCAACTCCGTCGCTTGCTCGGGCTTGCCCTGGCAGGTTTCGTGTAGATCGCGCGCGACGGATAAATCAAAAAGCCGAGTGACTGACACATCGTTTTTACACAATGTTGCCGGTCGCCCGGCTTTTTTATTCTGTGCAAACATTTTCCAATCCACCCATCCTAATCTCAATTGTATTTGATCAATATAAAAAAGAGAAAAAAATCGGGAAAGTGAGACTGTTTTTTGGTCTATAAGAATAGAAGCAATTCAATAAACTTTTAACCTTTCTTACAAGGAGTAACATCATGTACACTAAAACTCAGGAAGCTGTGGGCTTGGAAGATCTCGTGGTGAACAAAAGCGGCAATGGCGGCGTGTTGTCCACACTGGAAGCGCCATCGCGCGTGGCTTCTGTTGCGGGCGCCGCAAAACGGGCAGCCGAAACCATTGAGCGCAAAGTTGCCCGCATGACCGCCAACGACGTGAAAGCGCTGGTCGAAGCACGTGTGCAGGCGGCCCTGCAAAAAGCCTTGACCATGGAACGCCAGGAAATTGCCGAGCCGGAAGGCTGGTGGAATCTTTTTGCGATTGGCCCCATTCAGCCGACTTCGATTGGAGGCCCTCTCCTGCCGCATCAAGTAATCAAGGCTGGCGAACCGGCCTTCGTGGCGACGGTTTTGTTTCTCAACCCGTTCTTGATCCTGGGTCCGGGCACCACCGCAGCGGATGTGTTGTCGAATTTCTCCCTGCCTTACGAGATTCGGTATCAAACCGGTAACTTGACCACGTGGACCCTCGGGCAAGCCGACATGAATGTGGTACATGGCGGCACGAATCTGGTCCCTGGTGTGTTCGCCTACATTGATGTTCTCGGTTTCACGGGCAGCACTCCGGGATTGTATGAGATGAATGTTTCGGCTCGCATTCTTGGCGCTGCCCCACCTTTTGCAAACGCGCCTCAGTTTGCCGGTTATGCCAGAGCAGTCATCGATATCGATCCCGACCTTTTCATCAGCCCGGCCCCGGGATTGCAGTTCGACCTGCCAATTCGCTTCCAGGTTTATCCATAGTATGAAAATGGATAAATACTCACAACCATGCCGGCCCAGCCAAGTCGGGCTGGGCCGGCGTAACAGACTCTTTGGAGAAAATCATGGACATCGACACAACAACACTGGCGCGGGCACGATTAGCGTTGCACGCCGCCATGCGAAATTTTCTTTTTGTTGATCCCAATCTCAACTTGATCGACTTCGGCTATAAAATGAAAAGCGGGCAACTTCGCGAGGGTGAGCCAACCATCCGCTTTCATGTTCGGCAAAAGTTTTCCCAATTTGCTCTTGAGGCAGCGATCAATGATGGTTACACCCGCGAAGAATATCCCAAAGCGATCGGTGAATTTCAGACCGATGTGATTGAAGCCAGCTATCGCACACATCGATGGGGAAGCTGGTGGCAAACAACGGCGAATGGCCGCGCGGCCCGTGCTGAAATCTTGCGCGGAGGCATCAGCATCTCCAATGAATACCAATACGGCTATGGCACACTGGGCGGCTTGGTGTTTGATCGCGCGACCGGCGACGAGATGATATTGAGCAACTGGCATGTTCTCGCTGGAAGCTGGAGTGCGCGGCGTGGTCAGCTTATCTATCAGCCCGGAAGACTGGATGGTGGAACGAGCCGGGATGCGATCGCCAGTCTCGCGCGTCACGCAATGTCAGATAATCTGGATGCTGCGGTCGCCGCTGTGCATGGCAATCGGCGAACGCGCAATGAGCAATTCGAGCTGGGGTCGGTGACCGGCGTGGGCCAGGCGCAGTACGGCATGGAAGTGGTAAAATCAGGGCGAAAAACGGGCGTCACTTCCGGCCGGGTAACCGCGATTGAGGGGATTGCGAAAATATCATACGCGCATGTCCCGCGTATTATTTTTAACGTCATTACGATAGATCGTTACATTACTGACGAAGTCAGTGCCCCGGGCGATTCAGGCTCGTGGTGGCTCGATGCAACAACCCGGCAGGCGGTCGGTCTTCATTTCGCCGGCAGCAATTCGCCGGAACGTGCTTTGGCAATTGACATGCAAACAGTTCTGGATGCGCTCGACGTGGACATTGTCACCGGTTGACAGGTTGCGATGGACCAGCAGGGTATTTGAACGCCGGATTGGCCTGCGGCAGTGACATGCTCTCGCGGAGCGATTGTGACAGAACATGTGGACCGAAATTCAACCCAAAAACTTGATTATTTATGGAAACACCAAACCAAGAATGGTGGCACAAAGCGCGCCGTGTGCGTGACCAGCTTTTCGCACAGTTGCGTGATCATCCGGATGTCAGCCTGATCGATATCGGCATGGATCCGGAGGGCACCAGCAGCACGCCGGTCGTGCGTGTCCATCTCCGCCGTGGTGATGCTTCCCGGCTGAACCTGCCGAGGGAAATTGACGGCATTCCGGTACGTGTCATTCACGGTGACTATCATTTTTAACCTCGAGATCGATCATGAAGAAAAAAAGACGTAAAAAGTGGATGCTGCACAAATCGACCTCTGCGCCGCCGGAATCGCAACCCCAAGCCGTGCAGTCATTATTGGCGTCGCTAAAAAATCGGGACGAATTGACATTGATAACAGGCATCACTCCCGTAACAGAGATGGCGCTCAATAGAATCGGCATCTATAAATTCTGTGAACTTGCGGCATGCACGCCGCAAAGTCTTGCTCGAGAATTGCAAGCGCAGGCAGGGATGAATGTTCCTGACACCGTCATTGCAAGCCAAGATTGGATCGGATCGGCGGAATTGCTGGCGCGCGAGCCGATCTCCTCGAACACCGTGGCAATTGCCTGCGAACCGGCAGAGAATACATCAGTGGCGCATGACCTGTCGGTTGCAAGCCTTCCGATCTCGAATGTTTCGGAAGAACCCGTGCAAACTATTGCGGGAACAGTGCACGAAGATGCCAGCGAATATGTGGCACCAGAGACACGATCAACCGAAGCCAAACGACAGCTTGAAAAATCGACAACAGGACTCGGAAGCGATGGGCTGAATTTGCAGATTAGAAGCGCACGGTTTGAGCAATTTGCGACTTCCGAGACGCCAGCCGAGAATTTGCTGCGTGGTGAAATCAATTGTGAATTAATCGGATCAGAAACGCAGCTCCAGGCAGTTGCGAGCGCCATGCTCTGTACTCAAATTCATACCATCGATATGAGCACAGGCGACTGTGAACTTCTCGCTTTTAAAACAGAAGGTTTGCAGCCGGATCAGACCACTTATTGCTTGCAGCTTGTGTTCAATGTGCCGAAGGTCGGATGTTATCAATTACAAGCCGTGGCTTTTCTACTTGCTGACGATTCCAGGATTGCACTTTATCGGGGTCCAGTGTTGCGAGTCGTTTAGTCGCTGAATTTTGCACAGGATAAGATATTCCTTTCACATTTTCTCCACCACTCACAGGGTAAACTCCCAAAGCAAGCCATGACGAACATTGATCCGAAAACCTGGCGTGCGGCGCGTCGTGCGCTGGAAAAAGCCCTGGCGCTCCATCTTGATGACCCGAATGTGTCGCTCATCGATCTCGGATTCCGCACGCGCTCTTCGGCGCAGCATCGCCTCGAACCGGAGCTGACCGTACGAGTTCATGTTTGTCGAAAATTGTATGGGCACGCTTTCCAAGACTTTGCTACGGAAGAACCCGACCGCGTAATCGAGGCGCAACGGATCGGCTTTGCCGTGGACATTCCGGAAGCCGACTATCATTTGCAGTTACCACAACCTGCGCCGGTCCGTGCAGCAACCCAAGTGGTGATTCCTCACCTTGGCATGCGCGTGATCAAATCCGGCACCGGGGCAACTGCGGGAATCATCACAGGTATTTTGGGCTATTCGATACGGCGTGATGGCGACAGCAAACACCTCATCGGTCCGCTTGTTCACATCGCGTCAGATGAGGAATATGAAAAAACTCCTGCAGCGGACGATTCCGACGCTTGGTGGCTGGAATGCTCAACCAGGCGCGCCGTGGCACTGCATATTGCCGGCAGCAATCACCCGAATTTCGGATTGGCACTTTCCACACCCGAAATACTGAACGCTCCGGAGGTGAACACCGTCATGAAATCGACACCACCTGCTGAAGCGGTGGATACGTGCCCTCCTGCCTCGCCAGAACAGTTGGAAACAACTGTAGCGGGAAGCATTGGAGCATTATTTTCACGTCTTGCCGCAAACTTGTTTTCTCCCATCTTGCAAGCCGGTTTGCTGATGGTGATGGGAATTTTGATCATGGGATTCAACCAGCATTTGTTGAAAGCTCATCGCCAACAGCAAGAGAAAACCGATCAACTGAAATTCCAATTGCAGCATCTTGAAACCGCGGTACGAGTTGACAGCTTGCGCCAGCAGCAAATTCGAAGAGTGCTGTCGATCATCAACCGTTTCAATCCCGTGATGACAGAGGAGTTGAAGGCTGATGTCGCGGCTGAAATCTACGAAATGAGCCTTAAGTATCGTGAGCTCACGGTGGAATTGATTTGTGCGACAATCACACACGAGACCGGACGTACCTGGAGTCCGGAGGCGATCTCTCATGCCGGCGCCATGGGGCTGATGCAAATCTTGCCGACCACCGGCATGTTTTTGGCGCGCGAAGAAGGCCTCACCTGGACATCGGCGGAAGAAATGCTGTTCAATCCAATTCTCAATATTCGTTTCGGTTGTCGCTATCTCGCCATGTTGGTTACGGATTATGGCATGGAAGCGGGGCTGGCTGCTTACAATGGTGGAGAAAAACAGGCACGATTGTGGTTGCGGGGCAGGACGGCCAATGCCCTGCTGCACAAGGAAACAGCGTATTATGTTCCGGCCATCTTGAAGATTTACAAGGAATATCGAAATCTACTGTGAGCACGAGTGAATGTGTCAGTGTTCCGATCAATATCGCTCCGAATGTTCAACCGGGAAAGGAATAAAACGACGGCAACCCCGCTTCGCGCTCCCAGTTATCGATCATTCGGCGCGTCCGGCCCAGCAGTTTCTCGAGTTCTTTATTCAACTCCTCCATCCTGCCGAGTTTTTCATCTTTATACCACGTGTGCAGAGCTTTTTGCATGGCGACAATGGTTTGCTTCGCCAGTTTTTCCCGGCGATCTTGCGGAAACAAGGAGGCTTTGCTGTCGATGTAGGTTTTGATGTATTCGTAGCAATTTTCACAGGATTCTCCCCACAGGGTGAGCCGGCCGGATTGCAAAGCCGGCTCAACATTGCCGGCGCGCAGCAGCTCCCGGCACTTCACGAGCAGATTATTCATTTCAGCGCCGGTCGCCGATTCGATGGCCTCCCACATCGGAATTTCCTCGGTAACAAAAATCTCACGGTAACTTTGCTGAATTTTTTCGGGAAGATCGCTCAATCGAATGGTATCACCGGCGGTGTTGATGTAAACTTTCCCCACGATATTCTGCAGTTCGCGAATGTTTCCGGGCCAGTCATAGAAGATCATGGCCAGCAAGGCGTCTTCAGTGAGACGCTTGGCGCGGCCGTGCTTTTCACCGAACTGAACCGAAAAATAGTGAACGAGATGGGGAATTTCCTCTCTTCTTTCCCGAAGTGGCGGCAAATGAATATTGGCAACATCGAGCCGGAAATACAAATCATTGCGAAATTGTTCTCGCCGCATCAGCTCCTGCAAGTCGCGATTGGTGGCGGCAATCACCCGCACGTCGACAGGAATCGTTTTGGAGCTGCCGAGTCGTTGGATTTTTTTCTCCTGCAGCACACGCAGCAGTTTCACCTGTACCTCGGGCTTGAGATCGCCGATTTCATCCAGGAAAATGGTTCCGCCATTCGCCTGCTCGAAGGCTCCGATATGATCGGAAATGGCGTTGGTAAAGGCGCCTTTGACGTGACCAAAAAGCTCACTTTCCATCAAAGTATCCGGAATCGCGGCGCAATTGAGAATGACGAATGGGCCGTTCTTGCGATTGCTGTGGTGGCGCAACGCCTGCGCCACCAGCTCCTTGCCCGTGCCGGTTTCTCCGGTGATCAAAACCGTAATGTCATGCCCGCCGATGCGGCTGATTTGGGCAAGCACCTCCTGCATCGGCGTTGTGACCGTTTCACCACCCAACCGGCTGGGGGCAGGAGCAGTGACCATGTCGAATGCCGAATCATAATGATAAGGAACCTTTGCTCTCTGAACGAACATTTTGTAGGCTTCCATCACGCGCTTCACTTCCTCAAACTTTTTTTGAGGAGATGGCGGCGGCACACGCTCTACTTTTTTCTCGCCTCCCACCAGACCCTTGTAAACCGCGATTTGTGAAGCCAATGCCTCTTTTTCCGCCTCGAGCATTTGTTTCTCGGCGCGGTGACGATCCAGCTCATTTTTCAATTGCTCCTGGATGATCTGCATTTTCAGCAGCGGCGTCGCAAAAACTTCCGGCTGGTGCACGGAAGGATGATTCAAAATTCTTTCGATCTCGGAGACAAAGAAGGCCACGGTTTTATATTGTTCATCCCGTTCACTGATTTTGGTATTGAGCAGGTCGATATGTGCCAGTTTGTCTTTAATGTCATTTTCCAGCTTGCGCACCTCGCGGTTGAGAATCTTGACCCGCAGGGACTTCTCATAAAACGAAATCGTCAGAAACAGCAGCACGATCGTGCTGTTGATTTTCAGCATCGCCGGTGCAATGTGCAAGCCTTTGAATAAGAAAAAATAGGCCCACAAATTGAATGCGAAAATGATCAAGCCAAGGAATATCCAGCCGTATATCGTTTCCCATGTTTTATTGATCCTGCCGGCAAGCATCAACCCAACACTCAGCAGCAGCGCAAGAAAAAGCACGACTCCGGCATCCACATACCATGGCAACTGCCACAGCGCATCGCCGTTGAGAAAATTACTGATCGCGGTGGCCTGCAATCCCATGCCAGGGAAGTTTGGCGTAAACACCGTGGAATACACATCCACGCCGGTTTCAATCGAGCCGACGATCACAATCTTGCCGGTAAAATCATTCAAAGGCACGCGCGGCGCTTTTTTCTCTTCCAGATCTTGCAGGGCCTTGCGGATCTGCAAAACAGAATAGGATTTGAAAGTTCCCAGCTCACCATAAAGATTGAGCAGCATCTGGCCGCGCCGGTTAATGGGTATGGTAAGAGCTTTTTGCGGAGTCTGAAATTCGAGATGATAGCCCCAAAAATTTTTCTTGATGTGAATACTGTCAAGTGGCGCGTGCAAATATTCACCCAGCGCAACGAGACTCAAGGCTGGATAAATGAGATCGCGATGTTGGAAAAACAGGGGAATGCGGCGTGTTCTGCCATCCGGGTCTGAAAATACGGAAATCAGTCCAGCCTTGTCGAAGTTTGTCAGGAAAAAAGGATGGGGAAACCTTGCCGAATCGCCGCGAACAAATTTTAAATCCGCCTCGTTTCTTGGTCGTACCGAATATTTGGCATACGCAGGTTCGGACGAGGGCGCAAGCGTTCTCTCGCCCGTCGCATGATCATCCCACCAGCCAAAATGCATTGTGTGTATGACATTTCCAAATTCTTTTGTGACGTTGACTAATTCTGCATCGGCTTCACGAATCCCTTCGTCCAGAAAAAGAAAATCAAAAATGAAAACTCTGGGGCCGTAATGGCTCAGGGCGCGGACAGTCTGCGCACAATATTGCCGCAATGGCAGGGCATGCAATTCGGAGGTGGTTTGATCATCGACGGTGATCAAAATAATTTCGGAGCTTGGCTTGCGCGTTTTGCTGGATTTTTGCATAAAATCCAAAAACTGCAGCTCGAAGGCCTCCAAAAAGCCCAGGGTGTGAAAGAGCAGCAACGGCAAAAATATCGAGCAGGCGCCCAGCGCAATTTTCACCCCCCAGCGCCGTTTTTTAAGTCTGGACTCTGACATCATTTCCTCAAAAATGTGCAAGTCGCGGACTCTTTTGCTGCTTATTTTTTGGGCCCTGTGGACGTCGTCGGTCCGCCCGTCTCATTGATGACGGTCGATTTATCTTTCCGCGGCTGTTTGGAAAGTTTTGAACCGGCGATCTTCCCGCCTCTTTTTTTAGAAGCGCGAACAGAACGCGCAGATCGCTTGCCGGCAGTGACGGATTTCATGGTATCCTCCTTGGTTTGCGATCAATTTGACTGCTTGGATTGAATTTTTTGCCCAATACAGACAACAAAAAATGGTATAATTTTCTCAAAAAATCCAGTGTTTTTTTGCATGACGGAAAAGTAATGGCCGGTCCTTGAGAAGCGCGGGATAACCATTCCGATTGATCTCCCGGCACCGTCAGAGGGAAAATTGAGACCAGGGCATCGCGTGATGTGCTCGTCCGATTGGCATGCTTGTCTGGTCGAGATGTTGATTGAATGCACCAATGAAGCTTTCGAAGCAAAAGTCACAATCACCAAGATGTTGCTCGATAATCTCCTTTTCCTCGGCGCCTGCGGCTCCAGTCAGATAGGAAAGGAATTCCAAGCTGCCAAGACAATTTTCACGAGACCGCTTTTCCATGTACTTGCCTCCGCATGACAGATGATCGAAATGATATCCTTGTTGAGGATTAGTTTGTAATGCCATTGCGAGTGGTAGATGGCTGATGTGCCATTCTTTCGGTCAGAAACACACCACCTGAATGTCATTCCGCAAGGAATCTTCCAGCGTACTGGCACTGTACTCATGCGGGGGAAGATGCTTACAGCATGACAAAGGAGAGCGTTTCTTGGGAGCGCTTCTCAGCCTGCGGCCGCAGGCAATCTCATAAAAACCAGGAGACTGCGTCCGCTGGATTGCTTCGGCAAAAAAGTGCCTCGCAATGACTGCAATTTCAACCCGAGTAGATACACCTTCAGTTTAAACTCTAACAGAGCGCAAATTCCTGCAAATCCCAAAGCCTTTTTGCCTGCCTTGCTGTCGGTTTTTTCGTCCCTTTGGTTTTCGGACTCTTGGGCCGGCTGTTTCCTTGCCGCAGCCAATGGCGGATTCGATCGGTGGTATTGCCGACCCCTCTCGCGCTGAGGCCAAGTCCCTTGATGCGGGCAATTTCATGATCGTGATAGCCATAGAGAAAATGCAGCTTGAAAATGATGAAATTGCGGTTCACGTTGGCGTCACGGAATGCCAGACGCAAACTCGCACGAACCATTTGTTCGAACACCTTGCATTCTACGGACTGAGCTGCCAAATCAACCAGCCTGGAAGATTTCCATCCACACCCAGCAATCTGTTTATTGCACTTTTCCTCGAACGCCTCCAGGGATTGCAATTTCTGCATGGCGTATTTCCGCCGATAAGTACGCATTTGATTGCTGACGACACGAAGCGCGATGATGCGCAGATAGGCAAAGATGGAGTTTTCGTGGCGACACTTGAACCTCCGCAACACTCGACAGTTGTTTTGAAAAAGCCGGCAGTAAGTCTCACCAACCGCATCCTCGATCATGGCTTGAATGTCTTCATAGCCTGCAGTGGTCATTTTTTTGTAGAGCGCGCTGGTAACCGCCTGGCGAATCACCGAATCATAGCGGGCCATAAATTCACGCGCCACAGCCCGGCACTGCGGGTTTGCCACAAGTAAATGAATTAGCTCCTCGTGTGGGAGTTGTGCAATGGGGCAATTCCCGGAAAACTTTTTCGTATCCACCATCCCTTCGCTCTCATTTTTAAGAAAACGAATGCAGACAGAGCTGTTGTGGATCAAGAAGAATTTCTTCTCTACTCTGGATATTCTCTCTATACTCAAACAGTATTCCAGTTTATACGCGAGAAAACGTCAACGTAAAAACAGTTGCTTAGCCTCTCAAAGCCGGCTTTTGACCATCCTGTGGCATTTCGGCAACAAATTCATTTCCAATAAATTATTTGTATAAAAATAGACTGACCCAAATTCCCATGATTTTTCAAATGCTTAGAGACGTTCTTCCATGACCTAAAAAATCAGTCTATACGATTTTGGAAATTTCTATTATCTGGCATTTCCAAGTTTCCAAAGATGAGCAAGATTATAAAGTGCCCACAGAAGACACAGTTGCAGTTTTTGAAAGGCCGGTTGCTGGATTCTTAAAAATGAGATTAATTTGGACCATTTGTGCAAAAGTGAGACGAGTTTATCAGTTTTGCGACAATTTCAAATGTGGAAGTGGCATAACTTCAATATTTTGAATCCAGATCACGGCATGCTATTTGCAGAATGGGAATATTGAAAAGAAAATTTGGTTCGTGGCTCTTAATATCTGGTTTTTCTCAGCGTGTAAGTCGGCAGACCATGAATAAGGTTGGTCGGCGGATCGTCCCCGCCCGCTGGGACAGAAAACTGCGTTTACGGAAATGCGCTGATCAAAACCCTGGGTTGCACCCCAGGGTTTTTTATTTACTCCTTCCGGCTGGCCAATCGCTTCCCGTCCTTTACTTGTTGAATAGCTGATAAATTCCTCAATTAGCTCAACAAAAGATAATGCCTCGGATCACATACCCCTGTCATGCCTGCCCTGGGCTGTGACGCAGTTTCATCTGCACGAGCATTGTCCCACATACTTTGGATGATTCTTTACACAGAATGACATTCATGGAGATTATGCATTACGCAGCAAATGAGGCGTCAAAACAAAATCTTTATTTCACTTGAACATTTGGAGATTTTTTGCCATATTGGCTATATCAAAGAATTAGTCCGTGCTCCGTTTGTGATTTTGCTGATACTGTAATCTCTATAAAAGGAGGAAAATGGATGTTTGGCAAACATTACAAATTTCTTGTTACCCTTCTGCTCTTTCTGGCCGGCTGCGAGAGCAGCAACCGCACTGCGCTCCAAACACAAATCGAAGCGACCATCACCGCTACTCAAAAGGTTTTCGTGCCAGATAGGCGCCTGGATGTTTTTGATGCACAAGTCCATTTTGAAAACGGCGCCTGGCTGATTCGCGGCGAAACCACCATGCCGGCAGCGAAAACAGCGCTGATCAAAGCCGTGGATTCGTTGCTGGCACACAGGCAACATAAAACGGAAATCGCTTTGCTGCCTGATTCAACGTTGGGCGACAGCACGCAGGCCCTGATTCGTGTGAGCGTTGCCAATCTGCGCAAGCAACCCCGGCACTCCGCCGAGTTGGTGGATCAACTGCTGATGGGCACGCCCATAAAATTGCTGAAAGAGGATGGCGGTTGGTATCTCATTCAAACGCCTTATCGCTATCTCGGCTGGATGGAGTCGTTGTCGTTCGTCCGGCAAACCAGCCAGGAGATACAAGCTTGGACGAGCGACCATCTGTTGCGCTTCGAAGAAATTTATGGCACGATTCGCACCCAACCCAATGTTACGGCCCAGCCGGTGGCCGATCTGGTGATGGGAGGCCTGCTGATGCAAATGGCACAGGTTGGCAATTGGACGCGCGTGCAACTTCCGGATGGACGTGAAGGATTTTTGCCGGCGGCAAGCTTGCGCAGATTTTCAAATGATTCTCATAAGAGTAAACCCACACGCGAGGCAATCGTCACATTGTCGAAACGTTTTATGGGTATCCCATATTTATGGGGCGGCAATTCGATCAAAGGTTTTGATTGCTCCGGCTTTACGCAGACGGTTTTTAAAATGCACGGCCTGCCGCTGCCGCGAGATGCAAATCAGCAAGTCCAAGCCGGAGTCGGGATCGTACCCGATGAAAATTTCAGCAATGTGCTTCCCGGCGATCTGCTCTTTTTTGGGATCGATGATCGCATCACGCACGTGGGCATTTCCTTGGGCGGCGCGCAATTCATTCATGCCAGCGGCGATGTCCACCTGAACAGCTTGAAGAAAGAGGACGCCAATTATAACGAATTTAGGAGAAATACTTTCAAACAGGTGCGCCGGGTATTGAATGATTGAGATTCGCCCAACGCGGACGAGCCTACGGCTGTAGGCCACAAGCAAAAAGTAATCGTTTAATAATGAAATCAGGGCATGAAATTGGCTCACGGAAATGGCTGCGCCCGCAGGGAACAGCTCACGGAAACCTGAATTTTTGATTTCCTCGAGAGTTCCCCGCGGGCATAGCCACATTCGTGAGCGATTAATCTTTTGAGGAAAACCATGAAAATGTCACGACAGCAATTCCTGCAAACCTCCGGCGCGAGTTTTTTGGGATTGACGATTTTGAACCATCTGCCATTCTTTGAAAACGCAGAACCTGCACTTGCCGGAGGAACTGGAAAAACCATGATCGAAATCAAAACCAAACGCCTGAATTTGACCCACACCTGGACGATCTCACGCAATTCGAGTGATTTTAAAGACAATGTTTTTGTCAGAATCATGCGTGACGGCATTGCCGGTTACGGCGAAGCCGCGCCCAATGTGCGTTATGGCGAAAATGCTGAAAAAACCACGCAGCGGATGAACGAGGCGCGTAGTATATTCGAGAACAACGATTGGCTGCACTACGTCACCATCAAAGCAGAATTGGATAAAATCATCACCGACCAAAGCTGCGCCAAATGTGCGATGGATATTGCGCTGATGGATTGGGTCGGCAAGAAGCTCAACACCCCACTCTATCGCTTGTTCGGACTCGACAAGAGCAAAACTCCCATCACGACTTTTTCCATCGGCATTGATACGCCGGAAGTGATCAAACAAAAAGTCAAAGAAGCCGAAGCCTATCCCATTCTCAAAATCAAAGTCGGCCGCGACAACGATGCGGAAATCTTGGACGCCGTGCGCAGCGTGACCGATAAACCGCTGCGCGTCGATGCCAACGAAGGCTGGAAAACCAAAGAAGTCGCGTTGGAAAAAATCAAATGGCTGGAAACCATGGGTGTCGAATTCATTGAGCAGCCGCTGCCTTCGGATATGCTCGAAGAGACGCGCTGGCTGCGCGATCGCGTCAACATGCCGATTATTGCCGATGAGGCGGTGAAAACCGCTGCGGACATTCCGAAGCTGGCCACGGCGTATGACGGCATCAACATCAAGCTCATGAAAGCCGGCGGCATTCAGGAAGCCTTGATCATGATCAAAATGGCGCGGGCGCTGGGTTTGAAAATCATGATGGGCTGCATGATCGAAAGCTCGGTCGCCATCGCTGCCGCCGCGCATTTGAGTCCCCTCATTGATTGGGCGGATTTGGATGGAAACCTGCTCATCTCGAACGATCCGTTCAAAGGCGTTGATGTGAAAAATGGCAAATTGATTTTGAATGATAAACCGGGACTCGGCGTGGAAGGAGAATTTTAATTTGGCGGTAAGAGTCCAGCTTCGTCTCAAACCGACCCCAGCCTGCGGCAGGACAGCCCTTCTATAAACATCGTGCTTCTGTAGAGCTTGGCACTTTATCCATCTGATGATACTTTTATCCATTTCGGAGGAAACGATGCGATCTCACGGCAAACTCGCAACCGCGGCGCTTGCAGCGATCTTTGCTTTTGCCATGCTTTCCGGCTGCGCGGCGCTGCAACAAATTCAAGACACACTTCTCAATGTCAAACGTCTGCAATTCAAGCTCGACAGCGTGACACCAGGCAATTTGGCCGGCATCAATCTGGCAGCGATCGACAGCCCGACAAAACTGAGCATTCAGGACGGTCTCAAACTCCTGGCGGCGTTCCAGCAGAAATCTCTGCCGCTGTCCATGACCCTCAATGTTGCCGCCAAGAATCCCAATGACGGTACCGGCGGCAGTCCGCAAAAAACCGCTCTGCTCAAGGCGCTGGCCTGGACTTTGAAGATCGATGGCAAAGAGACAATTTCCGGAGATATTCCCAATCCCATCGAAATTCCCGGAACCGGACAGGCCACGGTCATTCCGCTGCAATTGTCGCTCGATCTGTACAAATTCTTCAGCGACCAGGGCTACGATGATCTGTTGAATCTGGCCCTGGCCATCGCCGGCCAGAAAGGCAGCACCGCGCGACTCACGCTCACGGCGGTGCCCACGGTGTCCGTAGCCGGCATCGATCTCAAATATCCGGGGCAGATCGAGATCGTCGACAAAGAGTTTACGAATCCTTAACCCCGATAATTCACGTCGTGCGTAAATCGACCCCGTGAGATACTGTTACGCTTATTATCTCACGGGGTTGGCTCAAGCCTGAGAATGTGGGCTCAGGAATTAGCGGGGTTAAGGTAATCCCTCAGATTGGTGGATCATATCCCCCGATGCATGATCGTAGGCATCTTATCAATATGAGTACTGTTCGTAGACTCAAGAAGATTCCCCCCCTACGGGCGTAGCCTACGGGCGTAGCCTACGGCCGCAGGTCTACGGCCGCAGTCTTACTGCCGCAGGCTTTACAGAATGACATCCGTGGGGGGGGATCTATTCCACCAGTAAATGAGCTTTTGCTTGACTTTGTGTTGTAAATCAATTATATTTTTGAACGTTAATTCATGGCTTTTTTCATCTGGAAAAAGCACGCCAAAGCCGTTGAAGAGGCGTGCTTTGTTTTGTTTGTTTGGAGGAATGATCTGAATGCGACGGAATAATTTGTTGCGTGCCATCATTATTGTCACCGTCATTGTTTGGTCTCTTTGGCAGCTTTATCCGACTTTTATTGTAGGGCAGCAGAAGAGTCAGGCGGAACTTTATCTCACCGCAATCATGCAACACACCGGCTTGCAACGCGATGAGATCAACGAGGCACTCAATGCCGGTCAATTGGAAGGGCGCATTCGTCTTGCCATGCGCAACAATTCGCCCGACAGTCTCCAGGTCGTGCTAAAAGAAGCAACGAGCCTGATCGCGTTACATGATCGAATCAGCAAAAATGAGACAAAGACCATCAAACGCGGCCTGGATTTGCAAGGCGGTACCTATCTCGTTTACGAGGTCAATCTGCCGAAATTGGTGCGGGATGTGGCAAAGAACAAGGATGCGCGATTTGAAGAGCTGATGCAGGAACTGGACAAGACCGCGATGATGCCCAATGTCGATTACTTCGACGAATTGCAGAAAAAGTTCAGCGCCGCTGACATTCGTCTGAATCGCTATTTTTACTCGCGCGCGCAAACCGATGCGGAAATCCTGGCCAATCTGCGCAAGGAGGCGGATGATGCCATCGACCGCAATTTGGAAATTCTCCGCAACCGCATCGACCAATTCGGCGTTTCCGAGCCGACCATCACCAAGCAGGGCAGCCGGCGTGTCGTGATCGAGCTGGCGGGCATTACCGATGTCAATCGTGCCAAGAACATCATCGGTAAAACCGCGTTATTGGAATTCAATCTGGTGAAGGATCCGCAGATTTTTCAGGATGTCATCACCAAAATCGACAATCTGCTCAAAAGTGATTTGGCGGCAAAACAAGGTAAGACCCTGGCTGCGGCAGACACCGCCAGGAGCGACACCACTGGCACCGGTGGCAAAGTAAGCAAGGACAAGGAAATGGGAGTTTCCGATCTGTTCGGCAGCTCGTCAATTGTGCAAACCGATACCACCCGGGCTTCCAAAGATACGGTGCGGGTTGACGAACAAATGGTTTCGGAAAATCCCTTTCTTTCACTTTTGCGCAATTACCGTGGAGAAGTGGCGGTTCCGGCGCAAAATGTTCGCGCTGTGGAACGCATTTTGAATAATCCCGAGGTGCAAAAGTTGATTCCGCCGGATGCGGAATTCATATGGTCGAACAAACCTGAAAGACAGGCGGATACCGAGTACTATCTTCTCTATTTGGTGAAAAAGGAGCCGGAGCTGAACGGGGCACTCCTGACTGACGCCCGGGCCACGATTGCCAGCGGTGCGGGCATGACGAAACAAGGGGAATGGGTGGTGAGCTTCCAATTGAACAACGAGGGCACGAAAACGTTCGCGCGCGTCACCGGCGCGAATGTCAACAAACGCCTCGGGATCGTGCTCGACAACAAAATGGTCATGGCCCCGAATATCAAAGAAAAGATTCCCGGCGGCTCGGCCCAGATCGAAGGCAGCATGGATGCCAATGAAGCAAAGGATCTGGCCATCGTGCTGCGGGCTGGCTCGCTGCAGGCGCCGATGCACGTGATCGAGGAGCGGACCATTGGTCCTTCGCTGGGCCAGGATTCCATCCACAAAGGGCAGCTTTCCGCACTGGTCGGCTTTTGCGCGGTGGTTATCTTCATGGCGATCTACTATCGACTTTCCGGCCTGCTCGCCATTCTGGCGCTGATGCTCAACCTGATTATCATTTTATCCGCGCTCGCCTTTTTCAAAGCCACCCTGACTTTGCCGGGCGTGGCCGGCATTGTGTTGACCATCGGTATGGCCGTGGATGCCAATGTGCTGATCTTCGAGCGCATTCGTGAAGAGTTGCGCGGCGGCAAAACCGTGCGCGCGGCCATTGATACGGGTTATCAGCGCGCCTTCTCGGCCATCTTTGACTCCAATCTCACGACCGTGCTGACCGCCATCGTTCTCTATCAATTTGGCACCGGCCCGATTCGCGGTTTTGCCATAACGCTGATCATTGGGATCATCGCCAGCTTGTTCACCGCCATTGTGGTAACACGCGTCATTTATGACTACTTCACCTCGCGCCGGCAATTGGCAACTTTAAGCATCTGAGTAACCACAGCCGGCAACCGGTATTTTAGGAGACCTTTGTCACATGCAATTTTTTCGTGAAACACATCTGGATTTTCTCGGTAAACGCAAATATGCCCTCATGATTTCTGCCTTGCTCATTTTAATCGGCATCACCTCGCTGATTATCAAAGGTGGTCCGGTTTATGGCATCGATTTCTTGGGGGGAACGGAGATTCATGTGCGCTTTCCCAGTCGCGTGCCCATCAGCCAGGTGCGCGATGCGATGGCGACCTTGGGATTTGGCAAGGCCGAGATCAAACAATTCGGATCACCCAATGAATTACTGATTCGTGTACAGCAGCAGGAGACCGGCACCCTGATTTCCGATCAGATCATGCAGAGCCTGCGCCGGGCTTTCCCGAACAATGTGCCGGAAGAACTCTCGGTGGAAAGCGTCGGCCCGAAGATCGGACAGGAGTTGCGTAATGCGGCAATTTGGGCAATCATCATTTCCCTGGGTTTGATTCTGCTTTACATCAGCGTGCGCTTTGAGTTCGTCTTCGCGCTCGGCGCGGTGGCATCGCTGATTCATGACGTCCTGATTACCCTGGGATTTTTCTCACTCCTCAATCTCGAAATCAGCCTGGCGGTGATTGCGGCGTTCTTGACACTGGTGGGTTATTCACTCAACGACACGATCGTTGTTTATGATCGCATTCGCGAGAATCTGAAACTTTACCGCCGCGAGACCAGAACGATCGAAGAATTGATCAATTTTAGCATCAACCAGACGCTCAGCCGTACCATTCTGACCTCGTTGACCACATTGCTGGCGGTCTTGTCGCTCTATTTGTTGGGCGGTGAAGTGTTGCACAACTTCTCCTTCTGCATGTTGATCGGCATCGTGGTCGGAACCTATTCTTCAATTTTTATTGCGGCACCGATTGTTGTCGAATGGCATAAGAAAGCTGAGTTGCAGAAATTGCGGCGTGGTGCCAAAGTCGCATTATAATGCATTTCTTGCTGCCCACGCCATGCAGCCCTAATTTTTACGAGGGAGGTGGAAAACATGGAATTCAAAGAGCAAGACCTGGGTGAGGTGGTTGTTCTCGAGCTTTCCGGCAAAATCATGGGCGGCCCGGATGCCAGTGTGCTCAATGACAAGCTCCACGAACTGATTGACAAAGGCAAAAAGAAAATCGTTGCCGATCTTGCCAATGTCAATTGGATGAACAGCTCGGGCTTGGGAATTTTGATCGGCGGCCTCACCACCATGCGCAACAACGGCGGTGATCTCAAACTGGCCAATGTCACCGACAGGATCCAAAGCCTGCTCATGATTACCAAACTCCTGACCGTGTTCGAAACCCATGATTCTTTGGAGAAAGCTATTGCCAGTTTCAAGAAATAACGCGGCCGTCCACGGTTCTGCGAATAATGGCTGACTCCGGCATCCCGGCCTTCCTGCACAGGTGCCAGCATCAGGGAAGTCCGGAAGTGGCGGAGTTTTTTGTTTTTTTACAGCAACGGACGAGTCAATCACTTCAAAAAAGGTTTGTCATTACCATGCCGGTTCAAATCATTGTAGGTGCTCAATGGGGCGACGAAGGAAAAGGAAAGATCGTTGATCTGCTCAGCGAGAGGGCTGATATTGTTGCACGTTACCAGGGGGGCGCCAATGCCGGACACACCGTGGTGATTGGCGGCGAGAAATTTGTTTTGCACCTGATCCCCTCCGGCATTTTGCAACCGCACACCACATGCGTCATCGGCAACGGTGTGGTGGTCGATCCGGCCGCGCTCGCGCAGGAGATCGAGCTGCTGACGCAAAAGGGTGTGCAAGTCCATGGCCGGCTGTTGATCAGCCACCGTGCGCATCTGGTGATGCCTTATCACAAGCTGTTGGACCAAACCCAGGAACAGGCGGATCTGCAGCATAAGATTGGCACGACCGGCCGGGGCATCGGCCCGGCATATGTCGATAAAGCACACCGGATGGGGATTCGAATTGTCGACCTCCTCGATGAAAAAACACTGAAGGAAAAAATTCTGCAAAATCTCGAAGAAAAGAATGCCATTTTGAGCACTCTTTATGGCAAGGCGCCGCTCAATGCCGAAACTATATTGCAGGAGTATCGACAATTCGATGAGCAAATCGATCCATTCGTTACCGATGTTTCACGCTATCTGAATCATGCCATTGCTGATGGGAAATTGATTCTTTGCGAAGGCGCGCAAGGCGCGTTGCTTGACATGGATTTTGGCACCTATCCTTACGTCACCTCCTCCAACCCCACGAGCGGCGGCGCTTGCACCGGACTGGGAATCGGTCCCACGAAAATCAATCAGGTGCTTGGGGTCATCAAAGCCTATACGACACGGGTCGGCATGGGCCCGTTCCCGACTGAAATTCAGGACGAATTGGGTGCACAACTGCGCTCATTGGGCAACGAATATGGCGCCACCACCGGCCGGCCCCGGCGTTGCGGCTGGTTCGATGCGGTGGTTGCGACCTACGCCGCACAAATCAATGGCATCGACTCATGGGCACTCACCAAGCTCGACGTACTCGATACCTTTCCGGAAATCAAGATGTGCGTGGCCTATCGCTACCACGGCAAAGAGCTCAAAACCTTTCCCGCCGAAATGCAAATTTTGGAGGAGTGTGAGCCGATATATCAAACATTTCCAGGCTGGCTGGAACCGATTTCCGCACGGCGCAAATTCGGGGATTTACCCAAACCGGCACGGGAATATCTCAGCGCCATCGAGCAATTGACAGGAACGCCCATTCGCATTATTTCAGTCGGTTCGGACCGGCAACAAACGATCATGCGATAAAGCAATTTTGAAATCAAGAAAATCTCCGGAGAGCCAAAAATGATTATCACCACCACGCCAACGATTGAAGGCAAAAAAATTGTTCAGTACCTTGGTATCGTCACTGGGGAGGCCATCATGGGCGCGAATCTCTTTCGCGACCTTTTTGCCGGCATTCGTGACATTGTCGGTGGCCGCTCCGCTGCCTACGAAAAAGAACTGAGTCAGGCCCGGCAAATGGCGTTGGAAGAAATGGAAGACATGGCCAGTCAACGTGGCGCCGATGCCGTCATCGGCGTCGATCTTGATTATGAAGTGCTGGGTGCGGGCAACGGCATGCTGATGGTGACGGCAAGCGGAACCGCAGTGAAGGTGGGATGACGCAGACTGCGTTCCGAAAACGATCTTCTCTAACCCCGATAATTCACGCGGTGCGTAAATCGACCCCGTGAGATACTGTTACGCTTATTATCTCACGGGGTTGGCTCAAGCCTGAAAATGTGGCTCATGAATTATCGGGGCTAACTGAGCAGCTTTTTTAGTTGGTCACTCGTGCCCATCATCACATCGAGACGAGAAAGAGTACGAGTACCTCATTAACCCTTCATGGACAAGGCGAATAATGACCCGCGATCAAGCTTACGCGTTGATGTGTGAGTGGACGCAAAACGAGAATCTCCGCAAGCACATGCTCGCTGTCGAAGCCGCGATGCGCTTTTACGCCCACAAGTTTGGCGAAGATGAAGAAAAATGGGCTGTCGTCGGTCTCCTGCATGACATGGACTACGAGAAACATCCAACCAAGGAGGAGCATCCCTATCAAACCGTCAAACTCCTGCGCGAACGTGGCGAGCCGGAGGAAATCATCCGGGCGATTCTGGCGCATGCCGATTATACCGGCGTCAAAGCCGAAGCCCCGATGGAAAAAACCATCCTCGCGGTCGATGAGTTATGCGGCTTCATCACTGCCGTGGCGCTCGTGCGACCAAACAAGAGCTTAATGGAAGTCGAAGTCAGCTCCGTCAAAAAGAAAATGAAAGACAAGGCTTTTGCCCGGCAGGTGAATCGCGAGGACATTCTCCGCGGCGCCGCGCTTTTGGGAATCTCGCTGGAAGAGCATATCGCCAACGTTCTGGAGGCCATGAAAAACGTGGCCCCGGAGTTGGGATTGGCGGGTTAGCAGTATTTGAAATAAAATTATTCCCTGCTCATATCACCGGCGATGCCATTGCCGGTAAGGATTTTTCATTGCTGTCACGTCGGTTTACAGCTTGTTTCGCACCACTCAGCCTGGTGCTGATGCTATGCCCAAGCCTGGTCCTGCCGAGTCATCTGCGCGATCCGGCGCTGCGCAAAATCTATCATTCCCTGCAGCAGCCGGTGCTCAGCGATTCATCCTACCTCGTGAGCGATTCCCTGCAGCTGCAATTGCCTGATTTCAGAATCACTTTGTTGCGCGGACAACTTGTGCCAGTGCATGACAGCACCGGTGCCCTCACCGGCCTGTTGTTCGAGGGAGACGCACAGGTGCGGTTTGCGCCCCGCCATGAAGTGGAACGCCGGCAATTGCACCGCTTCACCCGCGACACGGTATTTGCCGGGAAGGCATCAACGATCCTCTGGAGCTTCGTGCCAAGCTCGATCGGATCCAATGGCACCGGACGGATAAAATTCATTCTGCCGTCATCAAATGCGGATCTTCCGGCAGCTTTGGCACTGCCCTGGCAACAATTGCCGCGCGCGCCGACCAAAATCAGTGCCCAAGCAGCGGCTTTACCGAATCTGTTGCAAAAAACTTTGCTGGAACGCCGCGGCTTCAATCTGGCCGCGTATCTTCTCAGCAGTAAATACGCCAGTGTAAGTGGCTTCATCGCTTGTGCCTTTGTGCCAGCTGAGCCACGGCTTTCTTTTCCACCGCTATATCTGTATCTCCATGAGCCTCGCGCCCATGAATCAATCGCATTTTTCCAATATCTCGAAAAGGGTCTCGGCCATCCTTTATACACGGTCTGCAGTTACCCACCAGGAGACTATTTTGCGGCAGCGCCAACTGACCCGGCGCGACTGACGAAATATAACGGCTGGGTCGAGCTGCAACCGAATGGCCGGCTCACAGCAGACATGGGGGTGGATATTTTCACGGCAGGCCAAAAATTCCCGGCAATCTTTTTCCAACTCTCGCCCGATCTCACCGTGTCGCGCGTGACTTCCGAGCGGGGCGATACACTCAATTTCATTCAAGAAAAAAAAGAGCACGGTCTTACCGTGTTCTTACCGGAAGCCATTGCACAACTCGATACCATCCGCCTGCTTTTTCATTATGATGGTAAAATTTTGGAAAAAAATGAAAATGGTATTTTATTTCTAAAGGAAACGGTATACTGGGTGCCACATTTGGATTATTTGCGGCGTGCCGCCTACAAAATCGTTTTCAAATACCCGCGCACGATGCGCGTGCTGGCCATCGGCACACTGGTGCGTGAATGGCAGGAAGGTGACTACCGGTTGAGTTATTACACCGAAACTTTCACTGCCAAAGCCGCCTCGTTTTGTCTCGGGCAGTTTGACTCCGACACGCTGGCGGTCGAGGGATTGCCGCGACTGGAAATTCACTCGACTTCGTATCGCAGTGCGCGACAGCGTCGCCACGTCGCTGCGGACATTGCCAACAGCCTGTTTCTGTTCAACAATTTAATCGCCCCGTTTTCAGGGCCGACGCTGCGCGTGGTTGAGGTGCCGGGATTCACCAGCCATGGCTTCCCGGGATTGGTGACGTTATCGTGGGTCGGTTTTCAAACTCACTTGGCCGGCATACTCGAAGCCATGCGCAGCCACGAAGTCGCGCATCAGTGGTTTGGCAACGCCGTGGGGTGGGCAAGTTATCACGATCAATGGCTGAGCGAAGCCTTTGCCGAGTATCTCGGCGCCTTGTACATTGAATGGGGAATGCAGGAGCAGGAAAACTTCGCGCATTTGATTCAGGCCTGGCATGATGATCTTTTGGAAGGTGGGAACGTCGGCGTCATGTTGGGCTTCCAACGCTTTGGGCTCGGCAAGGAGGCCTTGAAGAAAAGCGAGGGCATGGCCGCCGGACCACTGTGGCTGGGCACCCGGCTCGGACAAAAAGAGCCACTCGATTACTATTTGCAGACTTACATGAAAGGCGCGTATGTTCTGCACTCGCTGCGCTGGCTGCTGCGTGATCTCACAACCGGCAGCGATGACAAATTCTGGCAGTTTCTGGCTGATTTTGCACGTACGTACTGGGGCGCTGACCCTGCAACCTCAGACATGAAAAAAGTCGCTGAAAAGCATTTTGGCGGCTCATTGGACTGGTTTTTCCAGCAATGGGTTTATGACACCGCGATTCCGACCTATCGCTGGCAATCCCGCATAACCAGAACGGATACCGGCAGTGTTGTGGAAATCTCAGTTCAGCAAGAAGAAGTGCCGCCGGACTTCCGCATGCCGATACCCGTGGCGGTTGAATATGCCGATGGTGTACGAGCAAGTCAGCGCGTCTGGGTTGATCGTCATGGTGGGCGACTGTCATTCCCTGCGCGCGCCGCAGCCGTGAAGCGCGTGGTGTTCAATGACGGGAATGCAGTGTTGTGCCGGGTGAGAGCGAAATAAAATCGTTACAAAATTCACCACCGCCAATTACAACTTTGCTCCAGTTTCCGCATTAGATCTTCTTCCGCATGTTGCCATTGACAAAATTGTTGTCATATCGCGCTCTTTCGGCATTATTGTAATCCCAAATACCGGGATTAATCGCAGTGTCAAGGAAATGGCTTCGAACGCTTGAACCATTTAAACACCTTTTTGAACAAAATGAATACTCGAACAGAGAACCGGATTATCAATCACGGCAATTGTCTGCCGGAGGCTTGCAGCACCAAATGACAGCTCACTCAATCACCACCTTCTCGATCCCCTCCGGCGCCGGCGGATACTTCATGTCCAAACCTTCCAACACTTCCACGATGCGCTCCGAAACCACCAGATTGCGATACCATTTTTTGTTGGCGGGGACAACATGCCACGGTGCCCAGGGCTTGTTGCAACGGTTGATGGCATCCTCATAAGCTGCCATGTAATCATCCCACAGCGCCCGCTCTTTTAGATCCCCGGGATTGAATTTCCAATTTTTGCTTTTATCCTCGATGCGCTTTTCCAGCCGTTTCTTTTGTTCATCCTTGGAGATATGGAGAAAAAATTTCACAATGGTCACGCCGCTATCGGCCAACAGCTTTTCAAAATTATTGATATGCTCATAGCGGCCCCGCCATACGGATTCCGGCACGAGGTTGTGCACACGGACAATGAGCACGTCCTCGTAATGTGAACGGTTGAAAATGCCAATATGGCCGCGCGGTGGCACGTGCTGGTGAATCCGCCACAAAAAATCGTGAGACAACTCCTCCGGTGTCGGCACTTTGAAACCGGTGACGCGACAGCCCTGCGGATTGACACCGGACATCACATGCTTGATCGTACCGTCTTTGCCTCCGGCATCCATGGCCTGCAAGATGATGAGCAAAGCATGCTTGCCTTCCGCATACATCACCTCCTGCAATTCCGCCATCCGCTCGATATTTTGCCGGAGTTGATCTTGCGCAGCGTCTTTATCTTTGTATTCACCTGTGTATTCCGGATCGAAATCTTTGAGACGAATTTTTTCATCGCTCGGTATCAGGATCGGTTGCTTCATGGGATTGGTCCTTTCTTGGATTGATTGTCTTTGTCGTTGACAACCGGGGAATTTCCCGTTTTAATCTTCGTTCATCGAGCTGGAATCCAGCGGCTGCGGTTCATCCCAACGCTGTAAAAATCGGATTACCTGCTCAATTTGCAACGACGTCAGTTCCTTCGCCAGGCCGGGCATGCGCTGCTCGCCTTTGCCCTTACCGTCGCTGATGATGGCGCGCACACTGTCTGCGCCGAGTTTTTGTACAGCGCCGCGAATCTTCGGGCCAAACATGCCGCCTTGCCCATGCTCACCATGACAGCGACTGCACTGCGCATGTTTGTTGACGTAACCGTGGTAAATCAATTCGCCGGGGTCGGTCATGCCGGGGGGCGGATTGCTTTCACAGGAAAAAAGGGAAAAAGACAACAACAAAAACAATACGGAAAACTGGTTCACGATGCGCATTTTTCTTTATGCGGCTGGGGAAGTTACTGCTCCATGACATTTTTGTGCATGGGAGCTGACGGTGCGACAAAGCACGGCAACCTTTACGAACGTCGTCATCTAAAATCTGACACTCACCCCAATGGTCGGAACGAATGGAATACCGTAAATCGGCTCGTCCTTTTTCGTTTTCGGGTCGTAGTTGACATCTTGCACGTTTTTGCGATTGTACACATTGATGATGTCGAGATAGAAAATCCAATTGGCATTCCAAAATTTCGGCAGATAACTCAGGCGCATATCGAGGCGGGAGGTCCACGGCAGCCGGGCATTGCCGACGCGATTACGACTGTCATCCGACATCTCGATCGTGCGTTCATCCGGCTCACCAGTCTGCGGATTCACAACATCCAGCTCGCCATTGCCGTTGCGATCCTCGCCAAAATCAAGTTGTCCATTCAGATTACGATCTTCATAAACATCGAGCCGGCCATTGTGATTGGCATCTTCCACCACTTCCACTTTATAAACTGTCTTGTAATAGGGAAAGCCGCTGCCGGCCTGGAAGCGGGCATCGATTTGCCATTTTTCTCCCAACCGCCACTCTGCCACAGCAGTGATCGAATGGCGCTGATCATAACGCAGGAAGAAGCGGCCATTATCCGGCTCAGTGCCGCGTACGAGCGCATACGCGTATCCCAGCCAGCCATTGAGCCTGCTCTGCGCATCGCTGCGCTTTTCAATAAAAATTTCCAGGCCGCGGGAAAAACCGTTGGCGCTGTTTTGGGGCTGAAAAGTGAAGTACTTTGTTTTTTGCAGCTCGGTGTGTACGCCGGCCATATCGCGACCGGTAACAACCAGCCACGTCGTGTCCCCCTGTTGTGGGAAAAGCAAATCGTACAGACTTTTGTAATATCCGTCCACGCGTAAAGTCCACGCCAAATTCAATTTTCTCTCCACACTGGCGAGGAAATGCACCGCGCGTTCGGCATGAATGCCCATTGTTTTCACGTTTTGCAGCGACACCCGAAAGCCATCGCCTTGCAAGGTTTCGTAACTCGGAAATTGACTATACCGGCCGGTGGCAAATCGCAGGCGTGTGAGAGCATTTGCCTCCCACAACAAACTGAATCGCGGGCTGAACACGTGCTGATCCACGAATGAAGAATAATCCCACCGCAGTCCCGGCTGCAATGTCAAATACGAGGAGATTTGCCATGAATCTTGTGCATAAGCGCCGGTTTTGCTGTACGTGGGGGAATCTTCAGTAAATCGGACAACCTCGGCAAGAATAAAAGCCGGGTTGTCGGTGAAAAGTTGCCAGCGGTTTTGTGCACGTTGCCGGCCGAAAGAGAAACCGAAATCAATGGCGTGTCGTGCATTGGGCACAAAAGCAAAATCTTGGCGAAATGCCGCTTCCGCCGCTTGCAAGTCCGCCTGTGCGGTAAAGATGAAGCCTCGCAATGGAAAACGCACGCCGACATTGCTGGCGTTGCGGTTATGATAATACGAGAGCTGCGTGGTGCTCGAAAGTTTTGGCGACCACACCCGGCGGTGCCGCATACTGAAAATGGTTTGGTCCTGGCGATCGAGCGCCGCCACCGAATCCGGACGACTTTCCCTTTCCTCCTGCGCTTTTTCATCCGTGGCGAGGAGATCAGTGCGTTCGCGGCTGTTGATGAACATCAGCTCCAAAGTCCCGTTGGGATCCGTGCTGAGATTGATCTTGCTTTGCACATCAAAGAAATTCGGAAAGGAACCGTAGTCGGTCAAATTGGATAGAATCAAATCATAATAAGTTCGCCGGCTTGAGAAAATCCATGATCCTTCCTTTTGCCCCGGCAGCCGGCCCTCGAAAACCACATTCGCGTTGGTGAGACTGGTATTGATGCTGGCGCGAAACGGATTGGCGCCGTTGCCGGGGCGATTTTCAATGTCCAGCACGGCGGAGAGGCGATCGCCGTAATTTGCCGGGAAGCCGCCGGCGAGCACTTTAACTTCGGTGACAGTTTCCGGATTGAACATGCTGATCAGGCCAAACAAGCGATAAGGATCATAAACACTCACGCCATCCATGAGCACGAGATTTTGATCCGGCCGGCCACCGCGAATGTATAAACGGGCATTGAAATCGCTCCGTGAAAGAACGCCGGGGATCGTCTGCAGGGCGCGAAACATGTCTTCACCGCCGCCAGCGAGATTTTTCGCGCGGCGCGGCGAAAGCTCATGCAGGGCGGTACTGACCAGATCCTGCCGGCTCTTTTGTCGCTGTGCCACGACGTTTACTTCGGACATGGCAATCAGGGTTGGCGACATCAACAGTTGAACACGGCGCCGCTCCGCTGCCGAAATTTTCATGTTCTTGATCTCAGCCGGTTGGTAACCGATCAGCGTCGCGCGCAAATGATAGTAGCCGGCTGGAATCCCGGTAACAACAAAATGCCCGGTCGAATCCGTCACATCGCCATGCTTGGTGCCAGCGAAAAAAATATTGACACCGCTCAGAGGTTGGCGGCTCTGGCGGTCGAAGACGAAGCCCTCCAGCCGGGCTGTGGCTTGAGGAAATGCAATATTGGTACAAAGGTTGGTGACAACGAATAAAATAAAATTACATAGATTATGTTTCATCTTGAAATGCTAAAAAATCAGTTCAAAAAATTCCACCAGAATCCCCAGCGCAAAAAACGGCCGACGGCCGGGACGCCAGAGCGCCAATCGAACTGTTGATTCAAAACATTTTCCCAGGAAAACAACAGCGCGCCGTCACCGTGGCGCAAACGAATTTGCAAATCCAGCACGGCAGCCCGGGGCAGCTCATGATCAAGCAGCTCAACGGCATCTGGCGCAAAAGCCGGCGAATAACGCCTGCCAATAAAGCGTCCCGCCAGTCGCGGCAATATTTCCAGATCACCATCAAAAAAACTCTGCAGGGTTTCGAGATACACTCGGCTGCACCCTTCCGGCTGATGCCAGAACCAAAAGTCACGAGGCAGCTCGTTGGCCGTCTGCGCCGAGATGGCAAAAAAATGCCAGCGCCGTGCAAATTCCCAATGCAGGTGTAATTGCGCTGCAAGAATGGTCCACTGACGATTGCTATTATACAGAGATCCGGAATTCCCGGGCGAATTCATTTTGAAAACCAATCCCTCGTTCCAAACGCTGCCGCTGAGACGAACCTGCCCATCAAAACGGGCACTTTGCCATTTGAGACCAATTTCGCCATGTTGCAAATCAGCCGCCTGCAAATGATCATTCGGTGCAAAATAGGGCAACGTATTATCCCGTTCTCCCAACGCCGGGGGAATTTTCCAAACACCTCCGGATAGCCACCACGTGAATGACCGGCTGGGGTTGGCAATCAGCTTCGCCTGCAAAGCAGCGCCGGCCGGCCAGTTTTCCTTGTACGCGAAATGTCCATTGGCAGAAAGCCAGATTTTAGGGAAAAGACGTAAACCAACTGCTGCGGCGATTTGCTCATAAATACGGCTGTGATCGTTGATGCTGGTGCTCTTTATCGCTTCGAGAGCAATGCGGTTTTGGAAATGTAACGCCCACTGTGCATTTTGTTTGGCCCACTTTATTTCTGCGCCCCCATCGCGCAGGCGATGCCGGTGGCGGCGCAGAGGGTCACGCAATTCCTCTTTAACCTGCCAGACGAACCCACGCAGAGAGAATCGATTGGCGGAAGACAATTCGAATGCATGATACAGCCGTTCTTCCTTGTGAAATGCCTGACTGAGCCCCGGCCATTCTTCAGGGAAAAACGGCACGCCAACGCCAACTTCGTTGCGAGAATTGAAATGGCGATATTGTAATTTCCATGTGGAGGTCAGGAGATAATCAAATTGTGCGTTGACTTTGTGGCCTTCATAAGGCCGGTCAACAAACTGGCCATCGGAATTACTGAAGGCGCTGTTCAAATAGGTGGCGAGATGTTTGCCGAGTGCACGCCCGAAACGGATGCGCACGGCATCGGCGCCGAAAGGACCTTTGGCATATTCGATACGAGAGAACGGCACTTTGAAATCCAGCGAGTCACTAGCCAAATGGAAAACGTATGGAGAGAGAATGGTCGTGGTGGCGTGAGGAGAGGCACCAACTTCTTCCAGTTTTTGTACGGTGGCATCCGGCAAGCTCGTGAGATCAACGGTTCCGTACACCCCCGGGATCCATGACACCTCGTCCACACTTGTTTGCACCACGCGCGCCGGGGCATCGGCAGTGGCCAAATACCGCGGCTGTCCCACTTCACCCGTGAGAATTGGAATGATCGGTAGTGTTTGGCTGGCAAGCTGAGCAAAATCCTGAAAAAGACAGGTAGAGGTGGCAGCCGTGTCAAGGCGAAAGCCAATTTGTGGCAACATAAAAAAAGCCGTTCGGACAGAGTCGGCGCTAGGTTTTTGATTGACTGCAGCGCCTGAGCCGATGGGTTGAATGATGCGTGCTGAATCTGCAGCACTCTTGCGCAGGGAATCAGAAGTTGTCTGCGGTGCCGTGAATGGAATCTGCGCATGCAAAATGGACGACCATAACAAGCCGCACACAAGCATCAGGTGTTGGCATAATGTCATCAATTCGATTGATTCGGTGACGGCGCGGGAAAAGATGGACAGTCGGGAATCGACGGGATCGGTGATCTTGCGGAAACAAATTGGGCGTACCATGCTCACGGCTTTCCTTCGCTGGGGAAACTGATCGATGGCTGAAATTCAGGAGGTGGTATGGTTTTAATCACGGGCAATGCGTTATGCAAAATCGGCAATTGCTGCAAGTGACGCAGCAGAATTGGCAGCAATATAGCAAAAATCAATACATTGGAAACTTCATGCACAATATAAAAATAAAGTCCCACGGTAACTGCGGTGAGAAATCCTGCGAGTCCCAATCCGGCAATAACAGTGAAAGCCAAAGTTGTCAGCAAATCAAACATGAAAGTGAGGACAAATCCCGCCAGGCCCAAGAGCCATATTGAAGGGGGACGTTGTGCTGCTAATTTGCGGAAGAGGCCACCGGCGGCGCCAACAAGAATCATGCTGAGGATTTGCGCGCCAAGCAGGGGCGGTGCTGCCAAGCCATACGGATTTAAAACCGAATAAAGAAATTCCGCGACTGCGCCAATAATCATGCCGCGCTTGATGCCGAGCATGATGCCGCCGAGGAAAATAATAACTGTTATCAGCTCGACATTGGGAACCTGGGCCATGATATACCCACCGGCAACGGCAAGCGCGATGAAAATCGCCATGAAAATGATTTCACGATGCTGGACAAGCATGATATGTTTGTTGGGATCGATATTTCTGGCTGATGGCATATTTTGTGAATTCAATCATTAATGACCCGATCGATCACTCCACCCCCGACTACCACCTCGCCGTCATAAAACACAGCGGACTGGCCGGGAGTGATGGCACGCTGCGGTGATTCAAAATGAACCCGGGCACGATGCGGTTCTGCCTGCAACAAGATTGCCGGGGTGCCGGGATCACGATAACGAATTTTGCAGGAGACGGCGGTGCCGTCCGGAGGACAATAATATGAGCCCCAGTTGACCGAGCTCACCACGAAATCGCTTTGACGTAAATGCGCATCATCTCCCACGACAATGGTATTGGTCTCGGCATCAATCGCAGTAACAAAAATCGGCCTGCCAACTGCGAGACCGAGTCCCTTCCGTTGGCCGATCGTATAAAATGGAAATCCCTGATGCGTGCCAATGCGATTGCCGTTGACATCCACAAAATCACCAGGAACAGTTTCAGCAACGGCCTCCCGGGCATGCTCCCGAAGATAGCGACGATAATCGTTATCCGGAATAAAACAAATTTCCTGACTCTCTTTTTTCTCCGCGGTTTTCAAGCCGAGGCCGCGTGCGATTTCTCGCACTTCCGGTTTGGTCAATTCACCGAGCGGGAAAACCGTGTGCGCCAGCGCCTCCTGGCGCACACCCCAAAGCGCGTAACTTTGGTCTTTGTGCGCATCGACCGCGCGCCACAACTCCCAGCGATTGGTGGCCGCGTTGAAACGCACGCGTGCATAATGACCGGTGGCGAGAAAACTGGCGCCGATATCTTTCGCCTGTTGTAACAGCGCACCCCATTTGATATAGGTGTTGCAGCGCACGCAGGGGTTGGGCGTGCGTCCGGCAAAATACTCGTCGATAAAATTTTGCTGTACGCTGCGATCAAAAATCTCGCGAAAATCGGAGACGTAATGTGGCACTCCAAGTTTGTGACAAACGGCACGGGCATCCGCCATGGTATCAATCGAGCAGCAACCACTCTCGAGGTTGACATTGCCGCCACTGGCGTGGTAGTCCCACAAATTGAGCGTAACACCAATCACCCGATAGCCATATTCATGCAACAAGGCGGCGGCGACCGAGCTGTCCACGCCGCCGCTCATCGCCACTACCACCGTCGCGCCAGCGCCGGGAACAAGATTGGCTTTTTTAATGAGTTCTGAGTCTCGATTCATTTTCCGGTTGAACAAAAAAATTCAGTGCTGGAGAAAAACAATCCAACCGATAAAAGTTTCAAAATCAATTTGGTTCCTCCGGACACAGTCCATCCGTTGGCGAATTCTCCAAAAGACGCGAATATGAAATACAAGCAGCAAAATCAGCTTGACTGCCTGTGCAAAATCCTATCGAGCGCCTGCAGGGTGGTCTCCACTTCTGCTTCCGTGGTGTATCGGCCCAAACTGAAACGCAAAGCTGACACGGCGCGCTCCCTCGGCAGTTTCATGGCGCGCAACACATGACTGGCTTCCACACTGCCGGAGCTGCAAGCCGAGCCACTACTCACGGCAATGCCCTCCAAATCCAGGCTCATGAGCAATGTTGTGCTGTCAAAGCCGGGGAAAGAAATATTCAAGACTGCCGGCAGACGCAATTCCGGATTGCCGTTGAGTTTTGCATGTGGAAAAATTTTCTGCACCTGCTGCCAAAACGCTTCGGTGAGGTTTTGCAGCCGTGCTGCCTCCGCGTCCTGCTCCGTGCTCATCAATTCGGCAGCTCTTCCCAGCCCGACGATTCCCGCGACATTCTCGGTGCCGGCGCGACGCTCCCGTTCCTGATGTCCGCCGAAAGACAGTGGCTGCAGCTTCACACCCCGGCGTACAAAGAGCGCGCCCACTCCCTTCGGACCGTAAATTTTGTGGCCGGACAATCCAAGCAATGACACCGGAATGTTGCGCAGATCAAGAGGCAATTTGCCAAAGGTCTGCACCGCGTCGGTATGAAAGAGAATTTTGCGATCGGCCGCGAGTTGAGCAATTTCAGGCAATGGGTTTATGGTGCCAACTTCGTTGTTGGCGTGCATGATTGAGATCAACACTGTGTCAGGACGAATGGCTTCTGCCACCGTGGCAACAGAGATCAGGCCGGTCGCATCCGGTTCAATGTAGGTGACTTGCCAGCCGCTCTTCTCCAGCTCCCGGCAGGCATTGAGCACACAGGGATGCTCGATGCGAGTTGTGACGATATGGCGCGGACTCGAAAACGTGCGCGCGATACCGAGAATCGCCAGGTTGTTCGCTTCGGTGCCTCCGCTGGTGAACGTGATTTCCTGTGGCAATGCCCCGAGGGCAGCAGCGAGTTTCTCACGTGCTGCATCCACAGCGACTCTGGCCTCACGACCGAAGCTGTGAATGCTGGAAGGGTTGCCAAAATGGTCAGTGAGATAAGGCCGCATCGCATCGAGTACTTCCGGTGCCAACGGCGTGGTGGCGCTATAATCGAGATAAATGCGGTTCATCGTTTTAATCCTCAATGCCTGATCCTTGACTATGTTTTCAGTAACCATCATCCCTTCTTCGTCTGCAGGAATTTAGCATCAAATTTAATATACGATCATGTTGTTACTTTATCAAGTTGTTTTTCCCTGTGGGGTCATGTGCGACTCACCGGTGGAATAGACAATCCTCTGAATGTCATCCTGAAAGGCCTGTGTCCGTAGGCCTTTGGCCGTGGCCTGCAGCCGTGGGCTACGCCTGCAGGAAATCTTCTAACCCCGATAATTCAGGAGTTGCATTTTAGGCACAAGCCAGAATCCAGCGTGCAGTCGATTTACGCACCACGTGAATTATCGGGGCTAAAGCAATAGAACAGTGCTCGCGCCGGGGAAGATGCTTACAGCCCAAGCAGGCATGACGGGGTGGGGAATATGATTCATCAATCTGAGGGTTATGGGCACTGCTTTACAGGCGCAACCTGTTAAGCAGATTTACACAGTGTGCCAATTGGTCGCAGGTCTCTTTAAGAAATCACAGGGTGTTTGCAAATTAACGATGCAATGGATGACGACAAAAAATATGGCCTGAACTTTGCAAAAGTTATTCACACCTCTCGCATATGGCCCTATGGATTTCTGTTCGGCTTGGCGGATGTCGAACGACCATGGGGCCATTTCTGTTGACAATATCACTTCTCAAGTTTTTGCAATCTTACCGTGATTCTCCGTATTGCTCCAGCGCTGTCGCAAGCACACCAAATTGATCCGATAACAAGCCCTCATACCCGCAGGGCCGATCATCCCAAAACCGCCAGTCAAGCCCGCTTTTGTTGCCACCATAAACGAGGCCTCGCGCCAGACCTTCGCAAAGCCGGCGCAGCAGGTAGTCCGCTTCTTCTGTCATGCCGACGCGATAAAGTGCATTCACAAAATGACGTGCCTGGGAGTGCGTACGGCCGCCGTTTTGATAATAACCCATCGGATAACCTTGCATGATATCAGAACGGTCTTCATCGGGAATCGACCAAAGATTTCCCGGCAAGCCCAGCAGCGGATCCGGCATGCCGGCGTGTTTGGTTTCCTCCCATAATTTGCCGATGATGGCACGCGCATCGTCGTAATCGAGCAACCCACCACTGACGGCAGCGCCATTCACAAAAAGAAAAGCATAATCGTGCAACTTGTTCTCGGCACAGCGCCAACCTGCCAACCAACCGGTTTGCGGATTGAAAAAGGTTGGCCGGTAATTCGCGCGCAACTTCTCTGCCCAGTCGGACAGGCCTGTGGCGAGGTCATTCGCTTCCAGCTTCGGAAAAATCTCCGCGAGCACGACCAAAGCCCGATAGAGAATGGCATTGGAAAAGGCATCTTTCCATCCGAACGAGATGACATCGAACCAGCATGTGCTCCATTGGCCGGTGCCGCTGACCCCGGTGCGGTAAATACTCTCGACCAGGCCGTCTCCATCGACATCGCGCGCGCGCATTTTTTGCAATTGCTGGCGTATCGGATCATGATATTGCTCGATCCAGCTCACAGTTCCGGAATGCCGCAGATATTCGCCCAGCCCGAGCAGGCAGGCCGCGCCCGTGAGCAAATATTCATCTTCTGCTTCGTGAAACTTGCCATGTTGCAACATCCTGCCGCTGGTATAGCCCTGCCCGCCATCCAACCAACGTTCGAGAGAAGTGCGCAGCAGTTCGACCGCCGGCAAATTCGGAAGAACGTCGCCCAGCCGCGTGGTAATGGCCGACCAATTGTCCATGCAGATCGGGCAATGGATGGACGCGCCATTGTTACTCAAGGTCGCAGTATCCGGACGATAGGTCAGTGCGGTGAATGCAGTTTTTGCAACTGCCTGGACAATCTCGGACGGTGTGCCTTCTTTCATTGGAATTTCGGCACGCGTCAATGCCATTTGCAGCGTGGTGCGAAATTCACCCGCAGGCAACAAATAACCACCCTGCGGTTGGGGAATCTCACCAAGCTTGATTTCACTGCTGGTCATATCGAGCGGTCGAAATGCATCGGAACGCCAGAGTGCATGTTCGTTATTCGCTTCGACAGATAACGTGCCAAAACGCGGTACGTGCAATAAAATTGGCAGCGTCAAAAGTCCGGTCTCGCCTTCTCGAATAATCCTGCCGATAACATGTGCTGGTGAAATCGTCGGCCGCAAGCCAATATACCATGCGCTGCTGTTCCACACTTGCACAGGACGCTGGCCGGTGCGAGTGGCTTGCAGTAACAGGCGGTCTTCCTGCACTTCCCACTCGAGATGATAATGCTGTGCCGAACCCGCCAAAGCCAGATCATAGATCACACGATGACCATCCACTCGCGTTGTCCCCTGCACCTGGTATCGCAAGGTCGGCGCCGCAATCGGTGGCCCGCCAATCGGATGGAACCGAAGACCTTGATGAAAGCTTCCCGGTTGAAGGTGAAGAATATTTTGCGAGGTTTTGCCGTTTCCCTCCTCGTCGATGCTGAGATATGAAAAACCGGCTCGATTCAAATAAAAACCAACCTGCAAAAATCGTGACCGGTAGCGTATTTCGCCGTCGGTTTGCTCCATGGTGAGGCCTGCCGGCAAATTCGTCGAAGAAATTTTTTCCACTGTATGTGTCAATTCCTTGCGTGGCGCCACGCCGGAGAGCGGCTCGCCCTCCAAAATCAGTGCGCCGCCAACTAAATTCCATGACGGCCACCAATTGTCGATGCCGCAGCGCCGCACTTCTATGATGATCGCGGATGTGACAATACCTCCCAGCTCATACCACCGGATTGCATCATGCTCGGGGCGCATGACATTTTTCTCATGGGCATGAACCTGCCACTGTTCATTTTGCCAAACCAGCACGCGAAATGAGGCGACCCAGTCAAGGTCATGATAACTGCCGCATTTGTGATAACCCTTTGCCGGTCGCAATCCCAGGCGAAAAATTCTGGCGGGGCCATGCAATTGCAGAACACGGATGTGGATGATGCGGTGCCGGGGAGCATCCTCTTCGCCCTCTATCGGTGTTGTCCAAAGCGCCCGGCAGAAAGAAAGTGACTGATTGGAAAAAAGATCGCCCATGGGCGGCTCGTGGTCGGAAATGGTCAACAAATCGACTGCCATGACAGTTGTTATCCTTTCAAACCTTATCATACCCGTAATGCTGCATCAACTCACCTGCCATCGGCTCGCGCCAAAAGGATTCAATCACCTCCCGATATTTCGGATCTTTCCAGCGGCCAATGGACTTGTCGGTGGTCGCCTGTGCCGGATGAAACCAGGCGCCGGTTTCTTTCAGACGCGCCGAGTCGGGATATGACAGAAACGCTTCGACAAATTCTTCGTCAATAAACTCGCAGATCCGGCGCATGGTTGCTTCATATTCTCGCACCAGGTCTTCGTAAAAAATGGTGAGAACCTGTGGATGGTTTTCAAATTCTCTCCCGGCAGCGACATCTTGCACCCAGCGATGCGGGGTGACCCAAAAACGCGTGGGCGCGCGAGGATGAATCGAAGTGACGACATCGCGACCATCACGCACCATGTGCAGAAGGCGGACGCGTGTGCCGAAATGCTGCAGAATCCGGCCAAAGTACAAAACATTCCGCGGCGTTTTCTCGCACCAGCGCGTATTGCCTGCGGGAATTTCCCGTTCGATAAAATATTGATAAATTCTCTCGAGTCTGAACGGCACATCCAAATTCGGCGCTTGGTTGTACATGCCATCGGCACCATATCCATCCGGACAAAGAGCCACGGTTTCGATGTCGATGGCAAAGATTTTGGGGTGACATGAAAGCACCGAGAGCAGCAAGGTCGTGCCGGAACGGCCACATCCGCCAATCACGATGGGCCGCCGGCCGAGCTGCAAAATTCGTTGTGCCTTTCTGAATGAAGTATTTCGGAACAAGTAGTAAGCGGCTTGCAAATCGACCTTGCGGCAAGCCAAGTGATTTTGAACTTTACGGAAATATGTTTCAACCATCTTTCTCGATCCGGCTCACCACAGTGATGTCAGGGGCATCTGGCAGTCGGCAAACAAACCCATAAGTGCAGCCGGCCGGCGTTATTTCAACCAACGATCCAAATTCTCCTTTACAAAATCATCATCACGCAAATGCGGATAGGCACGATAAATGCGATCAATTTGCACCAATTGCCCGGGGGAAAGCTCTTCATTCGGATTCAACGTCCATCGCCCCTCGAGCAGACCCTGACGCCGCAGAATTTCGTGTATGCCTGGAATGCAACCGGCAAAGTTGTGGTGCGCATCGAAAATCGCTCCGTTCGCATCGGTGATCTGTTGTGCTCTCAAGAGCAGTTCGGAAGGAATGGCTTGATGCTGCCTTTTGATTTGATGAATTTCTTCCAGCAGTTCGACGGCTTTTTTCGTCCACACTGCCCAATGTCCCAACAGCCCGCCGACGATACGCAGCCGGGGCGTTTCTCTTTGCCCGGTAAATTGGAATTCGCTGAGCAAATCAATGACAATATTATCATCATTGCCGGTGTAAAGCGCAATCTCATTTTCTCGCCCGGCTTCCGCCACTGCGCGCACGACCTCGAGCGTGAAGTAACGATTGAATGGCGCAATCTTGATGGCGCACAGATTTTCGATCTCCACCGCCTGACGCCAAAACTCATAATCCAGAACTCTGCCTCCGACAGCCGGCTGCAAATAGAATCCCATAATCGGGATTGCCTCGGCGATGACGCACAGATGCGCGATCAGCTCCGGATTTGAAAAGGTGTGCAGCGCGCCGAGACTGACCATGCCCAAATGATAACCCAAATCGGCTGCCAACTTCGCCTCTTTCACTGCCTGCACGGTTGATCCGGCAATTCCGGCAATTTTCACGATCGTTCTGCCGGTAGCGGCGGCAATGGTGTCGATGGTCTCCGCTGCCAAAGTTAAAACCGGTTCATAGAGAGAGAACTTCGGGTCACGAATCTCAAATTGTGTGGTATGCACACCGACGGCGAGGCCACCGGCACCGGCTTCACAATAATAGCGCGTCAGTGCCCGCTGGCGTTTCTCGTCAAGTTGTCGCTTGCTGTTCAGCGCCAAGGGATGAGCGGGGATGACAAGCCCCTGGCGCAAGGCCGTGAGTACATGGGGTGGTGGGAAAGGTAACAACGACATAGATCTGCCTTTAATTAGTTGGTCTGTTGGCCCGTTGACCGGTTAATTTAAAATGGTAATCGAGGAACCACGGAACTCAAAACTTCCCCGTGCGAACTTCGTAGTGTGTTGGTTTCGCCAATGTTGGGCCGGAAATTTTTACCCAATGTGCGACCCATCTGATCATTTGCTCCAAGGTGACTTGGGGATAACCGAATAAACGATGACACTGGCTGGCGTCGCTGAGCAGTGCGGTCTCTGCCTCCTCATCTTCCAATATCGGCGCAACCTGAAACAACTCGCCAAATTGCTGCGCCAGCTTGCGAATGGAAATCGTTTCCGGCCCGGTCACATTGAGCACGAATGGCGGGGTCCGTGCCAATTCCAGGCTGCGCAAGGCAATCGCATTCTCATCTCCCTGCCAGATGACGTTCACGTGTCCCATGGTCAAATCGATCGGCTGCTTTTGGAAGACCTTTTGCGCAACGTCGAGCAGAATACCGTAACGAAGATCAATTGCATAATTCAGCCGGATGATCACACCTTTGATCTGTTGCGTGCCGGAGAAATATTCGAAGATTCTCTCGCGACCGAGTGCCGATTGGGCGTATTCACCAATCGGTGCAACCGGATCGGTCTCCTTGCAGCCGCCAAATTTGAGGGGAGTCAACGGATAGACATTGCCGGTGGAAAACAAAACAATTTTGGAATTTCTAAATTTTTGCGCCACCCGCCCCGGCAGATAGGTGTTGACGGCCCAGGTTTCCGCTTCACGGCCGGTGGCGCCAAATTTCATGCCGACCATGTAAATCACATTTTCGATATCCGGCAGTTGCGCGAGCGCATTTTCCTCGAGCAGGTCGCAGGCAATCGTTTCGACTCCGGCCCTGGTGAGGGAATCACGCACCGACAAATCGGGAAATAGCGAAACGCCGATAATGCGCTTTTTCACGCCCGCCTGCCCGGCAGCCCGTTTGGCCAAAATTGCCAGCGATGGGCCGATCTTGCCACCGACACCGAGAATCAACAAATCGCCAGTCATTTTTCTCATCGCTTCCACCACGGCATCCGAGGGTGTGGTCATGAAGTCTTCAAGCTCGGCAATATTGTTTATCAACTCGGGTATTTTCATTTGATCGCCTCTTTGAATGTGACAGCCAAAGAAACATGAAAGCCCTGAGCATGGTTTCACGCATCCACGATCATCAGGGCTTTTTCTTGTTGACGAACACAAAGAGAAGGAACTGCGTTGCTAAAAGAACAAACCCCGCTTCGGGAACAATCCGAAAATTCCACCGGTGTGCCAAAAGAGCACTTTTTCCTGTCTGGTAAAACGACCCTTGCGAATTTGATCCATCAAACCATACATGGCCTTGGCGGTATATACCGGATCCAGGATGATGCCTTCGGTGCGGGCAACCAGCTTGATCAGTTCGATCTCCTCCTGCCGGCTCAAACCATAGCCTTTGCCCACATAGCCATCGATAATACTGACATCCTTTTTCTGCACATTGATCTCGAACCCAAACCGTCGCTTGGCCTCACGGATAATGCTGCTGACCCGCTCTTGAAAATATGGCGCATCATCGCAGACATTGATGCCGTGAATCTGCGCTTTCACGTCATAAGCACTTTTGCCGAGCAACAGTCCCGCCATGGTTCCACCGGAACCGATGGCGGAAACAATATGGTCAAATTCCAAACGCATCGCTTTCATTTGGCGGTAAAGCTCCTCCGTCGCCACGACGTAACCGAGGGCGCCGAGAGCCGTGGATCCACCTTCCGGGATGACATACGCCTTCACACCCCGGCGCGCATAGTCATCAGCGAGTCGATGCATGATGTCATTCGCCTGCTCGTATTCCTGCGGGCTGATGAAAGTCACTTCCGCGCCAACCAAACGGTCGATAAAAAGGTTGCCATCAATATCACCACCGGCAGAATCGCGCAACACCAAATGGCTCTTGATGCCGACTTTGGCGGCGGCGAGTGCGGTGGCGCGCGCGTGATTGGATTGAAGGCCACCGCAAGTGATCAGCAGTTGACATCCTTCCCGCAATGCTTCCGCGACAAGAAATTCGAGTTTCCGGACTTTGTTGCCGGTTTTACCCATGCCGGTCAAATCGTCGCGTTTAATGTAGATTTCCGGACCTTCAAGAAATTGCGAGAGACGTTCCAGTTTTTCAATTGGCGTCGGAACATGCGCCAAAGCGCATCGGTGAGGCAAAGTAAAAGACATGGCACCTCCGGCGTAGTGAAACACTAACTACTGAATTGCAGCTTTGATTTTACCAAATTCTGACATCTACTGCAGATACCGGAAACTTCCCAGGATGGCTTCCAGATCTTTCACCACATAAGCATAATCATTCCTGGTCGTTTGACACATGATCGAGTAACCCAATTGATTGTGCACCCAAAACGAGTTGATCCAAATTGTCCGGGGTGATCCTTGCGCCGTCTTTGGTACTTCCACTGCGAAGTAGGCGCCTTGCACCCTTGCACCAGAAACAGGTGTCACCGGCTGGATAATGCGCACGGTGTCAGTTCTCAAAGTGAAATCGCGCCGAATCTCATCAAGATTCTGCAGCGCCAATCGATTCGAGGTGCGGGACGCGACAAGTTCAATGACACCGACTTGAACGAGAGCAATGACCGCCTCTCTGTCACGCCGCCGCATTTCCAGGAACGGGTTAATATTTTCCAAAACCGAAGCAGCGGGGTTCTCCTGCCGCAGAGTATCCGGATTCTGGAAAGAAACAATCTCCCAGTCAGTGCTTGGGGCACGGATGGCGAAGTTATACAACTGATTTTGGTAAGTCAAGTTGTCGACCAATACAGGCGAGGCCGTTGGAATTGGCAAATCGCTCGTACCCAAGCGTCGCAAAAAAAGCATGATCGCCAGCAAAATGACCAGCACGATAATCAGTTGCGCGTTACTGCGACTGGCGCCGGGAGGGAAGAATAAACGCCACTTGGGTGCCTTGGTGCCCCTGTCCCCTGCCGACTTTTTTGAGGTATGGCTATTCATACGAGTCACGAAAAATTTCTATATCCTGCCGGCGAAAAACCGGCGTGGCTCCGCTTTGAGTACAGAGAAAGGCACCAAGCAGATTGGCAAATTCGGCAATCTCGTCAAGCGGAGCATTCCGCAGAAACTTGTGCATCATCCCGGCGGCGAAAGCATCACCAGCACCGGTGGTATCGATCACTTGAACCGGCAAACCGTCCACAATACTCACGCCACTGCCGTCAAAAAGTTCACAGCCGGACTCGCCGTGGGTGATGGCCACCATCTTCAAATCATACTTTTTGAACAGAAAGTCAATGAATTTTCGGGGCGGGTCAGCTTCTCGCCGAAACAAAATTTGGAGCAATTTCATTTCTTCGTGATTCATTTGCAAAATATCTGCCATCGCCAAGGACTCCGGCACGATGTGCTGCATTTCGGCAACGCTGGCGCGAGAATTGACATTAAATAATCGCACGGCGTTTTTTGCGACAGACACAAATCGCCGAATGGTTTGACGCGCGATCGGTGAACGTTGTGCGAGCGTTCCGAACAAAACCGCATTGGCACGGCTGGCTAATGTTTCCAGCTCGGGCAGATACTGCAAGTAATCGAAGGCAACGTCGTGTGAACATCGAAAAGTCGGCACGCCCTTGATATCAAGCGAGATCATGATCGTGCCAGTGCCCCTTTTATCGTCAACCTGTATGCACTCCGTCATTAGTTGCCTCTGCCGTAGTGCGCGTATCAAATCACGACCCATGCCATCATCGCCGACACGAGAGACCAACACGCCTTCATCGCCGAGTTGTGTGGCGTGAATCGTGAAATTCGCGGGAGTACCACCCACGTGCCGACGGTCGCGATAAATATCCCACAGCACTTCACCGATGCCAACGATCGTATATTTTTCTCTTGGCTGTTCCATGAACTCTCCGTTGCTTCAGCCAAAATCCGGCAATCGAGATACACTTTATCCGGATGCCGGTTCAGATATAAAAGGGGATTGGAGTAAATGACAAAATAAATATCACAAACGCAAGATAAGCGATCATCCGCCTTTTTGAATCGAGAGGTGTGAAATAGTCCATGGTCGGCGGATGGCGATAACCAAACCACAAAAGCAAGAGGATGAACGGGAACCAGCCCGGGAATGAGGGAAACAAAATGATGCCCATTAAAGCAAACAGTGCCAAAGCGATTCGATACACCGGCTCGCTGCGCTCGCCCAAAAGTGCATAAAGGATGTGTCCGCCATCAAGCTGCCCGATGGGTAAGAGATTCAAAGCAGTGACAAACAATCCGGCCCAGCCGGCATACGCAAGCGGGTGAAGAATAATATCCCGGCCATCCGGCAAGGGGCCTTTTGCCAAAAAACTAAGCCACTTGAATAAAATGGATTCACCCAGTGACATCATTCCCACTTCGGGAATAACATCAACCCGGGACATCTTCAAGCCGAAATAAATCGCGGGTATGGTCACCGCCAAGCCGGCGAGCGGACCGGCCACGCCAATATCAAATAGCGCGCGACGGTCAGGCAGGCGCGAATCCATGCGAATCACGGCGCCGAGAGTGCCAAAAGGAGATAACACCGGGAAAGGAATAAAAAAAGGCAGCGTCGCGCGCACGCCATGACGCAGACACATAAGGTAATGCCCCATCTCATGACAAAGCAAAATCGTGATGATTCCCGCACTGTACCACAAGCCATCGGCAATGCTTCTGTGCGTTGAATAGCCAAGATAAAAAGTCGAGGCACAAGTCAACAAAAACAAGATGACATTCACCACCGGCCGATCGGGGCGCAACAGGCTTGCGACCCATGGCCGATCCGATCCTCCTGTCCTCTGCGGATAGAACTCTTCCAATCTGTCAAGATCTGTGTCAGGCATTTTCCTGCTGTCAGTATCCCAGTTCGATTGAGACAAATATCTTTTAAATTGCCAATAAACGCCGTCATCAACGTAACAACTACACCACTTGGCCAAGTTCGACGGTGATGGGCGTGCCACGTCGAGCGCCAAAACGTGACTGGGCATTACCCAGATTCACACCAATTTCAAGAAAGTCAAAACTGCCAATCAAAGCCACCGGCATGCCGGTCGAGACCTCCGCATAAGTTTTGCTGAGGCCGCCAATCAAATGTCCTGCCAATGTGATGGTAACAGGCTGATTCCGGGAGAACTCCTGCAACCGCTGCGCTGAGATATTGGAAATCAGATTCCCGAATCGATCGACATAAACAACCTGTCCATGCAACACCTCTCCGCTGATCCGGCATTCCAGTGGCGGCAATTTTCTGCGTAGCGCCATGGGTTCGCCCATGTTGAGCAGCAACTCGCCACGCGCAAGATGCGCGGCCACCGGCGCAAAAATGTCGCGGCCGTGAAAAGTGGCAGAAATCTTTTCCCGCCAAAATTCTCTTCGTGTCAGCCGCACCGTCTGCAGGTCGGAGAAATCGCAGCAAAAATCCAACAAGCCATTGTCCGGAGCGACGAAAAAATATCCGGCTGCCGAACATGCCAACGCCGCCCGTTCGCCACCCACTCCGGGATCGACCACGGCGAGATGAACTGTGCCGGTGGGGAAATAGCGAAAGTGTTTTTCTAAAAGAAAAGCCCCAGCCTGCACATTTTGGGGCTCCACCTCATGACTGATATCGACCAAATGCGCGGCCGGATGGAGACCGAGCATCACCCCTTTCATGGCGGCGACATAACCATCCTGCTGGCCGAAGTCAGTCAACAAGGTGATGATTCCTGAACGCTTCATAACTTGCTACCACCGATCCGGCACCCGGCCAACCTTTACCATATCAAAATAGTAAATCGTGTTCAGAGAGTCAAGGCAATTCTCGAGCGATTTTTGAAGCACGAAGAACCGATTGCGGCACTTCGGATACAGGCTGAAAGACAGACCCGGGCAGAAATTCATGAAGCTTTGCTGCCGGTTTCGAGCATGCCGGTGAAATTATTCAAGCTTGACCGCGACACACGAAATCTCCACCCTTGCGTCGCGCGGCAAACGCGCAATTTGAATCGCCGCACGCGCAGGTTTGTTTTCTTTGAAAAATTCTGCGTAAACCTCATTGATCACTTTATAATCGTCGAGATTCGCCAAGTAGACGGTGGCGTTCACGACATCCTTATAATCCATTCCTCCGGCACGCAAAATGGCGCCGATATTTTTCAAAACTTGTCGCGTTTCATCCTGAATGTCCCCTCCGACCATAACGCCCGCGGTATCCAAACCTATTTGTCCACTGCAATAAAGCACATTGCCAATTTTGATCGCCTGGCTGTAGGGGCCGATAGCCTTGGGCGCTTCGCGGGTATCAATCACTTCGCGTGTGATCGGTACTTGCTGGAAAATATCACAGCCCCAAAAAATCAAAGGCAGAATCAACAGTAAGCGGCGCATAGTCAGCTCTCCTTCCGTTTTAATGATCTTGGATTATACGGCTTCTAATGTTAATTGCGAGCTCAAACGCTTGTAGAGATCCCCCGAAGAGTCAAGCGGCCGGCCCGTTTGTCGCAAATGCGCATTGAGCGTCTTGGCCAGCCGATTGATTCTTTCGTAAGTTTCATCAGACACCTCCGGCAGGCGAACGGGCAGGATCGAATTATTCGTGAGTAATGGATCGGCATCGCGAGGAAGCTCGCCGCGCGCGACAGTTCTGTCGTAATCTATCGTGCCGGGAATAGGTGAAAAAGTCGCGAGACGAATTCCCACACCAAGAGAATGCACAAAAGCCATGCTCCACAGAACTTCCTGAATGGGCTGATCCGGCAAAGCGATCATGACATAAGCATCAAGCTCGCGCGGCCCATATCCTGCCGCATAGAGCTTCGCCACGGCGCGGGCGAAGCTTTCGTTGCTCACCTTTTTGCTCATGTCGCGCTGGCGCATTGCACTGCCGCTTTCATAGGCAAGGCGAATCGTCTTGAATCCGGTTTGCCACATCAATCGTGCCGTATTGGCATCGATATACTTTGCCTGGAGGCCGTTCGGTGTGTGGAAAGTGGCACGTATTCGATGTTCAATAATTTTTTCACAGAGTGGCAGAAAATGACGGTCACGATTGGTCAGCAGGGCGTCATCATAAAAAGCAAATTCGTTGACTCCCAAGCCGCTGTGCAGCCAATCCAACTCGGCGATGACATTGTCGATGCTGCGGCTGCGATATTGTCCGGAAACAAGGCGAGAGGCGCAGAAAGTGCATTTGAGCGGGCAGCCACGCGAAGTCATAATGGTGGCAAATTGGAGTTTGGGATAGAGATCGAATGCCGGAAAGGGCAAATCGTCGAGCGTGGGAAAACCATTTGAGGACAGATGATTTTCATCTGTGATATTCTCATCATTACTTAAAACTTCTCGAAGCCTGGCGACAATCGCCGATTCCGCTTCACCGGGTATAACCAAATCAGCGCCTGAAAATTGGCGGGCATGATCCGTGCACAATGTCGCGTAAATTCCTCCCAACAAGATCGGTGTGTCCGCAAACCATCGGCGCAATGTGGCTATTGCCATCTGTACACCGGGATACCAGTAGGTCATACCGCTGGTCACGAGAATGGCTTCGGGTTTCGGCCCGGATAAACAGAGTTTTTCAAAAATCTCAGGAGGCATGCCATAACGTGCATAAACGCGCGGCACATGGCGATAAAGCGCGGGCTTGGGAATCGGCGTGCGAAGAAATTTTCCCGTACTCCAACGCCGGTTGATTGGCTGTTCAAGCCCCTGCCACTGTAACAGTTCCGGATGGCTACGATCCATGCAATCGACCAAACGGACTGCGTAATCTGCCCGCCGCAAAACCGCAGCGAGATACAGCAAGCCCAACGGCTTCAGCCAGAAATCATACGCGGCGAAGTCGGTAATCCACGGGTTGACCAGGAGAAGCGTGGGAATATCACTCTGATTGCGGTCGCGCATAAGACAAGCCGGCAGCTATTTTTTCTTGGAGTCTTTTGAATAGACGTGGCGAAGATAAAACACCAAAAGGATTCCAAGAAGACCTGCAACATACATGGTGATAATGAAAAAAATTAATTAATTCCATCTTCTTCGCTCCAAAATGATAATATCCAGACAGAAGCAATTTGGCAGATTAGCCAACCCAACACGAGAGTATTAATCGGATAATTGGTACTTTGGAAGCACCAAAGACCGCGATAGAAGCAACCGCAATGCCAAGGAATACAATGTTGCCCAAGTTCGAAAGGGCTGAGGAAATCGCCTCGATCTGTTTGTTATTTAGTCTTTTCATTGAATAGCCCCGTTTTTATAAAATTTTAAATTTTTGGTATAACGTCTACACAAGAAAGATGCAACAAATCCGGCTCAAACGCAAGAATTTTCTTGCTCCAGTTTTGTCAAATGAAAGACACCAATTTAAAGGAAACGGCAAATTCCATGCACTCGCATCAACCAGCGTCGTTCCGAGATGAACTTCAAGCTGTGGAGGGCACCAAAATGAAAAAGTCATCGCAAATCCAATATGTCATGGTACCCGTACCCATACAATTACAAAGTGATCCCGACCAAGACCAAGAGGATAACGCCAAATCGAATTTTTCCGTCTTTGGCGCGTTTTTCTGGGCCATTGTTCTCATGCTTGCGTTCTGGTTCATCACTGGCGGGTATACCGTCTTACGGTGAGTGCAGGCAAATTTGCAGGAAAAAACTTCGGCAGCGTTAACTGCTATCCGGGCGTGCCCTGTTTGCAATTGATATTGTTCCGAGGCATGCACAAAAATCAGGCGCCCAGGGGCAGGGGAATTCCCAAAACAAAAAAGGCCACGAGAAATGGACTTCTCTGGCCTTTTCTGTCAAGTCGAATATAACTCAAGCCGCAACCGGCAGAATATCAACGCGCTTTTTTGACTTTCCGACCCGTTGAAATTTAACCCTCCCATCGATCAATGCAAACAGCGTATCATCCCCGCCAATGCCAACATTGACGCCGGGATGAATCCTGGTGCCACGCTGGCGCACAATGATGCTACCCGCGTTGACGAACTGGCCATCATAACGCTTGACGCCAAGATGTTGCGGATTGCTGTCGCGACCGTTATGGGTGCTGCTGCCACCTTTTTTATGTGCCATTGCTTTTTCTCCATTACATGACAATTTGCTCAATACGAACCAGCGAGTGCCTCTGGCGATGCCCGCGTGTGCGTGCGTAACCCTTGCGCCGTTTTTTCTTGAAAACGATGATTTTCGGCGCCCGCTGCTCACCAGCAATTGTGGCATCAACACGCACGCCAGCCACCACCGGCTGGCCGATTTTTGTCGTTTCGCCATCGACAACCATCAGGACCCGGTCAAAGCTCACTTTACTGCCAACTTCACCGGGCAATTTCTGGGTCAAAATCTCATCACCTTGCGCAACCTTGAATTGTTGGCCGCCAATTTCGACCAAAGCATACATGCAACGTTACTCCTGTTATGTTAATTCAAAATTTCATGGCCATCGCGCTTGGACAGGAACTTGAATTCATCCACGCGCAGGGATTCATCCGGGACCAACTCGATTTTCATCCAATATTTCCACATCAATCTGCGGATGCGGCTGAGAAAACCGACGCTGAGGAAATGTGCAATTTCCGGATGCACCTTCAGGCGCAGGCTCCGCTCATTACCGACTAATTTGTATCGCATCAGCCACCGCTCGATGCGTGTAAGCACCGTGGCTTTTGCAATCACCCTGCCGGTGCCATCGCAATTCGGACAGGGCTCACTGTAAGAAAACAACAAACTCGGTCGTACGCGCTCCCGCGTCATTTCGATCAGCCCGAATTCACTGATGGGGCTGATATTGGATTGGGCGCGGTCTTTGCGCAATTCTCGACGAAATTCATCATACAGACGGCGTTTGAAGCGCGGATCGGTCATATCAATAAAATCAATGACAATGATCCCGCCAATATCCCGCAAGCGGAGCTGCCGAGCGATCTCGTGCGCTGCTTCGAGATTGATTTTCAGCGCATTTTCATCATGACCACCGCGACCCATGAACTTGCCGCTGTTGACGTCGATCGCGGTGAGCGCCTCGGTATGGTCAAAAATAATGTAGCCCCCGCTTTTCGTCCAAATCTTGCGTGCGAGACTGCGTTCAATTTCCTGCTCGATTCCATACGCGTCGAAAAGAGATTTTTTACCGCGATACAACTCGACCTTTGCTGCCAACTGCGAGGTGACTTCTTTCAGATAATTGACAATCTGCTGATACAATTTCCGCTCATCGACGACTACTCGATCAATGTCGGGCGTAAAGAGATCACGGATGACACTCGAGGCCATGCCGAGATCTTTGTAAACCAAATTGGGCGGTTTTTCACGCTTGATGCGTTCTTCGGTTTTACGCCAGGTTTTAAGCAGATTGTCGACATCGGCCTGCAGCGTTTCATCGTCCTTGCCAGCAGCAACAGTTCGGACAATCAGTCCGAAACCTTTGGGGCGTAGCGCTCTGGCCAGCTTTTGCAGGCGCTTTCGCTCACGCATGCTCTGAATTTTCTTCGAGACGCCAACCATCTCGCTGTTGGGCACCAACACGCAGTAGCGTCCCGGGATGGAAAGCTCGGTGGTTATCCGGCAGCCTTTGGTACTGATCGGCTCCTTGATAATCTGCACCAGAATCTCCTGCCCCTCTTTGGGAATCGGCCGTTGTTGAAAATCTCGCCTCTGAGGATGACCATTTTCTGAGGAGTTTTCCAGGTCCAGAAAAGCACTGTATTCGTACAGCGTATCTCCGATGTCACTAAAATGAAGAAAGGCATCTTGTTCGTGACCGATATCCACAAAGGCAGCTCGCATCCCTTTCACCACATTCACCACCTTGCCCAAATAGATATCGCCCACCATACGCTCCGCTTCCGGACGCTCGGTAAAAAGCTCCACCAGTCTACCGTCTTCGAGAATGGCAATGCGCGTTTCGCCGACCGAGGAATTGATGAGAATCTCCTTCCTCATATCTTTTCCTTCAAAAACATGTAACCATTCACTCAATCTTTCGCTCTCGGCGGAAACGAGAACATTGCTTGACGTTTTTCAAAGAACAAAAACTCAAACAGGGTTGTACGTATCCCTATGACTATAATAAAAATACAGAAATTTGCACTCGAAAGCAAGGTTTTTTTCCGGCTAAAGCAGCTTATTCTCGTTGGCGACCAAACTGAATTCACAGCCCAGAAAATTCGCCGCGCGCCGACAATAAAGCATGCGGGAAAGGAAAATTTCAAAATACTCCATCACCGAGGAAATTTTCGTATCGATACTCAAATCGAGCGTGATCAACCGGGTTTCGCGGTCGACTTTCAGCTTGCTGCTTTCCACGGCATAATTGACGCGGTCATGAATGTCGAACTTGATCATTGCCGGATTGCGCACGCGCGACCGGTGGACATCCGATTTATCCGCAATAATCAAGGCAGAGGCCACATTACTGATTGGCTCACAACTCGCCTCATCGTGACTGCCGATGGCGGCGACGATTTGGGTGATTTCATCCGGCAGCATACCCATGCCCAGCAACAGAGTGTGCGCCAAAACCGCTCCGGTGAACGAATGGTTTGTCCGGTTGAAGGCATTGCCAATATCGTGCAGATAGGCGGCAATCGCCGCCAATTCCGCCTCGCGTTCCGGCAAATCGAGATCGAGCAAAATCATGCGTGCCCATTTCGCCACCATGCCACAATGGCGCCGGCCATGTTCGGTATATCCGAGGACTTCCAAGTACTGATCAGCGCGGGAAATATAGGCATCGACCAGAGGGTTTTTTCTGACTTCTTCCAATGTAATCATAACGATTCTCTCCTGAAAAACTGTTCAACGATGCACGTCAAAGTGGAGTTCCGCCTCCGGTGGATGAAATCTTATGCAGAAGGCAGAGCATGCAGAATCCTGGAGTGGCATGATCACAGCAATTATGTGCTCATGCCTGCCTTGCACACTCTTTACGCCAACTGTTCCGTTTGCAGGAAAGGATTGTTTCGCCGCTCGGCCCCGATTGTCGTTTCACCGCCGTGTCCGGGTAAAACTCGCACATGATCCGGCAGCGTCAGCAATTTCTGGCGAATCGAGCGCATCAAAGTTTCATACGAGCCAAAGGGCAGATCCGTACGACCGATTGAACCCTGGAAAAGCACATCGCCGACCACCGCGATGTCTTCGCCATAAAGGATGATGCTCCCTGGCGAATGGCCTGGCGCGTGCAAAATTCTCATTGTTACTTCCCCAAAACGAACTTCGTCGCCCTCGGCGAGATAACCATCCACGCGCGGAGGCTCGGGTGCTTCGAAACCGAATGCCTGCGCTTGCCAGGCAAGCATCTGCAACACCGGTACCTCGTCCCGATGCAGTGCAAGCGGAATGGGCAAACGTTGTTGCAGCGATTTCACATGCCAAACATGATCAAGATGCGCGTGGGTGATGATGATGCGCTCCGGCTTTATTTTCATCTCTTCGATTGTTTTGATGAGGAGATCGACTTCGTCGCCAGGATCAACGAGAATTCCGGCCAATGTGTGACTGCACCAAAGAATATACGCATTCATGGCAAATGGGCCGACAGTCAATGTTTTCCATTTCAGTGCCATGACTTTTCACCTGGGTGCCGCAAGACTCAAGAGATGATGACGTTCTTTCATTCTTTCGACCTTCTCGTAGTCAATGACATAATCGCCGAGCTTCTCTTCGCCTTTACGGCCACCGTGGAAATCCGAGCCGCCGGTTTCAAGAAGTCCGAAATCTTTTGCGTACTGGCGGAAAAGCTCACGCTGATAGTAACCATGCTTGGGGTGTACGACTTCAATGGCATCCACGCCGGCCTTGATGACTTCGAGCACAATTTCTTCAGTGAGATTTTGTCCCGGATGCGCAAGACAGGCCAGCCCATTTGCCTGATGAATAATGGCGATCGCTTGCGCTGCTGAGATCCGCACCTTGGGAACGAATGCCGGTTTGCCATCAGCGATAAAACGGTTAAACGCCTCCTGATAGGAGAGCACATGCCCGGATTCTACCATGGCATCAGCAATGTGTGGCCGTCCGATGCTGCCGGCACCAGCGTTGCGCATGACCGTATCGAAAGGAACTGGATAACCAAGCTCTTCCAATTTTTCCAATATGCGCTGGACACGGCGAAGACGCTCGGCACGAAAGTAATTCAAAAACTCCAGCAAGTCAGGCTGACAAAAATCAATTAAATAACCAAGTATGTGAATATCGTAACCGCGATGCGTCACACTCAATTCCACACCGGCGATGACTTCAACGCCATGCTGTTGACCGGCGGCCACAGCCACTTCGAGACCGCCGACCTCGTCATGGTCGGTAATGGCAATCGCGCGCAATCCCGCCTCAGCAGCCAACTGCACCAACTTCTCCGGTGGTAACAAACCATCAGAATGGTTGGTGTGGGTGTGGAGATCAACCATGCCGTTGGCGGTCATGCTTTGCTGTCCTTGCTGTTCATTTGCGTTCTCAATGAAATGAGTCGGAATGCCAGGCATCGATGAGCGGCCCCACATAGTGCTCCACAATTTGTGGTTGGCTTTGCAGCCAATGTTGCACGAATTGCCGATGTTGTTCTGTGGCCGACCCACGTCGATCCAAGGTTACAAATCCGCTCCACACTGATTCATTGCCACCTCCTCCAAACATCAAGCGTTTGGCTTCAATCGCCTGCTCAATAAAAGCGTCGATAAGCTTGTTGAAGGACGATTCATCAAGACTGGATGACATTCGAAATCGAACTTCAAACCCCATCTCCTGAAATTCTCCCAGATGCAATTTTTTTCGCAGTCGTTTTCGCATTAGTGAGTATCCTACTTACTCCCTTTCAAATGCCCTCGGACGCAGAAGGATGCCCTCGGTGCATAGCCTGTCCTACACCCTCGGCAAGGTCACCCCCTGCTGCGCCTGGTATTTCCCCTTTTTCTCCGCGTAGGAAATCATGCACTCTTCATCACTCTCGAAAAAGAGAATTTGCGCAATTCCCTCGTTGGCATAAATTTTTGCCGGCAGTGGCGTGGTGTTGGAGATTTCAAGCGTCACGTGTCCCTCCCACCCCGGCTCCAATGGAGTGACGTTGGTGATGATGCCACAACGCGCGTAGGTTGATTTGCCGACACAAATCGTCATCACCTTGCGCGGGATGCGAAAATACTCCACGGTACGCCCCAACGCAAAGCTATTCGGTGGAATAATGCAAACTTCGCCTTTGAAATCAACAAATGACTTGGGATCAAAATTCTTGGGATCAACCACGGCGCTGTAAACGTTGGTAAAAATCTTGAATTCATCCGCGATGCGAACATCATAACCGTATGAGGACAATCCGAAAGAAATGACCCGCTGTCGAACTTGTTGCTCTTCAAACGGTGTAATCATTTGATGCTCAACGGCCATTCTCTTGATCCAGCGATCGGATTTTATGCTCATGCACTCGACTCCATTCAAGCTAAAGAATTTTCATCGTTAGTTTTACCAAAAAAACAAAAATTGCGGTTTGCTGCTTCTATCAAGAAACATCGAACATCTGATTCGTAGTTATTGCCCCCCACGTGCCGGCGCAGCGACTACCTCCTTTGATTCTTTCGGCAAGGCTATTCTTGACACCCAGATGCTGATTTCATAAAGTACCAGCAAAGGCACCGCCAGAAGAATTTGGGTGAAGGCATCCACCGATGGCGTCAATACCGCGGCAGCGACAAAGATGGTGACAATCCCATAACGCCGTTTCCGGCGCAGAAACTCCGGCGTCAGCAATCCGATGCGTGTCAAAAAATAGGCGATCACCGGCATTTCAAACACGAGTCCGAACACTGCGATCAGGATGATGACGAAGCCAAAGTACTCGTCGATGGAAACCATCGGGGTCAGCACTTCGGATTGGAAGGTCAACAGAAAACCCAAGCCATATTTCAAAACGACAAAATAACAAAACGCGGCGCCAATCAAAAAACAGAGACTGGTAAACAACACCACCCACCGGGCCACACGGCGTTCATGCATCAACAGGCCCGGCGCGACGAACTGCCACAGTTGGTAAACAATCACCGGAATAGAAAGCAGCATGCCAACCGTAATCGCCAATTTCAGGAAGATCATGAAGCCGCCGGTCGGGTTGAGATAAATCAAACGCATCGCCGTCGAGCTCTGTGCGTGTGGTTGGGCGGGTCCGGTGTCTGATTGATTCGTGTTCTGCATTTGTGATTGGGCAAGCTCGACGGCTTGTTTATATGGCGCCACGAGAAAATTGAAAATCGGAGTGATAAAAAACCAGCTCACGACTGTAAAAAAAGCCACAGCCAGCAGTGACTTGATCAGGCGCGAGCGGAGTTCTTCAAGATGATCGAGAAACGGCATTTCCCGCTCATCCCGGCGGGCAACTTTCTCATTTTTTGACTGCTGGGCATTCATCAGCGCTTGTCTTCCAGGCCTTTCAATTCTTCGAGGAATTCTTCCTTGGCTTGAAATTTACGATACACCGAGGCGAAGCGCACGTAGGCAACTTCGTCGATTTCGCGCAAATGGGCCATCACCAACTGCCCGATCTGGCGGGAGCTGACTTCGTCACGGTTGTTGTCACGCAAATCATTTTCCACTTTTTCGACGAGACGGTTGATGGTCTCCATCGAAACCGGGCGTTTGCTGCAAGCCACTTGCACGCCGCGCAAAATTTTCTCCCGGTCAAAAGTTTCACGCCGGCCATCGTTCTTGACGACCATCAACGGCGTTTCTTCAACATACTCTTTGGTGGTAAAACGCCGCCCACACGCCAGGCACTCACGCCGGCGCCGCACAACCCGGCCTTCAGTACTGGACCGCGAATCGATGACCTTGCTGTCTTCAAACTCACAGAATGGACACCGCATAGCTTTTCACTGGGTTGAATGTAAGCACCCCGGGGGCCAGATGAATCTTAAGATTCACGCCCGCCAATCTGTCATTCACCTCAGCAAAATTCCTCCATAGGTTGTGCTCGCAGGGGCGCCTACAAGAGTTAGTCATTGATTGAACCACGACTCAATTCACCAATAGATCAGTGTACAGGGGAAAACGTTTACAAAGATCGAGCACCTGATCACGGACACGCTTCAATACCGCCTCATTTTTGATGTCGGACAAAATTTTATCGATGAGAAACGCGATCTCGCGCATTTCATTCTCTTTCATGCCGCGTGTTGTCAGGGCCGGGGTGCCGATGCGTATGCCGCTGGTCACTGTCGGCGGCTGCGGATCTTCCGGCACCATGTTTTTGTTCACGGTGATCCCGGCGGCCTCGAGCGCGGCCTCGGCCTCTTTTCCGGTCAGGTCACGATTGCGCAAATCGACCAACATCAAATGAGAATCCGTGCCGCCGGAGACGATATCATAACCGAGGTCAATCAACTTGTTCGCCATTGCCTGGGCGTTGGCAATTACTTGCTTGGAGTATTCCACAAATTCCGGTTGCAAAGCTTCTTTAAAGGCGACAGCTTTGGCGGCAATGACGTGCATCAACGGGCCGCCTTGAAAACCGGGGAAAACATTGGAGTCCACGATTTCCGACCATTTTTTCGGACGGCCTTTGGGCGTGGTGATGCCAAGATCGTTCTCATCATCCTTGCCGATGAGAATCATGCCACCGCGCGGCCCGCGCAACGTTTTGTGGGTGGTGGTGGTAACAATGTGGCAGTAAGGCAACGGCGTCTTGAGCAGTTTGGCGGCAATCAAACCAGCCGGATGCGCGATATCAGCTACGACTTTGGCACCGACTTCATCTGCAATTTCCCGAAACGCCGGATAGTCAAACTCCCGGGAATAAGCACTGGCACCAACAATGATGAGCTTCGGCTGTTCGCGGCGTGCCACCTCCCGGACCTGATCCATGTCGACCACACCGGTTTTCCGGTCGACGCCATAAGAAACGATGCGAAAAAGCTTGCCGGAAAAATTAACCGGACTGCCATGGGTAAGGTGTCCGCCATGTGCGAGATTCATACCAAGCACGGTGTCGCCGGGCTTGACCAGCGCAAAATAAGCTGCAATATTCGCCTGGCTGCCGGAATGGGGTTGCACATTGGCATATTCGGCATCAAAAAGCATGCGGGCACGCTGTCGCGCCAAATCCTCAACCTGATCCACATACTCACAGCCACCGTAGTAGCGTTTGCCAGGATAGCCTTCTGCATACTTGTTCGTCATCGGTTGACCCAATGCCTCGAGCACCGCACGACTGACATGATTTTCAGAAGCGATCAGCTCGAGCTGGTAATTTTCCCGCTCAATTTCGCCAATAATCGCGCGTTGGACTTCCGGGTCAACTTGTGCTAAACGAGTCACGGCACACCTCCGTCAATAAATCCATTGATAGCATGAACCTGTGGCCTTGTCCTTACCTTTATTTCTGAACCGATCCTCCTTCTGAGGAATCGAGGCTGCAAGGGAATTGAGCCGCTGGCGAGATTCGTTTCTGGTCGTCGAATCTTGCAGCGCCCTCTCATATTGGAAATAAGCCAGCTCGTAGACCAGCTTGTCATCATATTCGATTTTGCCTTTTTGGGCCACGCATTGGTCGGCACACGTTTGATAAACCTGGCCGAGCGCAAGATACGCCGCACCGCATTGAGAATCAATCGCCAGGGCTTTGTTGGCAAAACGCCGTGCGGCCGGGAACTCGCCGAGCGCACGATGACAATCGGACATTTTCACCAAAACATTTTTTGCTTCCGGCCTGGCGGCAATGATTTGGGCATAGGTTTGCAAAGCTTCGCGATGACGGCCGAGACGCGCCTGGGCATCAGCGAACAGTTCCAATGCGAAAAAATCATTTGAAACTAATTTGACGAACCGTGGCAAAAGCTCAACGACCTTCTCATATTCCTGACGGTTGAAGCGGGCCTGCGCCAGCTCGTACATGATCCTGGCATCATTGGGATTCTGTGCCAACGCCTTTTCCATGTTGTCGATGACCGCGTCCTCTCTGGCTGTGGCTTTGTAAAGCGTTGACAAAGTGTTGCGCGTTTCCGTATCATTTGGACTCAACACCAGGATCTTTTCGCAGGCAGCAATCGCCTGGTCATATTGCTTGGCATGAATATACAAATTCACCAGGCGCCGATAGTCATCTTCGGTGGCGGCGCCGAGCGTGATGATCCTTTCATATTGCGCCAACGCGGAATCAAACTGGGCACGTGCCTCCAGCAGAGCTGCGAGATGGTGTCGCAAATTCGCAGCATGCGGAAAGGTTCTCACCCCGAGTGCATACACCAATTCTGCGCTGTCCGGCTTGTTGAGCTGCAAGTAAGTCTGCCCCAAAAAGTCAAAAACTTGCGGAAATTTCCGGCAGTTTGCTCTGGTCACCGCACTCACTCCGGCTTTGCCGGTTGCTGTTGGAGAAACCGCAATGGTATCCATCTCAATCACTCTCCAAAAATAGCGCGGCACCTCAGTATATTGTTTGCTGCGATAATGCTGAAACCCGAAGCTCCAATTTTTGTCAAGCTCAACCTCGTAATCCGTGCGATAAAGGGAATCCCTCCCGCCCGGTCTCTGCTCAGTGTCTCTTTCGCTCCCTTTGTTTTTGTCCTGACTGAAGGTTTTGTGATTGAAGCACAAAAGCGAAAATAGAAAAATTGGAATCAACCCGATCAAAAAATGCGGATTGGGTTTTTGCATGGTTAAAACCAACTATCTTCTTGGTCCGCGCTGGAACCAGCGTTCACCACCGATGATCGCGAGGTACACAAGCACGAGGTTTTCTTCGGCAATATTATCGGAAAAACTGCCGCGCTTCCCGAGTTCCACGGCGAGATCGATGCGATTATAGCCGCCACTGAATGGCAAACCCAAACCCAAACTCACGGTCCATTCGTGCAAATTCTTTCCAGCCGGCTCTTCATAAGGCAGTTTTCGATAAGCGCCACCAACACGATAGCTCATGCGCTTGAAATAACCGTCAAGCGGATCAAAACTCGGCGTGGCTTCCACACCGCACAGGAGATCATAACTATCAACACCCTGAACACCCAAAAACTCATCCGGCTTGACCTTGCTCCATTGTTGGGTTCGCCAATCCGCGCCCATCAACCAATGCCGGTTAGGTGCATAACCAAGACCGACGCCCCACCATAACGGCAACTTCAACTTGCCCGTGTGCGTTTCATTCTCAAAACCTGTGTTTGTGGACAATGTGGTCTTGACATTCAGCCGGGTGGGCAGACCCGCTGCACCGCCAAGCCGCCATTTGCCAAGCTGCGTTTGCACACCCAGGTGCACGCCTATACCGGTAACATGATTATTCGTCACATCTTCAGTGTTATTGAATTCTTGCGAAGCAAAATTGACCCGCCAAATACGATTGATTCGGCCAAAATAGAAATCGGTCGTAAGACCGGTACGCCAAGCTCCCCAGGTTGCGGTGATGCCGAAATAGACTTCGTTGACCCCGCCGGTGCCACGCAAAATTTCCTCATAGGTATTGCTGCTGTCCCTTTGGCTGAATTCAAAATCACTCCGACTGTAGGGTCGTACACCGAAAGCGAGTACGGAGCCACGTTTCACCGGTATCGCCAAGCCCAAACTATTCACGTTGGCGTCATGAAACATGCCGGTGCCATCCTGCAAAGTAACGTTGGTGCGCTCGTAGAGAAAATCTCCCTGAATCCGGCTGAAATTCACTCGCGCCATCGTGGCGGGATTGAGAAAATAAAAGGAAATGCTGTCTGCGATCGCCAACCCGGCACCACCCATGCCAATGGCCTTGACGCCGTCACGATAGCGCAGCAGCCCGATGCCATGACGGGAATAAAAGGACCCGGCAAAGGAGACACTGGGTAATATCATCAACACGAGCACCAGGCAGCGCACAAAAAAAGTGAGTGTTTTCGAATTCATGATTGCGTATGTCACCTGTTGAAATACTGTTTCGATAATCGTTGGTATCAGTTGCTGGTTTCGTATGGTCAGATTCAGAAATGCGCACCGAGCAACCCGCTTCACTGCACTTTTGGCGGTGTGGTATATTCAATCTGTAATTTCGGCGCCTGCGCTTCAGCAGCCCGGCGCGAATAAAATGCGACGCGCGAAAGATACAACGACGGATAATCCGGCAACAAATAAAGATACCCGTAATTATTCGGCGGCTGAAGCACCCAGGACTGCACCAGGCTCGTTAGCGCAAACTGGATCGAAGTGCTCGTCCAACTCACAGACTTGCTCTGAATGAAAGTCAAACTATCGGCCGTGGCCAGTTGGAGTGTATCCAGACCATACTGCTTCTGCGCATAATAAAGCGACAAATACACCACGTCCTTCTCATCAACGAGAACGGTGTTGGTTGCATCAATCTGCAGCGTTAACAAAGCACGGTTGATGGTGGCGTTTTTGGGAATACTGTCGAGCTGCGAGGTGTTGAGACGAAAAGTCAATACGCTTTGATATCTCTCACCATTGCCCACATAAAGACGGCTGGTGGGAAGCGCTGCCTGCCGCTGAAAAACGAAAACTGAAGCTGTGGCACTGCGGCGTGTCGTTATCGTGGTGTCACGGTCTCCAACCTTGCTGCGAGTGGTCAACTCCAAATAGGGCTGCTTTACCGAATTGAAACGCGAGTAAAACTGCTTGATGAAGCCGGCGTTGTGCGCTTGAATCAATACACCTGCGGTATCTCTATCTGTATCTTTCGAGGTCAGCCAGGAAGCAACCAACGCGGGAGCAAGATCAAACCCGAGAGTATCGGTTTGCGCACTGGTTACTTGTTGCGTGTCCATCGCCACAGGATTAAACTGCACAGGAAAAGCCTGATCGCCCCAAGTAATGGTCGACTGATTCCATGCGCTCAGCACTTGATGAACAGTGGCGTCAAAACTTCCGTCCTGGCCGGTGGCCTCGTCCGCAGGCAATTGCAATTTTGCAGAAACCACGATTCCGGTGTCAGGCAGCGGATCGAATCGAAGGAGAATGCGGCTTTCCAGATTCTTGAGCTTGCCGAGCAACAAAAAAGAAGCCGCATAAGTATTGACTGTTTTTCCAGCCGTGGAATCGGTGGTGGCCGATATATCGGCTTTAAGAATGTTGCCAAGATTGCTGCGCTCCACCAAATCCGGGCGGATGGCAATCGGAGTGTCGGTGTTGCAGGCGAGGGACCAGCAAATGCAAAAAAGCAATGCACAGTAAAACGGCCGAGCGAATTTGTTCATATTTCTCATAGGCAAAATAAAAACTCCTGGAGTTATTCACCTCATGTCATGATGGTGGCGTTGCCAAACCACACGCCCGTGCTTGATGACCTGCTGAACGAGATTCACGGCAAAATGGTATGGAATTTCTTCAACACTTTCTGCATCCCAAATCACCGCGTCGGCCTGTTTGCCAACTTCGAGAGAACCGATTTGGTTCCCCATGTCCAAAGCCCGGGCGGCGTGCAACGTCGCGGCTACCAAAGTTTCTGCCGGTGTCATGTGCAACTGGAGACATGCGAGCGTCATGATCATCGGCAAATTTTCTGTCATGCACGTGCCGGGATTGAAATCCGTTGCAAGGGCCACCGGCAAACCCGCGGCGATCATGGCGCGGGCATCGGCATATCTCTTGGCGCGAATAAAAAAATCTGCACCGGGCAATAAAACCGGAACGACACCACTCTTTCGCAAGCCCTCAAAGAGTGCAGGCGGAGTATACTCGAGATGATCTGCGGAAACGGCGCCCAGCTCGATCGCTACTTCCGCGCCGCCACTCGCGGTCAATTGATCCGCATGAATTTTGGGACGCAAACCGGCGGCCATGGCCGCGCGCAAAATTCGCCGACACTCAGTCGCATTGAAAACATGCTCCTCGCAAAACACATCCGCAAACCGCGCCCATCGGCGTTGCACCACGGCCGGGATCATTTCGTGAATGACCAGCTCGATATAGGCTTCGCGGCGTTCCCGAAATTCATCCGGTACTTCATGGGCGCCGAGAAAAGTCGGCACGATCTCCACGGCATGCTGGGCGGCGGCTTGCTGCAAAATCTCGAGTGATCGGAGCTCGTGTTCAAGCGAGAGACCATAACCGCTTTTCGCCTCGATCGTCGTCGTGCCGTGCTCCAGAAAAGTGTCAAGTCGGCGCAACACTCTTTTCAGCACGGCCTCGGCATCGGCTTGCCGCAGATCGCGCACGCTGTAACGAATGCCGCCACCTGCAGCGGAAATTTCTTTGTATGTTTTGCCCTGCACTCTTTCCACAAACTCGTGGCTGCGGAGATTGAAAAACACCGGATGGGTGTGGCAATCCACCAAGCCCGGCGTGAGCAGTCGCCCTCCTGCATCCACCTGCGCGCACGCCGGTAAACCTTTGACAACTCCCTGCTCTTTGCCGACGCGAACGATACAACCATTCTCGCAATAAAGCGCCGCCGGAAAGATCTCGAGCAATTGCCAATTCGGCATGACGTTGGCGGGAGCAACGGGCGTGGCGAGACGGGCGTTGTGAATGAGGAGCGATGACATTATCTTTTGCAGTTTCGCCTTGAGGTGTGGCAAATTTCACTTGAAAATCTCTTTTGCGACTTCCTGATATGAAAAGACCTTTCTTTCCCGTCTTCCCCGGCCAACTCATGCCCCGCCGCGCGATGCCGATCAATCGTCAACATACGCTCGATGCAGGCCGCGGCTTCTTTGGTGCCATCGGCAACGATCACCTGTCCGGCCTGAAGTGACTATTTCTCTCATTTTGAATTATTTTTTCAACCTCCTGCCGAAGCGCAGGAATTTCATTAACTAGTGTCTGTCCGAAAATACCGATTTGGCCTGTCATCGCGAGCGTTTCTCAGCCTGCGGCTGCAGGCGAAGCGATCTTCTCAAACCTGCATCAATCATGCATTCAAGAAGATTGCCTGCGGCCGTAGGCTACGCCTGTAGGGTCTACGACTCGTAGAGCTTCGGCCAAAAACGCCTCCCAAGAAACGCTCTCCTTTGTCATGCTGTAAGCATCTTCCCCCGCATGAGTACAGTGCCAGTACGCTGGAAGATTCCTTGCGGAATGACATTCAGGGTGATGTGTTTCTGACCGAAAGAATGGCACATCAGCCATCTACCACTCGCAATGACGTCAAAGATGGAGTTTTCGGACAAACACTAACTACGACATCTCATACAATGTCGTAATCCACCCCCAAATAATCGTGAATCAACTTATCTCTCATTCCAGCCATAGGCCGCCAGTCAATATGGGAATATTTTTGTTTGAAATTATCACCTGAATTTTGCATGCTGGCTTGCTGTTCGCCGGAATAAATGGCGTGTTCACAAAACTCCGTCAGGAGTGAACTGTTTGTAGACATGGGAATCTTGCGTGTCTTTAAACTCCGTTAGGAGTGGCCTGTAAAATTTCTCATGATCTGGCGCGGTCTTTTGAGGAGAACCAAACAGGTCACTCCTGACGGAGTTTTTGGAAATGCGATATGCAGCTTCACTAAAAACAGTTCACTCCTGACGGAGTTGACCGCAAGTTTGCCTGCAAGATTTTTTCTGCACCACCCCTTGGGTGGTCGGGCGTCGCGATCAAATCGGCGTTCCTCGCGGAGGGAATCAATCTGGGTGCAAAATTCAGGTATCAGGTATATTTTTCGTAGCTTCTCCAATAATCTCCAAACTTCGAACAAAAGCCCGTCTCAGTGTATCATCGTGGAGAAACTCCTCTTTGCTCAACCCCTGCGCATGCAAAATGAGATATTCTGTCTCATCTCGGATGTGTTTTAAATATTCAAGAGGTGAAAGAGACATATTCTACCTCCTGAATGACATAAGGGCGAATATAAGGACTGAGGGCTTCACAAGTGACCAATTCAACACGACGATTAAGAATATCTTCCAGCAAAAAAGAAAGCTGCATAAAGTTTTTAAAGGTTTTTTGGCCCGGTTCAAATTCTACTAACAAGTCGATATCACTATCTTGACGTTGCTCATTGCGAACAAAAGAGCCAAACAGGCCAAGCTTTTTCACCCCCAAAGCCTCAATCCTATCTTGATTAAGCTTGAGGGCTGACCACACGTCGGCTTTTGTTTGCACCAATCTATTCATCGCGATTGTTTCGCTTTTTGCGTAAACGGTTACTACGAACTTTCATGCCCCCATCATCGGAATCCTCACTCCCATTTCCTTTGCAACTTTCCTGGCCAACTCATACCCCGCATCCGCATGCCGTGCGATGCCGATTCCGGGATCATTCGTCAACATGCGCTCGAGGCGGGCCGCGGCTACTTTGGCACCATTGTGATACCCAAGTCCAACGATATCTGAGCACCTATTCCGGAATAATCAACGGAATAACTTGCCGCCTGTTCTTCCGATAAATTCTGAAATCGCGATCAAGAGTCAAAACTTCGGAATCCGGGTCTTGCTCCGACATGCGAACCAAGCAGGCATCAGCAAGAGACATTGGTACATTGGCATAACGGGTCATGAGCTCTTTGATGTTCTTTATTTCGTGCTCCAGGCGGAATGGAATAATAATATGACCGGTTTCAAGAAGCTCGAAAAGCTTTTCGGTTCCGCTGTCGGTTTTGCTCAACAAAAAACACGTTTCGGCTATCACCGCTTCACAAGTCATTAGTGGCGGCGCAACCTGGGCAAGCTTCTCTTTCGTCCATTGATGATATTTTTCACGGCGATTGAGATACGCCACGAGCACGCCGGTATCAATAATAACGGCCTTTCTCATTGCCCAAATCCTTCCATGTGCTTTTTATTATGAGCAAGATCGGAGGGGCCGTCTACGCTACCAGCAAGATGCTTCGTCAACTCATAAAAGGATTTGGGCTGGCCAGATAATTTTTTTTGTTCTAAATGCTGAAGAAAAATTTGCAAAGCATGGCTGAGAATTTCTTGTCTGCTTTTTAGTCCCGAAAGCGATTGGGCACGCTTGACCAGTTCATCAATAGAGCGCTTTCCCGGGGTGAGGTCACGGGCTTTCACTGGCATGACTATACTCCTTATAATTTGATACTCGAATTGACGAAATACAACTGGCGCAGCACCAAATCACTCCCCCATCATCGGAATCCTCACTCCCATTTCCTTTGCAACTTTCCTGGCCAACTCATACCCCGCATCCGCATGCCGTGCGATGCCGATTCCGGGATCATTCGTTAAAACTCTCTCGAGCCGATGCGACGCTTCCTTGGTGCCATCGGCAACGATCACCTGTCCGGCGTGAATGGAGTAGCCGATGCCAACGCCGCCACCGTGATGCACGGAAACCCACGAAGCGCCGGAGGCGGTATTGAGCAGGGCGTTGAGAATCGGCCAGTCCGCAATCGCATCGGAACCGTCCAACATGCCTTCGGTTTCTCGGTTCGGCGAGGCAACCGAACCGGTATCCAAATGATCGCGGCCAATGACCACCGGCGCTTTGATTTTGCCTTTGGCGATCAGCTCATTCAAAGCAAGGCCGAATTTCGCACGCTCGCCGTAACCGAGCCAGCAAATGCGGGCAGGCAATCCTTGAAATTTGACACGCTCACCGGCCAATTGAATCCAGCGGCGCAGCGATTCATTTTCCGGGAAAAGATCGAGCACGAGTTTGTCAGTGACATGAATATCTTCGGGATCGCCGGAAAGCGCAGCCCAGCGGAACGGGCCTTTGCCTTCGCAGAAGAGCGGGCGAATGTAAGCCGGCACGAAGCCGGGAAAATCAAACGCGTTTTCCACCCCGGCCTTTTGGGCTTGCGCGCGAATGTTGTTGCCATAATCGAACGTCACCGCACCGCGCTTTTGCAATTCAAGCATGGCACGCACATGAACTGCCATCGATTCGTAAGCGCGCTTGATATACTCCTGCGGATAGGCTTGGCGTAATTCAAGCGCTTTTTCATAAGGCATACCATGCGGGACATAGCCGTTCAGCTCATCATGCGCCGAGGTTTGGTCGGTCAGAACATCCGGAATCACATTGCGACGAACCAGCTCGGGAAGAACATCCGCACAATTTCCGACCAAACCCACGGAGAGCGCTTCGCCCTTTTGTTTCGCGGATAAAACCAATTTTAGTGCTTCATCGAGGTTATCCGTAAAACGATCGCAGTAACGAGTTTGTACCCGGCGTTCGATGCGATGGCGATCTACTTCAATGACCAGACACGCTGCGCCGTTCATCGTTGCGGCCAATGGTTGCGCGCCGCCCATTCCTCCCATGCCGCCGGTGACAACAAGTTTTCCCTTGAGGGAACCACCAAAATGTTTGCGCCCTGCCGCGGCAAACGTTTCATACGTGCCCTGCAAAATGCCTTGCGTACCGATGTAAATCCAACTGCCGGCGGTCATCTGGCCGTACATGATGAGACCCCGATCTTCAAGCTCACGGAAATAAGCGGCATTGGCCCAGGCCGGCACCAACAAAGAGTTGGCAATCAACACACGTGGCGCATCCGGGTGGGTACGAAAAATGCCAACCGGTTTACCGGATTGGACGAGCAGGGTTTCATCATTTTCCAACTCACGCAGGCTGCGGACGATGGCGTCGTAACACGGCCAATTGCGCGCGGCTTTGCCGCGACCGCCGTAAACCACCAGCGCTGCCGGATTCTCCCCAACTTCCGGATCGAGGTTGTTCATCAACATGCGCATCGCGGCTTCCTGCACCCAACCTTTGCAGGTCAGGGTGGTGCCGCGTGGCGCGCGGATTAGGCGAGGCTCTGAAGACATAGTCAAGCTCTTTTTTAGAAGAAACAATCAGACCCGGATCGAGCGACGAACCGCAAGCGATCCGATGTCCGTGATCTGGCCGATTATTTCATAATCACACCTACGCATTTGCGTCAAAACGCTACCGCAAGATTCAAACCACAGCCGAAAATCACTATCAGCCTGGTTGCGATTATCCCTTTGAACTTCTGAAGGACAATCGCCGTGCTACAATAAAATAAGCATCTCCCGAATAGAAACCAAACAAAAAAAGCCAGCGCGGCCTCCGACCTCCAATCATTTGATGTGAGGGAACGCCGGAACTCGCCCTGGCTTGAGGTTGATGCACGTCAATCGCTGGGAAGTTTATTCTTCTTCCTGTTTGGCTTTTTCCTTCTCGCGCTCGGAAGCGGTCTGCTTCTGCCGTTTTTTGCGCTCGGCGCGTTTTTCATAGGCCTTCTGTTGTCTTTCAACTTGAACGCCTTCGTAGCCGACCAACTCGAGAATCGACAACTCGGCGCCATCGCCCTGCCGTTGCCCGAGCTTGATCACGCGGGTGTAGCCGCCATTGCGGGTGGCGAATTTCGGTGCAATCTCATCAAAAAGTGTTTTGACCGCATCCCGGCGGTGCAAGGTGCTGAAAACGAGACGACGCGCCGCAACAGTGTTTTTCTTCGCGTGCGTAATCAGACGATCCACCAATCGGCGTGCTTCCTTGGCTTTAGGGGTGGTCGTGCGAATATGCTTGTGCTCTATGAGCGCTGCGGCCAAATTTGCCAATGTGGCACGGCGATGACTCGCGGTGCGGCCCAATTTCCTTACATCTTTTAAGTGTCGCATTCGGTTTCCTGCTCTTAAATAATCCGATGATTCAGCTTGCTGCTAATCGTGGCCGTTGCCCAAATATTTCTCCACTTCCATGCCGAAATGCAAGCCTTTTTCTTCGAGAATCTGCGTCAGCTCTTGTAGAGACTTGCGACCGAAATTGCGGAATTTCAGCATCTCCTGCTCGTCGCGGCGCACCAGATCGCCAATGGTTTTGATGTTGGCGGCCATCAAGCAGTTGTAAGAGCGCACGGAAAGCTCGAGCTCATCCACCGACATTTTCAGCAGCTTGCGAATCCGCAATACCTCCTCGTCCACGGTAGGCGGTTCTTCCTCGATTTCAGGCTTGATGTCAAAATTGATAAACAGATTGATGTGATCGCGGAGAATCTTGCCGGCATAAGTCAGCGCGTCATCCGGCGTGATGCTGCCATCGGTGGTAATCTCGATAATCAGCCTCTCGTAATCGATGCGTTGCTGAACCCGCATGTTCTCCACCCGATAACTGACATTTTTGATGGGGGTATAAATGGCGTCAATCGGGATTGAGCCGATCGGCATATCCGGCAGCTTATTCTCCTCGGCCGGGACATAACCATGGCCGCGGCCGATGCGCAATTCGATTTTGAGATCAGCGCCTTTGTTCAAAGTCGCGATGTGGTGATCGGGATTGAGAATCTCAAAATCGGTGGTACCGTTCTGAATGTCACCGGCGGTAAATTCGTGTGGCCCTTTCAACTCGATGACCACTTTGTCCGGTTTTTTGTTGATGAGCTTGAACCGGACTTCTTTGAGATTCAAAATAATTTCAGCCACATCTTCCACGACGCCGGGGATCGTCGAGAACTCGTGATGAACGCCATCAATTCTTATTGTGGTAATGGCCGCACCCGGCAGCGACGACAACAGAACGCGGCGCAGGGCATTGCCGATGGTTGTACCAAAACCGCGCTCCAAAGGCTGCACAATAAATCTACCGAACGTGCTCGAATAACTCGATTCCTCGAGCTCAACACTTTCCGGCATTTGTAGATTGGGCCAAGTCATAAAAAGCATCTCCGAACTTAGGTAAATCCCTTGCGTGGGATTCAATTACTTCGAGTATAATTCGACCACGAGGTTTTCGTTGGCCTCGATGGGAATATCTGCCCTTCCTGGGATCTCGAGAAGTGTACCGGTCATATTGGCTTTATCTAATTCAAGCCAGGGTAAAAGGCGACCTTCCTTCATTTTTCGCATGCTGGCATGGATCAATTCCAGCTTACGGCTCTTTTCACGGACCTTGATCACATCGCCTGGCCGCAGCGAAAATGAAGGAATATTGACCAGACGGTTATTCACCATAAAGTGACGGTGCCGGACCAGTTGCCGCGCCGCTCGGCGCGAAGGGGCAAAGCCCAGACGATAAACAATGTTATCCAACCGCCGCTCCAACAGCCGGAGCAGGTTCTCGCCGGTCACGCCTTTGATTTTCAACGCCTTGTCATAATAATTGCGGAACTGCCGTTCCAACAGGCCATAGATTCGGCGAATCTTCTGTTTTTCGCGCAACTGAACACCGTATTCCGTCAGTTTTACACGCCGGGTTCGGCCATGCTGGCCGGGCGGAAACTGGCGCTTTTCCAACGGACATTTTGGCGAAAAACATTTGGCGCCTTTGAGAAAGAGTTTTTTCTCCTCACGGCGGCAAAGTTTACAAACCGGCCCAATATATCGTGCCATATCCGAGTATTAAAACCTCCATGACTTCGAAAGACGCAGCATACTTGTGATGAAACAAATTCAATTAAAAACTTCGTCGCTTTAATGCTCGCTCACACGCGCCGGCGCTTTGGTGGACGACAACCGTTGTGAGGAATCGGGGTGACATCTTTAATCGCGGTAATCTCGAGACCGGCGGCCTGGAGTGAGCGCACTGCGGCTTCCCGTCCCGAACCCGGGCCTTTTAACAGCACTTCGACTTTGCGTAGCCCCACATCCATCGCACCCTTGGCCGCGGTTTCGGCAGCCACTTGCGCCGCAAACGGGGTGCTCTTGCGCGAACCTTTGAACCCGACTTTGCCAGCCGAGGCCCAAGTGATGACGTTACCATAATTGTCGGTCAACGTCACAATGGTATTGTTGAAAGTCGATTGAATGTGGGCCAGGCCTACCGCCTCCACTTTCTCTTTTTTCTTGCCACGTTTTTTCTTGACGTTTGTTGCCAAAGAATCTTCTCCGGTTTAAATGAGCAATTTGCCTCGATTTACTTGGTTCGCTTAATCAGGAAACTCTGGGCTGACGTTTGTTATTGTTTGCCGACTGCTTTCTTCATGCCACCGATCGTCTTGCGACGGCCCCGGCGAGTACGGGCATTGGTGTGCGTGCGTTGACCACGCACCGGCAGACCACGGCGATGCCGCAAGCCGCGATAACAACCGATATCCATGAGCCGTTTGATATTCATGCCGATCTCGGCACGCAAGGCCCCTTCCACTTTATAGTCCGAGGCGATGATCGAGCGAATCTTCGCCACCTGCTCGTTGGAAAGATCCTTGACTCGGATATCCGGATTGACCTCGGCCTGTCGTAAAATATCTTTGGAATTGTTACGGCCAATACCGTAAATATAGGTCAACGCCACTTCGATGCGCTTCTCGCGTGGCAGGTCAACCCCTGCAATACGCGCCATTTTGAGTCTCCACAAAAATTTTCTATCTAACCGCTGAATGCCGTATGTTACTACCAGAAGGGAGCATGGACTTGTGGGCGAATATTACGGCGACGCTATCGCCACATCGTCCTTTCAGCCACACGGTCTTCACCCTTGCCGTTGTTTGTGTTTGGGATTCTCGCAAATTACCATCAGTTTGCCCTTACGGCGGATGATTTTGCACTTGTCACAAATTTTTTTTATGGAAGAGCGAACTTTCATGTGTCAACCTTCTGGTATTTAATTTAACAATATAATCCAAGCTCTGCGCATAGAGGCCAAATAGGCCGCCTCTTTTAAAGCAACAACTTTCACCCCTTGTTTGGGTTGGGCAAAACGCTGTCGTTGTTGCGTAGTCGTCCGCGTTACTTATAACGATATGTGATTCGACCTCGCGTCAAATCATAGGGCGAAAGCTCAACCGTCACCTTGTCGCCAGGAAGAATCTTGATGAAGTGCATGCGCATCTTACCGGAGATATGCGCCAGAACCTTGTGTCCATTCTCCAACTCGACGCGAAACGTGGCATTCGGAAGCGTCTCAATAATGGTGCCGTCTACTTTAATCGATTCTTCTTTCGGCATACCAAACTACAAACCTTGTGTTAGGATTTCCGCTTCTCCTTCCCTGATAACAACCGAGTGCTCGAAGTGAGCTGACGGTTGCTTGTCTGCTGTGACGACGGTCCAATCATCCGCAGTGGTAATCACCTCGTGCCGTCCGGCATTGACCATGGGTTCGATGGCCAAGACCATTCCGGGCCTGAGGCGTGGCCCATGGTTGGGCTTGCCATAATTGGGAATTTGTGGATCTTCATGCAGACGGCGGCCAACGCCATGCCCCACCAATTCCCGCACGATGCTGAATCCCGCGCTTTCCACGTGTGTTTGAATAGCGTATGAAACATCCTGCAGTCGCTTACCCGCGCGGGCCTGTTCGATGCCCCGATACAGCGCCTCCCACGTCACTTTCATCAGGCGTTGACGCAATTCATCGACTTCACCGATTGCATAAGTCTTGGCGGCATCGCCATAAAAACCGTTGTATTCGATGCCAATGTCTACACTGACAATTTCACCAGCCTTGAGCTTGCGTTCGCCAGGCACGCCATGAACGACTTCAGATTCAACGGATATGCAGCTGCTGGCAGGAAAAGCCTTGCCACCGACTTTGTATCCTTTGAATGCAGGGCGACCCCCAAGCTGGCGAACATACTTTTCGATTTCATAATCCAATTCACCGGTGGTCATCCCCTCACAAATAATCCTGTCAACAAGCTTAAACGTTTCAACGACAAGCTGGCAACTTTGGCGAATGAGACCGATCTCTCGCTCACTTTTAATATGAATCATTTGTAGAAAGCTTCTGCAATTTTTTCTGGCCTCATGCCCGCCCCGATGTCTGTCCTGCTTCAATTGTCGTTTTAAGCCCGCCCACCTGTTTCATCAGTAATTGGTGCACAATTTCGGCATGCACTTTGTCCGGGCTCAAACTGCCATCAATTTGAATCAACTTGCTTTGCTTTTCATAATAAGCTTTTAACGGCCGCGTTGTTTCTTCATAGACTTCCAGGCGATGCAAAACCGTTTCCGGCTTGTCATCCGAACGCTGGCGAACCTCACCACCGCAAGTTAGACAAACATTGTCTTCTGGCGGCGGATCGGTGAGCAGATTGTACAAGCGTCCGCAACGAGCACATACCCGGCGGCTGGTCAGCCGTTTCATCACCTCTTCCTTTCCGATTTCCAGGCTGATGACCGCAGAGATTTGGCGGTGAAGATTGTGCAAAACGCGGTCGAGTTCCCGGGCCTGAGGCATAGTGCGTGGAAAACCGTCGAGAATATAACCTTTCGCCGCGTCCGGCTCGCTGAGGCGCTGAATAACCAGGTCAATCATCACTTCATCCGGCACCAGCTCGCCTGCATCTAAGTACCTTTTGGCTTGGGCTCCTAATTTGGTTTTCGCAGCCACGGCTGCGCGTAAAATATCACCGGTCGAGATCTTGGGAATGTTGTTGAATCGCTGGCTCAACAAGCTGGCCTGAGTACCTTTGCCAGAGCCGGGATAACCAATGAAAATCAGCTCCATGAATCCGTCAAACGTGCGAAATTAATACACCAAGACAAAATCTCAGATCGGCATAACTTCAACCGGAGCTCTTCAGGAAAGCGCGGCATCCTGAATGGCCGGGATCGGCACAAGCCGTCTATGCAAACCGCCTACCTCTAATTCGACCTCCCTTCATGAAACCGTCATAATGCCGCATCAACAAGTGCGACTCCAATTGTTGCAGCGTATCAAGCGCCACTCCAACAATAATCAGTAATGAGGTGCCGCCAAAGAATGAAGCGAAGTTGGGTGATACATTCATCCATTTGCTGATGAAATGCGGGAAAATCGTTATAAATGCCAGGAAAATCGCACCTGGCAAGGTAATCTTCATCAGAATATTATCAATGAACTCGGAGGTTTTCTTGCCCGGTCTGACCCCGGGAATAAAACCTCCATGCTTCTTCATGTTATCGGCCACATCCACCGGGTTAAATGCGATGGCGGTATAAAAATAGGTAAAAAAGATAATCATCAGACCATAGAGCGTCCAATAGAGCCAGGATTGAACGTCAAAGTAGGACGCGACACCCATCATAAATTCGCTCTTCGGGAAAAAGGTGGCAATAGTCTGTGGTATAAACATGATCGACTGCGCAAAAATAATCGGCATGACGCCGGCAGTGTTCACGCGCAGGGGGATGTGTGTGCTCTGGCCACCATATACTCTCCGACCCGTGACGCGCTTGGCATATTGTACCGGTATCTTGCGTGTGCCCTGCGTCAGCACCACCACTGCCGCAACGCAGGCCACCATCACAGCAAGAAGAAAAGCCTCTGAGAGAATGCTGCGATCGCCGAGCTTGGTAAGATGCTGATATTCATCAGCCAACGCTGCGGGTAACCGGGCAATGATCCCGATAAAAATAATCAACGAAGCGCCATTGCCGATGCCACGCTCTGTGATCTGTTCGCCGAACCACATGATCAAAACGGTTCCCGCAGTCAGCGTAATCACCGTCAGTAATCGAAAACCCCATCCCGGGCTGGGCACGGCAAGCAAACCGCTTTGGTCGCGAATGCTCTCCAGGAAAATGCTCACTCCATAAGCCTGGAGCGCCGCAATCAGAACCGTGCCGTAACGGGTATATTGCGTAATTTTTTTACGCCCTTCCTCACCTTCCTTTTGCAAGCGCTGGAAGTACGGCATCACCGCGCCAAGCAGTTGAATGATGATCGAGGACGAGATATAGGGCATGATGCCCAGCGCGAACACCGTCGCACGGCTAAAGGCACCACCTGCAAACAGATCGTACAAACCAAGCCAGCCGCCGCCACCGGTAGTGGTAAAATACTCGAGCAAGACGCTGCTATCAATTCCAGGAACCGGAATATGGGTGCCGATGCGTTCCACGAACAGCAACAAAAGCGTAAAAAGAACGCGCTTCTTCAGTTCCGGAATCTTGAAAATATTTTGGATGCTACTGAGCATAATTTTTCGCTTTGCAACTCGGCTGTTGTTCCCGCTTTTCAAACTCCGTGTAATTTCGAAGCCGACATCAGCAGGTGACAACCAGGGCCGATTGAATAGACGGCATTCGATTTGGGCACTGCAGATCAAGAGACTATCTGAATTTTGCCGCCTGCCTTTTCAATTTTCTCCTGGGCGGACTTGCTGAAGGCGTGGGCATGCACTACCAAAGCCTTCTCGAGATTGCCATTGCCAAGAATTTTCACCCGTTGATTTTTCTTGCTGATCAACCCGTTATCGAAAAGCACGGCCGGGGTAACTTCCGTCACCTCGTTCAACCGCGCCAAGCTCTGGACGTTGACCGTCTGGTACTCGGTACGAAAGATATTGGTGAAGCCGCGTTTGGGCATACGGCGCTGCAGCGGCATCTGCCCGCCTTCAAACCACGGGTTGGTTTTAGTACCGGCACGCGAAAGCTGGCCCTTATGACCCTTGGTGGAAGTACCTCCGTGCCCGGATCCCTCGCCGATACCGAGGCGTTTGCGTTGCTTGCGGGAACGCGGAGCGTAATGCATATTCGACAAATCCATTTCAGACCTCTTCAACACGAATCAGATGGATGACTTTCCTGACCATGCCACGAATCTGGGGCGTGTCATTGTGCACGACCGAGTGGCGAATACGGCGCAGACCGAGTGCCTTGATGGTCTGCCGTTGATCCTCGGGGCGGCCAATAATGCTGCGCACCTGGGTGATTTTCAATTTTTTGCTTTCGCTCATGATCCCTTCACGCTTCGACCAAAGTGCGATTGAATAACTCGTGTACACTCATGCCGCGCCGACGCGCGATTACTGGCGCATCCATCAGCATCATGAGTGCCTCCATTGTCGCTTTGACCACGTTATGAGGATTGGAGGAGCCAATGGATTTGGACAACACGTTCTGCACGCCGGCGGCTTCCATAATTGCGCGCACCGGACCGCCAGCAATCACGCCGGTACCGGGGGAAGCAGGTTTCAAATAAACTTTCGCCGCGCCGTATTTGGCTTTCACCTCATGGGGCAAGGTATGGTTGATGATCGGCACGTGTACCAAATTCTTCTTGGCATTGTCCGTGGCTTTGGAGATGGCATCACTGACTTCATTGGCCTTTCCGAGACCAAACCCAACATGGCCTTTGCCATCACCCACCACCACAATCGCATTGAAACCAAAACGACGACCGCCTTTAACGACTTTGGCCGTGCGGTTGATCGCAACCACGCGTTCCTTTAATTCCAGTTCGCTTGAGCTGATCCTATCTTTGCGCACAATCATTCTCCGCTTAGAACAGTAACCCGCCTTCACGCGCGCCTTCTGCCAGCGCCTTCACCCGACCATGATACAGGTAACCGTTCCGATCAAACACCACTCTCTTGATATTCATGGACAAGGCCTTCGCTGCCAGGGCTTTGCCGACAAGTCTGGCGGTTTGACTCCGGTCCGGAAGATTTTTCAGCTGCTCTCTCAGTTCTTTGCTGCGCGAGGAAACAGTCGTGATCGTCTTCTTCGTGCTATCATCCACCAGTTGGCCGTATATGTTTTTGAGACTGCGAAATACCACCAAACGCGGCCGCTCCGTCGTGCCATACAATTTTTTACGAATCATCCGTTTTTTCTTGAAGCGGCGCTCCCGCTTATCCACACGCTTAAATCCCATAGCCTCTCCCAACTTTACTTTGGAAAATGTTCTGCCTCTCACTGTCCTGCCCTATTTAGCTCCCAATTAACTCCCTGCCGCTTTACCGGCTTTGCGGCGAATCACTTCATCGAGGTATTTGATGCCTTTACCCTTGTAAGGTTCCGGCGGTCGGAAGTCTCGGATTTTGGCTGCAATCTGTCCAACCAGTTCCTTGTCAATCCCGCTCACGGAGATCATGTTCGGGCTGTCACAGGTGATGTTGATCTCAGGCGGCGGCACAAAAATGATGGGATGCGAATAACCAACTTGCAGCATCAAACGTTTATTTTTCATTTCGGCTTTGAAACCAACGCCGACCACCTCCAGCTTTTTCTCAAAACCGCGGGTCACGCCGATGATCATATTATTGATCAAACTGCGTGAGAGACCATGCAACGCTTTGAGAAATTTGCTGTCCGTGGCACGACTCACCATCACCGTGCCATCCGAAACGGTGATACTCACGCGCGGGTCGAACTCACGCTGCAATTCTCCCTTCGGTCCTTTGACTTTGAGACTGCAACCTTCGATCCCTACTTGCACTCCGGCCGGAATCTTGATGGGTTTTTTACCTATACGTGACACAACCAATCCTTTTCAAAATTGACCTGTTACCAAACATAACACAAAACTTCACCGCCCACATTCAGCTTGCGGGCATCACGCTCCGCCAAAATCCCCTTCGGGGTGGAAAGAATCGCTATGCCAAGGTTATTGAACACGCGCGGCAAGTTTTTCACTCCCACATATCGCCGAACGCCCGGCTTGCTCACCCGTCGCAAACCATTGATGACGGGTTTGCCATTCTCGTCATACTTCAAATAAAGACGTAGAATATTTTGTTTGTTATCTTTGATGATTAAAAAATCCTGAATATAGCCGTAGAACTGCAACAGCCTGGCGATTTCCGTCTTGATTCGGGACGCCGGCACATCGACACTGCGGTGTCCGGCTCTGCCAGCATTGCGTATGCAGCTCAAAAAATCGGCAATTGGATCTGTTTGCATATTGAATTCCCGTGTAAAAATCAACGATTCTAAATGAACGACGCCTGTCACCTACCAGCTCGCCTTGGTGACGCCGGGAATCTTGCCCTCGAGTGCGAGGTTCCGAAAACAAATTCGGCAGAGGCCAAAACGACGCAAATAGGCACGCGAACGTCCGCACTGCATGCAACGATTATAGCGGCGCGTAGCGAATCTCGGCTGCCGCTGCTGTTTTTCTCGCAAAGCTTTTCTTGCCACTATCGATCCTTTGGTTTGACAACGAATTATACGAACTGCCGCCGCAGGTTTACGCGGAGTGCCATTCGAATAATCGGTGAGCTCTAGTGTTCATCATCCGTGCATCCTGCCGACACCCTGCATGAAATCCATGGTTTTCTCAACGCTTCCGGAACGGCATGCCAAAAGCGGAGAGCAACTCATACGCCTCTTCGTCGGTGTTGGCCGTGGTTACAAAGGTGATATTCATGCCACGGATCTTCGCAACTTTGTCATAATTGATTTCCGGAAAAATAATTTGCTCCTTAATGCCGACCGAATAATTGCCCCGGCCGTCAAAAGCATTATCCGGCAGGCCGCGGAAGTCACGAATACGCGGCACGGCCAAACTGATAAAGCGGTCGAGGAATTCGTACATTCTCCAGCGGCGCAGAGTCACCATGCAGCCGATCGCCATACCCTGACGCAGTTTGAAATTGGAAATCGATTTTTTGGCGCGCCGAATGGCCGGTTTTTGCCCGGAGATGGTTTGCAGATCCTCAACCGCGTGATCCAGATGCTTCTGATCCTCCACGGCATCTCCAATCCCCATATTCAAAACAATCTTTGCAAGGCGTGGCACCTGCATGACGTTCTTATAATTAAAACGCTTGATCAAGGCCGGCACGATTTCGTTTCTGTACATCACCAACATTCGAGGCTTGTATCCATCCATGGGCCGTTCAACGAGTGGCTTGCCGCTTTCCCTCTCACCGGGCTTTTCCTCCTTTGCCGCCTTGCCTTTAGCTGCTTTGGCAGGCTTGGCCGCTTCACGCCCCCCCTCGACGGGCTTGCCTCCAGCTTTGGCTGCTTTTTCGCCCTTGGGTTTTTCAGTCTTTTGGGCGTCGGACTTTTTTGCCTCGGCCCTGGGGGCTGGTTTTTCGCCTTCGGGGCGAGGTGCCTTCTCGGCCTTGGGTTTACTCTTCTCTTGGTCGTTAATTTTTTCTTCACTCATGGCTATTCTATTTGTTACAAATCAATTCTGTCCATCCAGCCAACAGACTGCACGTACGGGAGCAGCTGATTGACGCATCGTCCGACTAACCGGCATAAGGGTTAATTTTTCTATGCTTTTGCAGTTAAAATCATTTCACCGCAGTTTTTGCAAATACGTGCCCGGCTGCGCGAAGCTTTGCCTTCGACCGAGCGAACCTGAAAATTGGGGCGGGTCGGCATGTTGCACTTCGGACAAACCAGCATGACATTGGAAACATGAATCGGTCCTTCTTTCTCGACAATACCGCCTCGCGGATTGCGTTGTGTCGGCCGCATATGACGCTTGATCATGTTCACGCCTTCAACGATGACACGATCACGCTCCGGAAAAATTTTGAGCACTTTGCCTTTTTTGCCACGATGGTTGCCTGCGATGACCAGGACCAAGTCTTCCTTACGGATATACATAATGAGTGTTCTTCGGAAAAATTTTTTATACGCTCCGGTATTCAAAAATGCCGGACCGGCCCACGGTCGCAGGCTGCCGGCAATATTTACAACACTTCGGGCGCCAGGGAAACGATTTTCATGTATTGCTTGTCACGCAACTCTCGCGCGACCGGTCCGAAAATACGCGTTCCCTTGGGCTCCTTATTGGCATCAATCAAAACCGCCGCATTATCATCAAACCGAATGTACGAACCATCCGGGCGCCGGATCGACCTTCGCGTCCGGACAATCACGGCATGGCTGATGTCGCCTTTTTTTAGCGGGCCACCAGGAAGCGCAGTTTTCACTGTGACCACCACCACATCACCGACCGTGCCATATCGCCGCCGGCTGCTGCCAAGAACGCGAACACACATCGCCTTTTTTGCACCGGTGTTGTCCGCTACATTCAATCGAGTATATTCCTGAATCATTGTCGTTTCGTTTTGTCTTACTTAGCCCGTTCTAAAATCTGTACCAGCCGCCAGCGTTTTCTCTTGCTCAGAGCGCGCGTCTCCATGATCAGAACCGTGTCGCCTTCTTTGGCATCATTATTCTCATCATGCGCCATGAAAGTGGAGGTCTTCTTGATGTATTTGGCGTACAGCGGGTGTTTGACCCGCCGTTCGACACTGACCACCACGGTTTTCTGCATTTTATTGCTTATCACTTTGCCAATTTTAGTCTTGCGCGGAGCCCGACTTGATGCAACCGGAACGCTGGACGCACCAACATTTTTATCTGGCGTTTGTGAAGTTACGCTTGTCATTTCGGTCATAGATTATTTCCCGTGCTTACTCACAGAAGCGCTTTTCGGATGAAATCATTAACAGTTTATGATCAAGCCGGGGTTGTGCGGGGCTTTCGCCTGCCGGTTTTATATTCATGCAAAACTGTCTTGATGCGTGCAATGTCACGACGGATATAACGCAATCGCAATGGATTATCCAATTGCCGTGTCGTGTGTTGAAACCGGAAGTTCTGATATTCTTCGATCAGATCTTTCAGACGGTGCTCCAACTCCGGGAGAGGCAGTTCTTTAATCTCATGCATTTTCATGATGCTTCGCCATTCATTATTTAATTAAGCGGCAAACTCCGTCACGCTCACGATGCGGGTCTTGATTGGCAACTTGTGCGCCGCCAAACGCAGTGCCTCTCGTGCCAACTCTTCTTCGACACCACCCAATTCAAAAAGAATGCGACCCGGTTTGACCACCGCCACCCAGTACTCGGGGTTTCCTTTGCCTTTTCCCATTCGGGTCTCTGCCGGTTTTTCGGTAAACGGCTTGTCCGGAAAAATGCGAATCCAGACCCGCCCACCGCGCTTGATCGAGCGCGTGATGGCGATACGCGCCGCTTCAATTTGCCGGGCGGTAATCCATGCGGGCTCCATCGCCTTCAGGCCGTATTCTCCAAATGCAATGGTCGAGCCGCGCTGGGCCTTGCCTTTCATGCGACCCCGCTGCTGCTTGCGGAACTTGACGCGTTTTGGCATTAACATGCTGCAGATGTCCTTTTCAAATCGAACCGATTACAATCCGAGAGTACTTGGTTTTGATACTCCTGTGCGCTCAGGCGCTGGTTCTGAGCGTTTGCCCGTCACCCAAAACCTCGCCTTTGCAAATCCAAACTTTGACGCCGATCGTGCCATAAGTGGTTTTTGCCACGGCTCTCGCGAAGTCAATATCCGCACGCAAGGTGTGCAACGGAATTCTACCTTCCTTATATTGTTCGCGGCGTGCCATTTCCGCACCGCCCAAACGGCCCGAACAAAGTATCCGCACCCCTTCTGCCCCCATTCGCATCGTGCTCATGATCGCTTTCTTCATGGCGCGGCGAAACGAAACTTTCGATTCGAGCTGATTCGCGACACTTTCCGCCACGAGGTAGGCATCCAACTCCGGTCTTTTGATCTCGTTGACGTTGAGTTGGATCTCCTTACCAGTCAGGCGCTTCAGCTCTTCTTTCAACTTGTCCACTTCCACACCCTTGCGCCCAATCACGATACCCGGACGTGCAGTGTGAATCGTCACCGTGATTCGCTTATCGGAAGGATCTCGCTCGATTTGTATTGTCGAGATGCTGGCGCGTTGCAAACGGCTGCGAATGTATCGCCGCAGCCGAAGATCATCTTTCAGCTTATCGGCAAATTTACGTCCTCCGAACCAGTTGGATTCCCAGTCGCGAACAATGCCCAGGCGAAAACCCACAGGATTTGTTTTTTGACCCAAGTAACCTCCTAAGCTTTTGCAGTTGGAACAGACGGTTGGTACTCAGAAACCACGATCGTAATATGACAGGTGCGCTTGCGAATGCGCGAAGCCCGCCCCATCGAGCCGGCGCGGAATCGTTTCATGGTAAAGCCGCCATCGACGTAAGCGGTTTTGACATAGAGATTTTCCGGTTCGACTTTCTTGGCGCCGGGATTGTTCATCATGTTGGCCACCGCCGAACGCAATGTCTTTTCGATCGGCACCGCGGCACGCTTGCGCAAAAAGTGCAACGTATTGAGCGCCGCCTCCACCTCTTTCCCGCGCACCAAGTCAATCACCTGGCGCACTTTGCGAGGGGACATTCGTATGTATCGCGCTATCGCTTTTGCTTCCATTGCTCTCTTTCTTACTCTCGAACATTCACCAGGTGGAACACAACGCCCGCAGGACAGGTTCGCAGGCTATTATTACGAACTACTCTTCGGCGCAGCCGGCGCCACTTTGGTCGTCTTCTCAGCCGGGGCTTTACCGGCATGACCACGGAAGATGCGTGTCGGCGCAAATTCACCCAATTTATGGCCGACCATATTTTCGCTGATGTATACCGGGATGAATTTATTCCCATTGTGAATTGCCAGTGTATGGCCGACAAAATCCGGAATGATCATCGAGCGCCGCGCCCAGGTTTTAATCACCTTTTTCTCATTACGTGCATTCATCTGCTGAATGCGCTTCAGCAGATTGGAATCCACATAGGGACCTTTTTTGACACTGCGTGGCATGAACTTTTCCTGACTATTTATCGCGTCTTTTGATGATATACTTGTTTGATGGCTTATTCCGCTTGCGCGTCTTCAAACCTTTGGCTTTTTGGCCCCATGGCGAGCAGGGATGCCGGCCACCGGAACTTTTGCCTTCGCCACCGCCCATGGGATGATCCACCGGGTTCATCGCAACACCACGAACATGCGGACGCCATCCCAGCCAGCGCGAACGTCCCGCCTTGCCGAGGGAAATGTTTTCGTGATCCAGATTGCCGACTTGCCCAATCGTTGCGTAACATTCGGTGCGAACCATTCTCATCTCACCGGAGGGCAATCGCAACTGCGCATAATCGCCTTCTCGCGCCATGAGCTGCGCTGCCGAGCCGGCGCTGCGACCAAGTTGGCCGCCATGGCCGGTCTTCAACTCGACATTATGAACCATCGTGCCAACCGGAATGCTCCGCAACGGCAGGGCATTGCCCACGCGAAACTCAGCATTCTCGCCGGACATGACAGTATCACCTACATTCAGCCCGACTGGGGCCAAAATATAACGTTTCTCACCATCCGTATAATGCAGCAATGCAATCCGTGCCGAACGGTTGGGATCATACTCAATCGCCGCCACTTTTGCCGGAATGTCACGCTTGTCGCGTTTGAAATCGATGCAGCGGTATCTCCGTTTATGGCCGCCGCCACGATGACGCGAGGTCACTTTACCCAGATTGTTTCGACCACCGCTCTTGGACAAGGGCTCCAACAACGACCGTTCCGGCGTTATCTTGGTGATTTCCTCAAAAGTCGAACTCGTCGTGAAACGCAAGCTCGGGGTAGTGGGTTTGAATGTCTTAATGCCCATATTCTTGGCTAAAAATTTGAACGCTGCGATTAACCGGCAAAGAAATCGATCTTTTGTCCCTTTTGCAAAGTGACCACCGCCTTTTTGCGATCGCTGCGCCGGCCATAAGTCATGCCGCGCCGGGTGCTCATCCGCTTGGTCTTGCCTTTGCTATTGATAATGTGCACCTCATCGACGGTCACATTGAATTTCTTCTCAACGGCGTGCTTGATCTCGGCCTTGTTGGCCTCGCGATGAACAATGAAGCCATATTTATTGAGCTTTTCGGAAAGATTCAACATCTTTTCCGTCAGCACCGGCTTGATCAAAACTTCTTCGGTCGTTCTCATGCCGCCAGCACTCCCGCGATTTCGGCAATCGCACTTTCCTGAATGAGCAGCTTCTTGCAATCCAACAGCTCATAAACCGAGGCCTGTGGCGCCACCTGAATGTTCAGCGTCGGGATATTGCGGCCGGCGCGCAAGAACATCTCGTCTTTCTTCGGCAACAAGAAAAGCGACTTGACATCATGCGCCGAAAAATTCTTGAGAACGGCAATCATGTCCTTGGTCTGGCCACTTTCAATGGTGAAATCTTCGACAACCGTCAGTTGCCCGTCTTTGAGTTTATTCGAGAGGACTGATTTTCTGGCCAAACGGCTGGATTTCTTATTCACCTTCTGGTCGTAGTCCCGCGGAACCGGGCCAAAAACCCGACCACCGCCGACCCACAGAGGCGAACGGGTTGTTCCGGCGCGCGCCACACCACGACCTTTCTGCCGCCAGGGTTTCTTGCCACCACCACGCACCAGCTTGCGGTTTTTCGTCATGTGGGTCCCCTGACGCTGATTCGCCATATAGGCTTTCACCGCCAGGTAAACCACGTGTTCGTTGGGCGCAATGCCAAAAACATTATCCGGCAACTCCACGGTTCTGCCCGATTTCTGCCCGTCTTTTGTATAAACGTCGACCTGCATAATATCTCTTCGTCGCAGCCCCTTTCGGCGACACCCGTCGGGGCTGATGGTTCAATACACAATCTTTTTACCAAAGCAAGTAACGGTGCCGAAAGTCTTCGCCCTCAAGCACCACGGCCAACATATCAACCCTTCACTTCGAGACCAACACCACACTGTTGCGTGGGCCGGGAATACCACCACGCACCATCACGATGTTATTTTCCACATCGACCCGCACGACTTTCAGGTTGCGAACGGTGACGCGCTCATTACCCATGCGGCCGGCCATGCGCAAGCCCTTCAGCACGCGGGAGGGATACGAACTGCCTCCCAAAGAGCCCGGAGCTCGTGTGCGGTCGCTTTCGCCATGCGTGACCGGACCGCCGCCGAAATGATGGCGTTTGACCACACCCTGGAAGCCTTTGCCTTTTGAGATTCCAGTCACCTTCACCTTGTCACCGACCTGGAAAATGTCGGCTTTGACCATATCGCCAAGCTTGTATTGGCTGATGTCGAAAGTGCGGAATTCTCGCACATACTGCATGGGCTTGACGCCGGCTTTGAGATAATGGCCGCGTTCCGGCTTCTTCACGCTTTTGTCACGCTTCTCCTCGAAACCAAGCTGAAGCGCATCGTAGCCGTGCTTCTCCTTGGTGCGAATTTCGGTAACATAACAGGGGCCGGTTTGAATCACACTGACCTGCACATCATTGCCCTTTTCGTCAAAGATGCGGGTCATGCCCAATTTTCTGCCTATTAATCCACTCATGCTCTTTGTCAAACTTTGATTTCAACATCGACCCCGGCTGGCAATTCGAGCTTCATCAAGGCATCGACAGTTTTAGGGGTTGAGTTGAGAATGTCGATCAGCCGTTTGTGTATGCGGGTCTCAAATTGCTCGCGCGACTTTTTGTCCACATGTGGCGAACGTAGAACGGTAAAGACGGAACGATTCGTCGGCAATGGAATCGGACCGGAAATCATCGCGCCCGTTTGTTTGGCGGTGCGAATGATCTTGTCAGTTGACTTGTCGATCAACCGGTGATCGTACGCTTTGAGTTTGATGCGAATTTTTTGACCTACCACAGACTTGCGCTCCGAACTGCTGTAATGTCACCTTCCGAGTGAAGTCGGCCTGAGGCAGCAAACTGCTTCGCCGTTTCAAAATCGGGCATGCAAGGGTCCGACTTCACTACTTTCTCAACAGAATAATAGGCATCGCTGTTTGCAAATGCCCATTCTTCCGGGGTGATAGCCAATAACCGCAGGGCTATTCCAAAATCTTGGCCACAACGCCTGCGCCGACAGTGCGACCACCTTCACGAACTGCAAATCGCAAGCTTTCTTCCATGGCGATTGGAGAAATCAGCTCAATCTCCATCCTGATGTTATCGCCGGGCATCACCATCTCGACACCCTGGGGCAATTTGATGACGCCGGTGACGTCCGTGGTACGGAAATAGAACTGTGGGCGATAGCCATTGAAGAACGGCGTATGGCGGCCACCTTCTTCTTTCTTGAGGACGTAGACTTCAGAGGTGAACTTGGTATGCGGCGTGATCGAGCCTGGCGCTGCGATCACCATACCCCGCTCCAGTTCATCTTTTTCAACACCACGCAACAGCAGACCGACATTGTCACCGGCTTCGCCAACATCAAGCAGCTTGCGAAACATTTCAACGCCCGTGACCACACTCTTGCGTTTGGCACCCAAACCAACAATCTCCACTTCGTCGCCGACTCGGATGCGACCGCGCTCGATACGACCGGTTCCGACCGTGCCGCGGCCGGTGATGGAGAACACGTCCTCCACCGGCATCAGGAAAGGTTTGTCAACCTCGCGCTGCGGCAGGGGGAAATACCTGTCGACCTCATTCATCAAGTCAATAATACACTTGTTTTTGACCGGATCATCGGGGTGCGTCAATGCTTCCAGGGCGCTGCCACGAATAATCGGAATTTCATCGCCGGGGAACTCGTATTCTTTGAGCAAATCCCGCAGTTCCAACTCGACCAGATCAAGCAATTCCGGGTCGTCGACTTTGTCAACTTTGTTCAAAAACACCACGATATTGGGTACACCGACCTGCCGGGCCAGCAAAATGTGCTCGCGGGTCTGGGGCATGGGGCCATCGTCAGCGCCGACCACCAGGATCGCGCCGTCCATCTGGGCCGCACCCGTGATCATGTTCTTCACATAATCCGCGTGACCAGGGCAGTCCACGTGCGCATAGTGACGCTTTTCGGTCTCATATTCGACGTGAGCGGTGTTGATGGTGATACCGCGCGCCTTCTCTTCCGGAGCGTTGTCAATTGAATCATAGCTACGGTACTGAGCAAGGCCGCGTTTCGAAAGCACCAAAGTGATCGCAGCAGTCAAGGTCGTCTTGCCATGGTCGACGTGACCAATTGTCCCGACATTGAGATGCGGCTTGGTGCGCTCAAATTTCTGTTTAGCCATGAATCAGCCTCCCGATAAAACTTTGCGTAAGTAACTTGTTTCCGAAATTTAAGTAATTAGTCGAACCAATTTATTTGACCGAGGTAACTTTACTCTCGGTCAGACTCTCAGCCAACGCCTGCGGCACTGGCGCGTAATGCGAAAATTGCATGGTATAAATTGCACGTCCCTGGGTCAGCGAACGCAGCGTCGTCGCATAACCAAACATTTCACCCAACGGAACAGAGGCCGCCACCACTTGAGCATCACGCCGGGGCACGAAACCCCGAATGCGACCCCGTCTGGAATTCAAATCACCCATAACCTGCCCCAAGTATTCCTCTGGAACCACCACCTCGACATCCATCAACGGTTCCAACAACACCGGCTCTGCCTTCTTGGCCGCTTCCTTAAAAGCCATTGACCCAGCGATCTTGAAGGCCATTTCCGAGGAGTCGACTTCATGATAAGAGCCATCCAACAAGGTCGCTTTGATGTCGACCATCGGATAACCCGCCAGTACACCCGTTTGCATGGCCTGTCGAATTCCCTCCATGGTCGGCTTGATATATTCCTTGGGGATAACGCCGCCAACGATTTTGCTCTCAAACTCAAATCCTTTGCCGGGTTCGCTTGGCTCGATCTCGATAACCACATGCCCATACTGGCCGCGGCCGCCGGATTGGTGCACAAACTTACCCTCGGCCTGAACCTTCTTGCGAATGGTCTCTTTATAAGCCACCTGGGGCTTGCCAACATGCGCATGCACTTTGAATTCACGCAGCAACCGATCAACCAGAATCTCCAGATGCAACTCACCCATGCCGGAGATCAAGGTTTGGCCGGTCTCTTCATCCGCCCGAACTTTGAATGTCGGATCTTCCTCTGCAAGTTTGTTCAACGACTCGCCCAGCCGGTCCTGATCCGCTTTGGTCTTCGGCTCGATGGCTACGGAAATTACCGGCTCCGGGAAATGCATGGATTCGAGAATAATTTGCTTGTTCTCTGCACAGAGCGTGTGGCCGGTTCTGGTATCCTTTAAGCCCACGGCGGCCACAATGTCGCCGGCATACGCCTGTTTGATGTCTTCGCGTTTATCCGCATGCATGCGCAGCAAACGCCCGATCCGCTCTCTTTTGCCGAGACTGCTGTTATAGACGTAACTTCCCGCTTCGACCGTTCCCGAATAAATTCGGAAATACGTCAACTTGCCCACATAGGGATCGCTCATGATTTTGAAGGCAAGCGCCGCCAACGGCGCTTCAGGATCAGGCTTGCGAATGATTTCTTCCTGGGTTTTGGGATGGATTCCCTTGGTATCCGGCATATCAAGCGGCGAGGGCAAATAATAATTCACCGCGTCCAACAGCGGCTGCACACCCTTGTTTCTAAACGAGGCGCCACAGAGCACCGGTACCACACTCACGTCAATTGTGGCTTTACGAATGGCCAGCCGAATTTCTTCTTCCGTAATTGGCAGATCATGCAGGTACTTTTCCAGCAACGTGTCATCGTATTCCGAAACGGCTTCGAGCATGTGCGTGCGATATTCCCTCGCTTGCGGCAGCAACTCTTTCGGAATATCAAACTCTTCCCACTGGGCGCCGAGCGTATCATCCTTGTAAATGATCGACTTCATCTTGATAAGATCGATGACGCCGGTAAAGAGATCGCCATCTCCCATCGGAATTTGAATCGGCACCGCATGCGCACCGAGGCGCTCACGAATCATTTTAACGGCACCATAAAAATCGGCGCCCACGCGATCCATTTTGTTGATGAAAGCGATGCGCGGCACCCGGTAGCGATCGGCCTGGCGCCAAACGGTTTCGGATTGCGGCTCGACACCACCAACGGCACAAAACAAGGCAATGGCGCCATCCAACACACGCAGGGAACGTTCGACTTCGATGGTGAAGTCAACATGGCCAGGAGTGTCGATAATATTAATGGTGTGATCCTTCCAGGAGCAGGTGATGGCGGCGGAGGTAATCGTAATACCGCGTTCTTTCTCCTGCTCCATCCAGTCGGTTGTCGTGGAGCCGTCATCCACATCACCGAGGCGGTGGATCTTGCCCGTATAGTAAAGAATGCGCTCGGTCGTGGTCGTCTTGCCGGCATCGATGTGGGCCATGATGCCGATATTGCGAATTCTTTTTAGATCGAAGTTGTCGTTATTTTTAGGCATAAAAAAACTCCATAACGCATCAAGAGAAAACCATGAAGCAACCTTCTCCTGAGGATATGGAGAAAACAGATTATTACTTCGAGGTTACTTCTTCAAAAAATTTACCAGCGAAAATGTGCAAAGGCTTTATTGGCTTCCGCCATCTTGTGCGTGTCCTCTTTTTTCTTGATGGCGTTGCCCTCATTGTTCGAGGCAGCGATAAGCTCGGAAGCCAGCTTTTCGGACATGGTTTTTTCACCGCGCTCGCGGGCATAAGTGATCAACCAACGAATCGCCAGTGCCTGCCGGCGCTCTGGCGAAACCTCGACAGGTACTTGATAGTTGGCACCACCAACACGCCGTGACTTGACTTGCAACAATGGCTTGCAATTTTCAATCGCCTTATAAAAAATATCCAGACCCTGTTTACCAGTTCGCTGGCCAACGAGATCAATGGCTTTATAAAAAATCCGCTCAGACAGGCTGCGCTTGCCTGCACGCATCAAACCATTGATGAATCTCGTTACCACGGTACTGTTGAACTTCGGGTCCGGCAGTACTTCTCGTATCTCTGCTCTTTTTCTTCTCATAAGTTGCTGTATGATCAGATCCGTGCCAATGGTCTGACAGAGGCGGCCACTCTGCGGGCACAGCCAGTGTCATGCCGCTGCTTTCTTGCGTTTGGTTCCATATTTGGAGCGTCCCTGCATGCGATCATTTACACCACCGGTGTCGTAGACACCACGAATGATGTGGTAACGTACACCCGGTAAATCTTTCACACGGCCGCCACGAATCAGCACAATCGAGTGCTCCTGCAAATTGTGCCCCTCGCCAGGAATATAGGCGGTCACTTCATAACTGTTAGACAGTCGCACGCGGGCCACTTTTCGCAAGGCCGAGTTAGGCTTTTTCGGAGTTGTCGTGTAAACGCGTGTACACACACCCCGGCGTTGCGGGGCTCCTGTTAATGCCGGCGTCTTTGTTTTACGCCGCAGCCGTTCTCGCCCTAAACGAATCAATTGGTTAATAGTCGGCAAAAAACCTCCTTACAATTACACAAACAAAAAATATAACTAACCTTATTTAAAAAAGCAACGTTTTTTTTCACATTTTTGCACAATCTTTGCACGCGCAGTTGCTTACTGGCAATTGAACCGAATTATAAGCCAAATGAAACAATTTCAGACTTGTTGCCATAATTTAATAAATTGCTTCTTTTTTTCCCTGCATCCATCAGAAAATATTGGATTACGGGAATGGCCATGCTCTTCGAAGTCTCAACCAACCGCGGTTTGCAACGTCTCCGACATCTCACCCATCTGACCGTCTGTGGAGATGCGCAGGCGCCTGTATTTATTTAGGCCGGTTCCAGCCGGAATCAAATTGCCCATAATCACGTTTTCTTTCAAGCCGAGCAGGTTATCGACCTTGCCTGCCACCGACGCCTCAGTCAAAACCCGCGTAGTTTCCTGGAATGAGGCGGCAGAGATGAAACTCTCGGTTGTCAGCGAGGCTTTGGTGATGCCCAGCAACAGTGGCTGGAAAGTTGCCGGTTGCGCCGGGCGATATTGCGCCTGATGCTTGTCGCTCTTCGCCAACTTTTCATTGATTTTCTCCACTTCGCTGCGGTCATAAAGTGCGTCCTTCTTGAGCTTGGAGTCCCCGCAGTCCGTGATCACCACCTTGTCACGAATCTCCTCGTTGTGCTGCAAGAAGCGCAGCTTGTCGACCTGCTCGCCCTCGAGATACTCGGTATCGCCGGGATCTTCAATCTTTACTTTCTGCAACATTTGGCGCACGATGACTTCAATGTGCTTGTCGTTGATGCGCACGCCCTGCAAGCGATACACTTCCTGAATCTCATTCACCAGATATTCTTGAACTTTGTTTGGCCCCATGATGTTGAGAATGTCTTGTGGCGCCACCGATCCTTCCGAGAGTTTTTCACCGGCCTGCACAAAATCGCCGTCATGCACCAGCACATGCTTGCCGTAAGGAATCTGATAAACTTTTTCATCCTTGCCGTCATGCGAAACGACGGTAATCTTGCGGATGCCGCGCCGGATTTCGCCAAATTTGACGATACCGTCAATTTCGCTGACAATCGCAGGCTCTTTCGGACGGCGCGCTTCAAACAATTCTGCCACCCGCGGCAGACCACCTGTGATGTCACGCGTCTTGGCAATTTCGCGAGGTATCTTCACCAGCACCTGTCCGGCTTTGACACGCTCGTCATCATGTACCAGCAGGTACGAACGTGTCGGCAGAATATAACTGCTCAATTTTTTGCCACTGTCGTCAACAATATGAATTTGCGGGCTCAAGTTGCGCAGACGGGTATCGATGATCACACGCTGCTTCAGACCGGTGGTCTCGTCCAACTCCTCCCGCATGGTGACGTTCTCTTTCACATCGACAAACCTGACGATGCCGTCATGGTTCGAGAGAATACTCGCGGTGTACGGGTCCCAACGGAACATCACCTGGCCAACCTGCACATGATCGTCTTCCTTGACCAGAATATTCGCACCGTACGGAATGACGTACTGCGCGGTGACGCGATTGTTCTCGTCGATGATCTTCAACTTGCCATTGCGGCCGACGGCAATCGTCGTTCCATCATCTTGGACAATGAACTTGACATTCTCAAATCCGACACGTCCCTCCGTCTTGGCTTGCACCTGCGACTGGGCGGCAATGCGCGAAGCTGTGCCACCAATGTGGAAAGTTCGCAGCGTAAGCTGGGTTCCTGGCTCGCCGATCGACTGCGCCGCCATCACTCCAATCGCTTCGCCCAGATCGACCATTTTCCCAGTCGCCAAATTGCGGCCATAGCATTTGGCGCAAACGCCGCGAGCCGCTTCGCAGGTCAATACGGAACGGATATAAACCGTCTCGATGCCGGCGGTGGCGATCCTTTCGGCGTCATCCTCTTCAATCAGATCACCCGCCTGGATAATCACATCACCGGTGTCAGGATCGTACACATCTTCTGCCGCAACGCGACCGAGAATGCGATCACGCAATGGTTCGATAATCTCCTCGCCCTCTTTTAGATCGCCAATACGCAAGCCCAAAATGGTGCCACAATCGTCCATGGAGATAATCATATCCTGCGCCACATCGACGAGCCGGCGAGTCAAATAACCGGCGTCAGCGGTCTTCAAGGCGGTGTCTGCCAATCCCTTGCGCGCACCGTGCGTGGAAATAAAATACTCCAACACCGACAACCCCTCGCGGAAATTCGCAGTAATGGGGTTCTCGATGATTTCCCCCATCTGCCCGGTCATCTTCTTTTGCGGCTTGGCCATCAATCCACGCATGCCGGCGAGCTGACGGATTTGCTCCTTGGAACCACGCGCGCCGGAGTCTGCCATCATGAAAATCGGGTTGAAACCCTGACGATCATTCTTCAGGCGGTTGAACATTTTGTCGGCAACATCGCTCGTGGTGTGCGTCCAAATATCGATAATCTTGTTGTAACGCTCACCATCCGTAATAACGCCTTTTTCGTATTGCGATTGAATGACCTGCGTCCGCTTGAATGCAGAATCAAGAGAGGCTTGCTTTTCTTCCGGAATGATGACGTCCTCAATGCCCACCGTCACCCCGGCGCGCATTGCAAAGTGGAATCCGATTGCTTTCAGCTCGTCGAGAAACAGCGCCGTGCGATAGTTACCGAGCTGCTTGTAAATCTGCGACACCAATTCTTCCATGCGCTTTTTGGTGAGCAGCTCGTTGACAAAACCAATCTCCTTGGGCATGATGCGATTGAAAATGACACGGCCAACCGTGGTCTCCACCAGCTTGCCATCGATGCGCACTTTGATGCGGGCATGCAAACCGACTTTGCCGTCATTGTAGGCAATGTTGACTTCGTCGGGATTCGCAAACAACTTGCCTTCACCAAGATCGCCATTCTTCACTTTCGTCAGGTAATAAATACCCAAGACGACGTCCTGGCTGGGGATGGCCAGGGGGCGGCCACTGGCCGGTGAAAGAATATTATGGCTCGAGAGCATCAATATGCGTGCTTCCACCTGCGCATAATAAGAAAGCGGCACGTGCACGGCCATCTGGTCACCGTCGAAGTCCGCATTGAATGCCGCGCAAACCAGCGGATGAATTTGAATGGCCTTGCCTTCGATCAGCAACGGCTGAAACGCCTGGATGCCGAGACGGTGCAGAGTCGGCGCCCGATTGAGCAAAACCGGATGATCTTCAATGATCTCCTCGAGAATATCCCACACACTGGTATCGCGCCGATCCACCAGTTTTTTCGCACTCTTGACGGTTTTGGCAATGCCACGCTCAACCAGCTTGCGGATGACAAATGGCTTGAACAGCTCGAGTGCCATGTCCTTCGGTAAACCGCACTGATGTAGTTTCAGCTCGGGGCCAACCACGATCACCGAGCGACCAGAGTAGTCAATGCGTTTTCCAAGCAGGTTCTGGCGGAAACGGCCCTGCTTGCCGCGTAACATGTCGGAAAGTGACTTTAGCGGCCGGTTACCGTCGCCCCGCACCGCTGCCGTCTTGCGGCCGTTGTCAAAGAGCGCATCGACTGCCTCTTGCAGCATGCGCTTCTCATTGCGCAAAATCACTTCCGGTGCCTTGATCTCCTTCAGCTTCTTGAGACGATTGTTGCGAATGATGACACGGCGATAAAGATCATTCAAATCCGAAGTGGCGAAGCGCCCCCCTTCCAGCGGCACGAGCGGACGTAACTCCGGTGGAATGACCGGAATTACCGACATCACCATCCACTCCGGCTTGTTGCCGCTCTTCTTGAAAGCTTCGACTACTTTCAGCCGTTTGAGCGCGTCAGCCTTGCGCTGGAAGGAAGTTTCAAGTTTGACTTGCGCACGCAATTCTGCCGAGAGTTTGTCAACATCCGTACGCTTCAACAGCTCGAGAATGGCCTCGCCGCCAATTTTTGCAACAAAACGATTGGGGTCATCCTCGGGGCCCTCGGTCATTTCCGGATTTTCACTGGTGATGCGGAAATACTCTTCCTCACTGATGAGGGTTTTTTCCTTCAGGCCACTGTTGCCGGGTTGAATCACCACATACGATTCGTAGTAGATGATCCGCTCGAGGTCTTTGATCCCGATGCCCAAGAGATAGCCGATTTTCGAGGGCAGTGACTTCCAATACCAAATATGGACAATCGGCACGGCCAGGAAAATATGGCCCATGCGCTCACGGCGGACGGACTTGTTGGTCACCTCGACGCCGCAACGGTCACAAACGATGCCCTTGTAACGAATGCGTTTGTATTTGCCGCAATGACATTCCCAATCGCGCACCGGCCCGAAAATCTTTTCACAAAACAGGCCGTCCTTTTCCGGCTTGAAAGAGCGGTAATTGATGGTTTCCGGTTTGGTCACCTCGCCATGCGACCGTTCCAGAATTTTATCCGGTGAAGCCAGCCGGATGGCAATCGAACCAAAATTACGGCGGGCTGCTGTTTCTTGTTTGGCAAAACCTATCAAGATCACACCTCCAAAAACTTATGGAGTTTACTTGGTTCTTACTGGTACTCCATGCAAGCATGGTTGCTCGCTGTTACCAATCAGCACAAGCATGTATGAGTAAGAGTAAGAATCGTGGTTTTTCAATCTAGCTCATTATTGTCCAGACGGACTCCCTACGGCGCCCGTGGGAATCACAGCTTTCCGTTCTCACCCTCATCAAGCAATTCCACATCCAGACCCAGGCCTTGTAATTCGCGAATCAACACGTTGAAAGATTCCGGCAAGCCCGGCTCGGGCAAGTTGTCACCTTTGACAATTGCTTCATAGACTTTCGAGCGGCCGCGCACATCGTCAGACTTCACAGTCAAAATCTCCTGCAAGGTATGCGCGGCGCCGTAAGCTTCGAGCGCCCACACTTCCATTTCACCGAAGCGCTGGCCGCCAAATTGTGCCTTGCCGCCCAAAGGCTGTTGTGTAATGAGCGAATAAGGCCCGATCGAGCGTGCGTGAATTTTGTCTTCGACCAGGTGCGAGAGCTTCATCATATAAATGTAACCGACAGTCACAGGCTCGGCAAACGGCTCGCCGGTGCGGCCATCATAGAGTTGGATCTTGCCATTCTCGGGCAGCCCAGCCCGGCGCAATTCTTCAATAACCTCCTCATGAGTGGCACCATCAAACACTGGTGTGTCATAACCGATGCCAAGTTTGGAAGCCGCCCACCCAAGATTGGTTTCGAAGATTTGGCCAAGGTTCATACGCGACGGCACGCCGAGCGGATTCAGCACAATGTCAACCGGGGTTCCATCCGGCAGATGCGGCATGTCTTCGATCGGAACGATCTTCGCGACGACGCCCTTGTTTCCATGCCGGCCGGCCATTTTATCGCCGACCATCAATTTGCGCCGCTTGGCAACATAGACCTTGGCGAGTTGCACGATGCCCGGGGGCAATTCATCGCCAACCGTGATCTTCAGCTTACGACGCTCATATTCGTCATTGATGTCTTTGACCTTCTTCTCATAGGCATCGAAAATCAGATCGACTGTCTCATTGACCTTTTTCTTTTCGGTCCAGCCTTCACTGCGATCGAGCTTGTCAAAGTCGAGCTCCGCCAAACGCTCCTCCGTCAATTCCGTGCCGGCGCGGATGATCACCTTGCCATCTTTAATATGGCGAATCGTGGCCGAAGTCTCACCGGTCAAGAGCTGGGTCAACTTCTCATCGCGCAGTTTTTCAACACGTTTGAGCTCGCTGGCAGCCCATTCTTCAATCTCATCCAGCTTTTTCTTGTCCTGGCGCTTGGACTTCGCATCTTTCTTCTTGCGCGAAAAGAGCTTGGCATCAATCACAATGCCCTTCAATCCCGGCGGTGCTTTCAACGAGGCGTCTTTGACATCCCCAGCCTTTTCTCCAAAAATTGCTTTGAGCAATTTTTCTTCTGGTGTCGGGTCGGTCTCGCCTTTGGGCGTCACCTTGCCAACAAGGATATCACCAGCCTGCACTTCTGCACCGACGCGAATGATGCCGTTTTCATCCAAATCTTTGGTGGCCTCTTCGGAAACGTTGGGGATTTCGCGCGTCAGCTCTTCCTCGCCGCGTTTGGTGTCGCGCACCTGCAACTCGAATTCTTCAATATGAATCGAGGTGTAAATATCTTTTTGCACCACGCGCTCGGAGATGACGATGGCGTCCTCAAAGTTGTAACCACGCCACGGCATGAACGCCACCAACACGTTGCGACCCAGGGCCAGTCTGCCTCCCTGCGTGGAGCATCCATCTGCGAGCACTTGCCCTTTGGTAATGCGATCACCGACCTTGACAATCGGGCGTTGATTGATGCAGGTACCCTGGTTGGTTCGCATGAATTTAGTGCAGCGATAGATCACCAAGTCATCTTCGTCAAAATTCAGCAGGCTCTCCAGATCGTATTTCTTGCCCCGGCCGGCCGGTGGGTCTTTACGGATGACAATGCGATCGGCGGCAACATGCTCAACCACACCATCATGCTCGGATATGATCATCGCGCGCGAATCACGGGCAACCTTCTCTTCCATGCCGGTACCGACCCAGGGCGCCTCCGGCGTCAGAAGCGGCACGGCCTGGCGCTGCATGTTCGAGCCCATCAACGCGCGGTTGGCGTCGTCATGCTCCAGGAACGGGATCAATGCCGCTGCAGCGGAAACGATCTGGTTGGGTGAAACATCCATGTAGTTGACCTCGCTCGGCTGCACGACCGGGAATTCACCCTTGATTCTCGCTTTGACGCGATCACTGACGAAATTCCCCTTGGCGTCAATCGGGGCGTTGGCTTGCGCAATGATATACTGATCCTCGTCGTCGGCGGAAAGATATTCGATCTCATTCAACACGCGACCATTGACCACCTTGCGATATGGGCTTTCAATGAAGCCGAAATCGTTGATGCGCGCGAAAGTTGTCAGGGAAGAGATCAAGCCGATGTTCGGACCTTCCGGCGTTTCAATCGGGCACAAGCGGCCATAATGCGTGTAATGCACATCCCGCACCTCGAAGCCGGCACGTTCACGCGTCAAACCACCGGGACCGAGGGCGGACAGGCGCCGTTTGTGTGTCAACTCGGCTAATGGGTTGGTTTGATCCATGAATTGGGAAAGCTGGCTGGTGCCAAAGAAGGTGTTGATGACCGAGATAATGGTGCGGGCATTGACGAGATCTTGCGGCGTGAGTTTCTCGCTGTCACGTAGGTTCATGCGCTCTTTGATGGTGCGCGCCATGCGTGATAGGCCAAGGCTCATCTGCTGCGCGAGCTGCTCGCCAACGGTGCGAATGCGGCGGTTGCCGAGATGATCGATATCATCAGCTGAACGATGGCCGTTGCGCATGTCAAGAAGATACTTGATGATCGCAATAATATCTTCTCGCGTCAGCACGGTCGTTTCCTGCGGAATGTTCAAGCCCAGCTTCTTGTTGAGTCGGTAACGTCCGACGTCGCCAAGATCATAACGCTTTGGATTGAAAAACAAGCGCTCGAGCAATTGCTTGGCGGTGTCCAGATCCGGCGCATCACCCGCGCGCAGTTGTCGATAAATCGTTTCCAGTGCGTCTTCCTGGGTCTTGGCACTATCACGGCGAAGGGTGTTGGAGATGACTTCAGGTCCATACGTGCCCTCGGCCAACCGCAACAACTTGAGGGTGTCGACCCTGGCCTTTTTCAAACGCTCCAGTGCTTCCTCGGTCAGCTCAGCATCCTTCTCCAAAAGCACTTCGCCAGTTTCGCGATCCACGACATCCGCAATTGACTGGCAGCCGAGATATTTTTTAATTTGTGAATCGGAAACTTTAACCTCTTCGACGAGATCAAAAAGCTCGAGCAGGTCGCGATCCGTGGCATAACCAAGCGCGCGCAGCAGGGTGGTCACCGGAAATTTCTTGCGACGGTCGATATAAACGTACATGACATCATTGATGTCAGTGGTAAACTCAACCCACGATCCGCGCAAAGGAATAATGCGCGCGGCAAACATCTTGGTGCCATTGGGGTGCTTCAATTCATCAAAAAAGACGCCCGGCGAACGATGCAACTGGCTCACGACGATCCGCTCGGCGCCATTGATGATGAACGTTCCGCGGTTGGTCATGTACGGAATGTTGCCAAGATAGACCACCTGCTCGGTGGTTTCACCATAACTGTCGTCGTTGTCATCCTTGGCCGACAGCCGTAATTTGGCCTTCAGCGGAACCGAATAAGTGACGCCACGTTCCTGACATTCATTTACATCGTACTTGGGTTTTTCGATGTAGAATTCCACGAACTCTAGACAAAAATTCTCCCGGCTGTCATAAATCGGGAAAATACTGTTGAACACCGCTTGCAGCCCTTTGTTGGTGCGTTGCGAAGGCTCAACATCAGGCTGTATGAAGTCATTGAACGACTTGAGCTGGATATCCAACAAGTCGGGCAGATCAATAACTCTGCTCAGCTTCGAGAATGATCTACGCTGTAAATTTGCAGACATTGGAGGCTCACTTAATAATTTTTACTACTCGGCACCGCAATTTACCCATCCCCTGTCATTTCGCCGACTGCGCTTTGAGAGAAAACCCTTTTGATTATACCGATGGTAGTGCGCAACACGCAAAAAGGCTTTCATTAATATATGAAGCGCAACTTGCTGAATGACAAGCCCTACTTAATTTCAACTGTTGCGCCCGCCTCTTCCAACTTGGCCTTGATCTGTTGCGCTTCTTCTTTGCTTACGCCTTCCTTGATCGGCTTCGGAGCGCTATCCACCAAGTCTTTCGCCTCCTTCAAGCCAAGATTGGTAAGCGTGCGAACTACTTTGATAACGTTGATCTTGTTGGCGCCTGCGCTGGCCAGGATGACGTTGAATTCGGTCTGTTCTTCCGCTTGGGGAGCCGCGGGCGCAGAGGGAGCGCCGGTTCCGGCTTGCGGCACGGCCACCATCGGCGCGGCAGCCTTGACGCCAAAACGTTCTTCAATTGCTTTCACCAGATTCGATAACTCGAGAACCGTCATGTTCTCAATCGCATGCAGGAGTTCTTCCTGCTTCGGGGAAGCCACTGCCGTAGACACTGCATATCCTCCTTAATCAAAAATGTTTGTTTCTTCGATGAGTGCTTTATCGTTTTTAAATCATTCATTCCATTGGCAACAAGCTGGCAGCGCTACAGGCGTAGCCGGTGCCAGGATGTCAATTACTGCGCAGCACCGGCGGCCTTCTCTTTTTTGTCCGCAACCGCATGCAGCGCATAAAGGAAATTGCGCAAAATTCCCTGCAGGCTGTTGACCAGGCCATAGAGCGGCGCATTCAACGTACCCATCAATTGTGCCAGCACTTCCTCGCGGGTGGGCAGCTTGGAAATAGCTTCGGCTTGTTTTGCCTCAAAAAATTGGCCTTCAAAAATGATGGCCTTGATCGTTGGCTTTTGGTTGTTCCTCAAAAAATCCAAAATAACTTTGGCCGGCGCAGTTGCTTCTTTCATTGCAAAAGCCAGCGCCGTCGGGCCCTCGAGATAGGGCACAAGCGATTTATAGCCGGTTTTCTCCGCAGCCAGACGCACCAGGGTATTTTTACCAACCCAATATTCCACATTGGACTTGCGGAAGCTCCGCCGCAGGTTGTTCATTGCTTCAACCGTCAGGCCGGAATAATCAGTCAGGAAAATACTTTTTGCCGAGGCAAACTTTGCACTCAGCGAGGCAACGGTTTCGGCTTTATTCTGACGAATGTTTCTTGTCTGCTCCATGATGATTTCTCGAATTAGGTCCTTAACTCTTTGCTTCCGCCGTGACGGCGTTGCGATCGACTGGAATACCGGGACCCATGGTACTCGAAAGCGTCACACTCCGAATGTATTGGCCCTTTGCCGAAGATGGCTTCAACCGCAAGACGGTATCCATAAAAGTCCGGACGTTTTCGACAAGATGCTGCTCGGGAAACGAGGCTTTGCCAACGTTCACATGCAGAATGCCGGTCTTATCAACACGGAACTCGATCTTCCCGGCTTTGACTTCCTTCACCGCTTTGCCGACATCGATGGTCACGGTGCCGCTCTTGGGGTTCGGCATGAGTCCTCGCGGACCAAGAATCTTGCCGAGCTTGCCGACTTCACCCATTACATCGGGCGTCGCAATCATGACATCAAAATCAAACCAGCCTTCATTTATTTTTTTGATATATTCATCAAAGCCGACATAATCAGCACCGGCGTCCTTGGCTTCCTTCTCTTTGGCACTTTTGCAGAGCACCAACACGCGCACGGTTTTGCCGGTGCCGTACGGTAACGCGACGGTGCCGCGTACGGCTTGATCGGCATGGCGTGGATCCACACCCAAACGCACCGCCACTTCCACGGTTTCGTCAAATTTCGCGGTGGCGGTTTTCTTGAGCAATTTAACGGCGTCTTCCAAAGAGTACTCTTTTCCCGGCTCGAGGTGTTTCAGGAGTTCTTGATAACGACGACTGTGCTTCATGTTAACCTTTCCCGATTTATGCGCTCCGGACCGAGGGCCTGAAGCAGAGCAAAAGTCTGTAATGAGTACGTTTTGCTCCTGGCGCGTTGCCCTCTGTTCTATGCTGCGATCTCGATGCCCATACTGCGGGCAGTTCCTTCAACCATTTTGATGGCCGCTTCAACATCATTGGCGTTGAGATCACTCATTTTCGTCTCGGCAATTTGCCGGATTTGTGCCCTGGTGACCTTGCCAACTTTATTGCGATTGGGCTCTCCCGAACCTTTTTCAACGCCTGCGGCTTTGGCAAGAAGAACCGAGGCCGGTGGCGTTTTGAGAACAAAGGTAAAAGAACGATCAGAGTAGATCGTTATAACCACGGGAATGATGAGGCCCTGTTTGTCAGAAGTTTTGGCGTTGAATTGCTTGCAAAATTCCATAATATTCACACCATGCTGGCCCAACGCCGGCCCCACCGGAGGCGAAGGATTCGCCTGGCCCGCGGGGATTTGTAGTTTGACTTGGGTGACAACCTTTTTTGCCATGTCTCGTCTCGCTGACTGAGCCCGAATTTCCCTTTAACCTCTGGTCATCGAGAAACCCGGAACCCTGTGCTATTTCTCCAATTCCACCTGCAGAAAATCCAGCTCTACCGGCGTTGAACGCCCGAAGATGCTGACCATTACTTTGACTTTTTTCTTTTCTTCGTTGAGCTCCTCAATGAAACCGGTAAAGTCGGTAAATGGGCCATCGATAACCCGGATCGGATCACCAACGCGGAACGGCACCGCCAAGACCTCGCGCTCGCGACTCTCTTGCACCCGACCGAGGATGCGATCAATTTCCTCCTGCCGCAACGGTACCGGCGTGTTTTTGGGACCGACAAAATTGGTCACGCCGGGAGTGTTGGTGACGAGGTACTGAGTTTCCTTATCCAACACCATTTCCACCAACATGTAACCAGGGAAGAAAGTCTTGCTGCGGACGCGTTTTTTGCCCTCACGCATCTCCGTCACTTCTTCGGCCGGAATCAGCACGGTTTTCAAGCGGTCAGTCAGGCCGAGCGCCTTGGCCTCATTCTCCAAATAAGCCTTCACCTTGCGCTCATGACCGGATAGAACGTGAATGGCATACCATTTCGCGGCGGGCAGCTCTTTTTGTGGTGTCGCCTCTTCTTTTTGAGTTATTTCTGGCACAGTTTAAACATTCAACGGTTTCATTGAGTCATTAACAGCAACTTAACCAACGCTGAGAGCGTTCGATCAGACACAAAAGTGAACAGCGCAAAGAGAAGCGAAAAAACAATGACCACGCCTGTCGATCCCTTCAGTTCTTCGCGGGTTGGCCAACTCACTTTCGACATCTCAACGCGGACATCGCGGATAAATTGTCTGGGTTTATCGATGAGCGCCATCTTGCTCCTTGACTTTTTATTTTTGTACACACAACACCCCGTCTCCCACAAACCGAGCAGGCCTGGAGGGATTCGAACCCCCAACATCCGGTTTTGGAGACCGGCGCTCTAACCAGTTCGAGCTACAGGCCTGTACAAATCGCAAATTGCAAGTAGCAACAGGATTTATCGTGATTAAGGTAAGTCGGGACGCGACTTTGTTTGCTATTTGCTCTTTGCCCCTTTTTGTTACCGCGTCTCTTTATGCACGGTGTGCTTCTTGCAGAAAGGACAATGCTTCTTGAATTCCACCCTTCCCGTATGCTTTTTTTTGTTTTTTGTGGTAGAATAATTTCGCCGCTTGCATTCAGCACATTCAAGCGTAATAATTTCTCTCATTTTCTTCTAGCCTATTGCAAAAATAATTAATACGCGGTAAACTTCTTCTGCTGCAAGAGCTCACGACCGGGATTGAACCGGTGACCTCTTCCTTACCAAGGAAGTGCTCTACCGACTGAGCTACGTGAGCAGTCAATTCTTGCTCTGAGCGGGAGACGGGACTTGAACCCGCGACCAACAGCTTGGAAGGCTGTGACTCTGCCACCTGAGTTACTCCCGCCGCTTTCCTTTTGACACCGAACCCGCGACCAATTCCGCTACCCAGCGGGATGACTCTGCCACCCTACGGGCGCAGCCCCACGGGCGTAGCCCTACAGGCGTAGCCTGAGTTACTCCCGCCCAAACTTATGCCTGTCTTCGCCTCTTCATGCACTGATTCCAAAGATTCCAAAATTCACAACTGCAACGGAACAAGCATGTGGAGAGGGAAGGATTCGAACCTCCGAAGGCATAGCCAGCAGATTTACAGTCTGCCCCATTTGGCCACTCTGGAACCTCTCCAGAAACAATAAAAATCAAACAGAAAAAGGCAAACAGCAATTGTTTTTTTGCCTTTTGCTGTTCACCAGGAGCCACCAGCAGGAATCGAACCCGCGACATCCTCATTACAAGTGAGGTGCTCTACCAACTGAGCTATGGTGGCGCAATAAAGCAAATATATTAAATTATTGTAATTACAATAAGGTGTTTTTTTAAGCACATCATTATAATATATAAACTTTGGACTTTTTGTCAAGTGCTTTTTGACTTTTTGCAAATTATTTTTAAACCTCTCCTCGCGTGGCACAGTTTTTTGAACTGAACAAATTTACATCAATTTATGCAAATTATAAACTATTCGTTGCTCTGATGGCATGCACATTGCAATCCAGATTTTTATCCAAGATTCCTTGCCATCTGTCCAACAATCGGAATCTCGTCATCACTGATAGTTCGCGCATCAAACCACAGATACTCATCTCGTATATATCCAAGAACCGGCACTGCAGAGAGACGAAATCGTTTTGCCAACTCTGCGACCGAAATGGTTGAGCTACGCAAGCCAACGGCAAAACTGGGAATTTTTTCAATCGGCAAAGCGCCGCTGCCAGCTTCTGCTTCTGATGGACGGACTATCGCTTCATTGACCAGAGCACAATTCTCCAAGAGCTCTTTCTGCAAATGCATGGCGCGTGCTTTTACCACTTGAGTTTTCTCGGTCAGCATCCGCCAGACCGGATGCGTTTGCACCAACTGATCGGGCCGTAAAAAAAGCCGGAGGGTGCTTTCGAGCAAAGCCAGAGTCACTTTGTCACAACGCAATGCCCGCATGAGCGGATTTTTCTTGACCTTGACGACCCAGTTTTTCTCGCCGACGATCAAACCAGCCTGCGGGCCACCCAAAACTTTGTCGCCACTAAAAGTGACGAGACTGGCGCCAGCGTTGATGCTTTCGCTGACTACTGGCTCATACGGCAGGCCCCATTGACGCAAATCCAGCAGCACACCACCACCAAGATCATGCACAACCGGCACGTTTTTTTCTTTTCCCAGCTTCACCAGCTCGTCGAGCGGCACCTCCTCGGTGAAACCGAGGACACGAAAGTTGCTCGTGTGAACACATACCAGCGCCGCTGTTTTGGGTGTGATCGCATCGGCGTAATCGCTGAGCCTGGTTTTATTGGTGGTTCCCACTTCCAGCATTTTCGCGCCGCTCTTGCGAATCACCTCCGGCATGCGGAACGCGCCACCAATCTCAACAAGCTGACCGCGCGAAATGATGACTTCGCGGCGAAACGCCATGGTATTCAATGATAAAAGAACTGCGGCCGCATTATTATTCACGACGCAAGCGGCTTCGGCGCCGGTCAACCGGCAAAGAATTTTTTCAATGTGCAGATTGCGATCTCCGCGCTCCCCGGTCTCCAAATCCATTTCAAGATTACAATAGCCGGCAAGAATTTCTTGCGCATGTTGCCGTGCCGCAGGTGATAAGAGTGCGCGACCCAAGCCTGTATGCAGGATCACGCCGGTGCCGTTGATGACGCGTTTCATGCTCATGCGCAACAATTGCTGCGCTTCCGCCAGCGTGAGTTGCACGGCGTACTGCAAGGCGGCTTCGGAACTCGCCGCTGCAGGCGGATTTTTTTTCCATTGCTCTCGCAGAGTTGCAACGGCTTGCCGTGCGCAATCGGTGAGAATGGCAGGAGACAATTGGTCGGCCAGCTTGCGAATGGTTGAAGCTTGCAAGACTTTTTCCACCGCTGGCAGTTGGCGGAGCGCAAAGTTTTGAGAGTCATGCTGGTGCATGGCTGAATTCTAACAGTTAGTCAGATGCCCAAGATCATGAAATCGATAGCAGCGATAAATTGAGTACGGTTTTTGGAAAGGTTGGTTATTGGTTTGCCCAATTGGCTTCGATCTATGCCAGCTAGCTGTTGGCTAATCGCGACAAATTTCTCGCTGCTGATTTCAACTATCGGACAAAGCTTTGTGATAATCTGATCTTTCAATTACGAGGCCTTGCACAGCGGAATGACAACAGTTGTTTGCAGTCCCTCCAAAAGATCCGAATGAATATCTATCAAGCAGGGGAATGTTTTTCTGGTTCTGGCGTTCTTGTTGGCATAAACAGTAAACTGGCTCATCAAAAGCTCCTCAGCTCATCGCTGAATACGCCTTGCTCTTCGACAAAACGGTTATAAGCTTGTATCGCTTTGGCGTTCTGTTTACGCCAAAGCGCACGTTGTTTTTGTTTGAGCTGCTCGATAAGCACCGCTTCCAAAGTCGCTGAAAGATTGATGTTTAGTTCGCGCGCTTTCGCCAGCAACTCACTGTTGATGCTAAGATTTGCAGGTTTCTTGGGAGCTCGGGTGTCGAATAATTGGATCATTGATCTCGCCTTTAGATGGTGCGTATGGCTTATGCGCATGACTACTGGTATTCAATATACGTAGAATAAAGTTGCCTTGCAATACATTTTTTAGATCGCTTTTTTCGGCAAAAACGATGCGATCAATCCAGCCAGCACCCCAATCAAAGCCAACGCCAATAAGGCATTTTGCAATCCGGCTTTTTCCGCAATAAATCCCAGCGGCGTCATCATCAAGCCGGCGCTTCCCCAGCTCACGCCGATCATCAGGGCGGATACCATGCTGGCCCGGTGCGGATAAAGCTCCTGCGCCATGACAACGTTCAACGGGAATGAAAAGTACAACAGAATTCCGCTCAATGCCAAAGCGAGCAAGGTAAGTGTTCCGGGGAAATAAACAAAGCTCACCAACAATGGGACAGCGGCTAACAGCGAAAACATAATGATACGCCGGCGATCGAAGCGCGCCGCAAAATGACCGCTGAGCAAAGCGCCGATCGCGCCGATGGCCTGAAAGACGGTGATCGTTGCGCCGGCAGAAAACAACGAATAGCCATGTGCGTGCATGTAGATCGGAATGAATGTACCGAAGCCGCTGATGACTAATGAGCGCAAGACCGAAATGGCGAAATGCAAAAACAGCGGCAAGCGTGGGCTGTGCCTCTGCCGGCCGGACAGAAAAAACTTCGGTTGCACGAGAAGAGTTTCAGGTTCCGGCAATCGGCGAAACAGCATGAACGCCATCAGGATCGCCGGAAAAATCAACAACGGCAACTTTCGCAATCCGAAATAAGTAACCACTGGCACGACCAACAATGGCGCCAGCGAATGACCGAAATTTCCCGAAGTAACGAAAAGACTCATGCCCCATTCTTTGCGATTGCCACTGACACGACCGACCATCGCCGCCGCCGAGGGATGAAAGATCGCCGAGCCGAGACCGCAAAGCAAGAGGATGGGAATCAGCATCCAGTACACGGGAATGTAGCCGAGGCTGCAAATAAAAACGCCGCTAATGAGTGGAGCCAAAAAAACAAAAAAGCGCCTGTTGAACCGGTCATTGAGCGCGCCAAAAATCGGCTGTGACAGCGAGCTCGAAGCCGAGAGTACCGAAGCCAGCATTCCGGCGCGACTCAAGGGGAATTGCATGCGCTCCATCAATAGTGGCAACAGCGGCGATAGAAAACCGGTGTAAACATCATTGACAAAATGCCCGCATGCAATCAAATAGACCAGCCCACGTTGAAAAATTCTGCTATCGTCTGCAGACGAAGCTCCTCGAAATTGCCGCGTCGAAACGATTTGCGCCAGCGTCTCAGTGGAAAAAACGGATGAGGTAAAATCAGAATCTTTCATTTGAATAAATATAACAATGGCAACGCGCCAAAGTCAAGGGTGGTAACGAAATAAAATCGGGCAGATGGTTTTCAGGCCACCTGCCCGATTGACGTTACTGAAAAAAAATCAAAAGCCCGCTGATTGGTTTAGGCAGGAACTGCTTGTTTAATAACGGATTTTCTTCCTGCCCGAGCCTTGGTTGCTCTTGGATGCAGCTCTTCGCGAATTATTCTCCGCAAAGTCGTTTCAAAATTAGCCGCGCGATGCTGAACATATTCTCGTAATGCCTCATTGATGAGCGTTTGATAATTACCACCACCGGCTTTGTGCACCTGACTACGGAACCAATTTAGAATATCTGTATCAATACGAATAGTGATGCGTGTTTTATGGGATGGAGATGGGGCCGGCACCACCGCACCACGTTTGGCCTTGTCAAAATTATACTCTTTTGCCTTCATAGGCTTCACGTTCTCGTTTAGTTGCTCGTCGCGCTGAAATTATCCTGATGTCGTCATTTCGATATGTGTAAACCACGACTACTATACATCCAAGAAAATCTGTCCCAATACTTACATAACGCTGCTCACCTGCAAAGTACTGTTCTTCAAGGGTCAACGCCCAATCATCCTCAAAGACACCAACAGCATCCGCGAAATCAATCCCGTGTTTCTTCAAATTGGATGCCGCTTTCTTCGGATCCCATAGGTAACGCATGCAATAAAATGTATGCACAAAATGTGTACAAGTCAAGCACTTTCTACAATTGAGTCCTTCTCCCCGGAAAAAATCGGGCAGATGGTTTTCAGGCCACCTGCCCGATCGGTTTTGCAAAAAATAAGCAAATGAGGAGATCAGCTCACCTGGGGCAATTCCGTTGAATTATTGGGATGATCTTGTCCCGAAGAACCAAAGTCGGCACGCACCGTCCGGTAAATCAAATACAGGCCGGCAAGAATGAACAGTCCGGAAATCACAAACGGCAGCGTGCCTTCGAGTCGCTTCGCCAGCAGAATAAATACCGCGATCAGGAAGAAAACCACAGCAGGATATTTCGCCCAGTCCGATTTTCGCTCCGGCGAACGGATGGAATAAAGAAACGCCAAGGTCGCAGCAAAGCCCAAATTGATCAATACCCAGGCGGTATCATCGCGCAACCAGCCAATGCCGGAAAGCAATACGACAAACCCGAGAGTAAACAGCGGACCGGCAAAAAGCAACACCCACCAGTGTTTGGGATTCCGGTGATAAATTCGGTACAAAAACCCAGCCCCCAGCCAGAGCCAAATTGTGCCGATCAATTCATCCGGCAAAAATCGAGCCTCATCAATAAAAATCATGGCGCCTACAAGAACCAACGCGCTGCCGAAATAAAATGTCCACTTTCGCGACGTTGCCTGTCCGTAAATAGGCCAGCCATGCTGCATGAGCACAATGCCGGTTCCCACAAAAATCAAGCTCACAACGTATGTTTCGCTCAGATGAAACAACCTCAGATTGCTCAAAAGCGACAACAAGCCAATGACGAGCAGGGCGCCACCGAGCAGGATGCGAGTTTTGTTAATTACCATTTCTGACCTCCTCGAGTTTGAAAACCCATGACTGTAATCCACGGGTGCAACAGAGGATCGCAAGCTCAAAGACATTTTCTTCACTGCGACTTTATTAACGGAAAAAGCCGGGCAAAGTTGCAGAATAGATGAAGATTTCAACCGCATCGACCGATCGCTGGTGCCGTTTGGTCCGAAACAAAACTTTGTAAAGGTTTTTGGTTTCAAAAATCTCAGAAGGAATAACTGAGGTCGATGGAGAAAAGCGTATTGCGGGAATCACTTCGATTTTCAGTCCGGCTGCGATCATCATCGAAATTGGCCAGCATGCTGGCTTGCCATTTCGGGAGAAAATTCCAGGAGAAAAAAAGCAACAGCGAATTGATATTGCGGTCGGTATAAAGCCCAAAGCCAGGAATATTTTGGGCGGTGGCGTTGGGATAGGTACGGGCCTCGAAAATCTCATTGACGCTAAATAAAAGTCCATCCGTGCGAAGCAAATCGATTCCCACCGTAAAGCCATGCGAATAATAATCCTCGTAAAATGGATAGCTCGTCTCACTAATGCTGGTTGATGGATCCACTTGAATAATGTCTTTTTCGTAAACACGCAAAAGATAAAGATAACCCAAACTGACTTGCAAATCCGAGAAAAGCCTGAATTGAAATTGCGGATTGACGGTGGTGCTCAAAAAATCCGGCGTGGAGTCGCTCGGCACCTTGTGCTGGCGCAAGGTAAAATCGCCTTCCACCCGCAACGCGAGCGCCTGGCTCAAACCGAGTCGCAAGTCGGCACGCGCGTATTCTTCCTGATAGGTGCTCTGATAGGTTCTGCGGCAGGCGCTGCTGCCGACATTGTTGGGATAAATCCGGTTGCGCCAGATGTTTTCAAGCAAAATGGAAGAATTGGCCATCGTGCTCTGGGAAACGGATGCATCGATCCGATGCTCCATGTAATCATCCGCCGGGCACGAGGCATGAGCGCGAACAACATAGTTATAACGCGAATCCAGTCGCGTGGTGTATCCGGAACTGAAAATGGCGCCAAAACTTGCCTGATTCTGAATGTAATTGGGGTAGAACTCGGTTTGCTCGCGATAACGGCGCAACCGGAATTCATCAGCCACCTCGAAGCGCAAATTCTTGCCGACGTCTGCTGAGGCTGTCACCGAGGTCAGATTTTGCCAGTACTGCAAATTGAAATCACGTCGGTAACGTGTGCCCTCCAAACGATTCTGGATGCGCCAAAAAGCCCGGCCGCCAAGCGACTGTCTGCCATTGAATTCCAGCTCGCCGCTATAATAATCACGGCTGGATTTGAGCATCGCATAAGCGGCCAAATTCAACGCACGAGATTCTTGAACAACGCTCGATTTGGAAATGTTTGATATCAAGGGAAGCGGCTGCAGCGCAGGGTCGTGATTCAGGCTGATTCGCAAGCCGACAAACGGATTGCCATCGCGGTCAACAAACAGACTTTCTTCCTCTGTAAAGCCGAGCTCGAACTCCTGCCGCCAGAGATCGACGCCAACTACGACCTCGCGACGCCACTGCAAAGCCGGGGAAGATTCCGAACCAGTAACAGGAACTGCAGCGACTGAGCCACTCTCTGCGTCAGCACCGATCGGAGCCCCATGCAGTCCGGTCAGTTCCAGCGCCGTATCGAGAATGAGTTGGGCCGTCACATAATCCTGTTGTTTTGCGAACGCCTCAGCCTCGTGTTGCAGCTCTTGGACTTGTGCAAAAAAATCCACTGCGGTAGTATCCTGGTGCGCATTGAGCCAGCGCAAGAGTCGCAGCCGGTCGATTTCATAGGTGGCGCTTTGGCTCCAGCTCACTGCTGACGAATCGAACAACGCTCGCTGGTTTTCGCTTGCGTGCTGCTGGGCGAATAGCGCCTCTATACCATCCAGAGAGCCGACAAGAAGCGAAGCAGCCACTACCCGATGAAAAAGCTTTCCCCGTCGTGTCATTGCTCGTATAGTTTTAAAGCTTTCATCATGCCAACTACAAACTTGTCAAAAAGTATAACACTATTGTACCGCCATGCCTATCCGGTAAGACAATCATGCTCGTTCTCAAGATTGGGACAAATCGCAGACAGGCATAAGCTTGCCATGACGAATAATGTATAGCAAGATTCTTGCCGCAAATTTAATAATGAAAATTTTTGTTGTTTATGGACGAAGCTCCCCTCCCGTGGGTACGCGACATGAACCGGCGAGGGCACTTGTTTTGTACCTTTTCGGACAAAACTGTTAAAAATTCCTCTTGACTTTTACAATATGTTCGTTAACTTCACTCTTGAGAGGTAGATTGAAAGCGCGACCCCGTTTACGTAAACGGGGCTTGACCAAAGGACCATCAGTCCTTAACCGGCTCTCGGACTCCTCGATGGGCGAGTTTTTGTTCATTACAAGCTGCGTCAAGATTTCTCGCGAATCGAGGAGTTCCGACTGCCGGGGAAATCATCAGACGTTAAATTAGCCATTCAACAAATAGACTTCATCCTTCACTCAAAATTGTGCAAACTAAAAAAACCCTATCTTTTCTCGCGATTATCCTGATTATCGTTGGCTTATTACTCACACTTGAAAATCTGAAAATTATAAGAGGGATTTCCATACATTGGCCTGCTTTTTTGATCATCACCGGCTGCGGATTTTGGCTGCTATTCTTACACAAAAATAAACTGGACGAAGCATTATTGTGGCTCGGTACATTTATATTTTCTCTGGGGATTTTTTTTTATTATTTGAATTTCACTTCCTGGCACTCTCTTAGCACTTTATGGCCTGTCTTTCTGGGATTAATTGGAATCAGCTTTTTATCAATCGGGATTGTCAACCAAAAACTCATATTCAATTTTTTTGCAACGACTTTTATCGGGTTGTTTTTGATTTTTACGTTGGTTTTTACCGTTTCAATGAAATTATGGCCGATGTCATTTGTTGTTTTTGGCACGTCCTTATTGATCTTGGAATATTTACGCGCGAAAATGAAGCTTTAGGAGGATTTACGAAAAATGAATAAAAAAACCAGGGTGATATTCGTGGAACCGATGGGTTCTTATTCGAATGTTTTTTCCAAATATATGACCATACCAATGCTCGGACCTTTATATCTTGCCACCATTGCTGAAAAAGCCGGCTATGAGGTGATGATCTTGAATGAAAACATTCTCGGCAGAAAGATCGAAGCGCACGAGCTTGTGGAGGCTGATATTCTTTGTGTAAGCTGTATGACCGCCACGGTAGAAAGAGGCAAGGAAATAGCCCGGGAATATAAAGAGCTTAGAAAATCGCAAAATCTTGAGGCGCGAACGATTATTGGCGGAATACATGCCAGTATGATTCCTGAGGATGTTATAAACGATTTTGATCAGGTCTTCATTGGTGAAGCGGAAACTAAAATTCTAGAGGTATTGAGCGGCAAAATAAGTGACAAGCTGGTGTATGGCGAAAGAATCGAAGATTTAGACAGCGTCCCAATTCCCAATTTTCGCCTCTTGAAAAATGGGGAACACATAAAAGTTTGGCCGATCATGACTTCCAGAGGATGTCCCTATAATTGCACATTTTGCTCTGTTACGGAAATGTTCGGACGTGGCTATAGAACAAAAAGTATCGGCAAGGTCATGGAAGAAATAAAAACATTCGAGAAGTATTGGATCTTCTTCGTCGATGACCATTTTGTCGTCGACAAAAACCGGACCAAGCAATTACTCGATGAATTGCAGGCCAACAAAATTCATATGAAATGGTCGTGTCAATTGCGGGCACAGGCAAGTAGAGACAGCGCCTTGATTGCTCAAATGCGTGAAACGGGGTGCCAAACCGTCTACATCGGATTTGAGTCCATTAACCCGGCAAGTCTTCAAGAAATGAAAAAAAATCAAACCGTGGATGATATAAAAAATTCAATAAAAGTATTCAGGGATAACAGAATAAATGTGCATGGCATGTTCATGTTTGGCTGTGATTCCGATCATCAAGAGATTTTCAGATCAACCTCGAAATTTTGCAAAGAGAGCGGGTTGACCAGTGTTCAGTATCTGATTTTGACTCCGCTTCCCGGAACAGTATTCTACAAAAAAATCGAGGCCGAAGGTCGCTTGTTGCATAAAAACTGGCAATTTTATGATGCCATGCATGTTGTTTTCCAGCCCAAAAATCTTACACCAATGGCCTTACAGCAAGGCATGATTGATTGTTTCACTGATTTCTATTCATATACGAATGCAATTCATGAGGCGATCAATTTATTTTTCGAGACCATTGGGTCCTTACTAAAAGCCCTGTACAAAAAAGGGGTGCATTTCCCCTCTCTTACTCCCTCGATGGTAAAATTGGTGGGAAAACGAATTGTAAAAAACTGGATTGAATTCAATAAGCCTTATTTGGGATATTTAAGTGTTTTGTCTTTGAATAGATCAACTTGATATTAGAAGATGCCGATCTCGTGAGCGATCACGTATGCACTCGGCAGCGGTTGTTGCCAAAGCCATTCCGGTTTCAACCAAAATCCTGGCAAGACATTGGAAAACAGCTTCCCGTCCTGCTCTTGGGCAACAAAGTATTTTTGATCTTCACCGAGGATATAAAGGTCCATTCTCTTCAACCGTTGATCGATCACCCAATATTCTTTCACAGCGGCCGCCTCATACTCCCAATATTTTTCCCGCCAATCACGCACCGTACTTTCTTCAGAGACAAATTCCACAACCAAATCGGGTGCGCCATCAATATAAGTTGGGTGAACAATTTCCAGCCGAGCTTTTGCCACAAAGGCCATGTCCGCGAGCCGGCGCTTGCCCGTAAACAGGCGAATTTGTGTGTTGGAACCAAACAGTTCACCCAGCCCGTCACGATCAATAAAAAATTGTAATAAAGCGCCAAGCCAATGAATTGAATTTTCGTGAACAGTGTCTGCAGGCGAATGAATAATCACCTCCCCGTTTAGATATTCAGCACGGATATCTTCGTCGCACCAAGCCTCGAAGGCTTCCTCGCTGTCAAAGTGCAACGGCTGTTCGATATCCAATTCTTTTTCTTTTGTGCTAACTTCGCTCATGGCAAGACTTGCATCTTATTCCAGGACATGGCTTGCCTTAAATATAAAACTTCACACGCTATTTGTCAATTATATTTTCAACCGGTGGCGGAATAGAAGAATTATCGTGCAGATTGTTTTCCCAACTCGTGTACCAACGATCTCGCCAGATCATCGAGACATTGTTTTAAGCTCAGACTGATGGCCTCCACCACCGCGGCAGGGATTTTCTTATCAACCGGCTGCAGGTGCTCAAACTTGCCGGTCCAAATGATCCGCTGCGTTGCCGGATCGTACAAACTCGCTTTAAAGCCGACTTTGCCATACCAGTGGTTCTGCTCGTCCCACTCCTCGAATGCGAGCAAGCGGCCGCTCAACACATATTTCACATTCACGATCGAAGGATAAGTCGTCACTTTCTCGAACAAGCCGCTGTCTGCCAAATAGTTCAACACCTTTTCTGTCACCAGATGGCGCGGTGGCGCCACCCAACGGCGATAGTAATAGTATTTAATTTCAAAAGGTGAGTCGCGATAAATGATGCGATCGTCGTCATAAATCACCTCGGATTGGAATTTTTCCACTCCCAGTGCGAATGGCAGCATGGCTTGATCATTGTCAGGTGGCGGGTTGTGCTCCATTGCCAGCGTGTAATAAAACGTCTCCGGCACGCCACCACAGGTGGAAAGCAAAAAGCAAAAGGCAAAAAGCAAAAGGCAAAAAAAAAGTTTTCCCCGGCCCCACGCCTTTTTGCATGTCCGCTTAGTATCTTGTGCCCTTTCTATTTTGAGGAAACCAGCAGTTTGTGATCGTTCCATCTCGACATCCTCATATAAAAGCAAATGTGCCATACTTGCCATCGTTTTGAGCTCCTTTACTTCCCGGCTTTTGCAGTTTGCATTTTGCTGTTTTCTGTTTGCCGTTTTCTGTTTACTGTTTGCCGTTTTCTTTTTGCTTTACGGAATTTTCCGCTCCGGCGGGTTGGATTTGCGCACGAGATTCCACGGCCGTTCTTTGATGGATCGGCTGAATTGTTCAAAATGCTGCGAGGCATCCTGAAGATTTTGCAGCGCCTCATAAAGACTGGCCTGGTTATGTGCAACCATGCCATTGACTGATTCGCTGGTGCGGCTGAGCGCCAGCAGCAGCGTATCGGCGCGAGCCAGCGTTGCATTCAGTTGCGCCAACGTTTTTTCCAAAGTACCGGCGTTATTCGCCATCATCTGATCGAGCTTGGCGCTGAGGCTTTGCAGCTGTGTCGTCAACTGATTCAAATTCACAATGATGCCGGAAATATTGTCTGCGCTTTGATCCAGAAGCGTGTCGGTATTGGCCAGCATATTCGAAAAGTGGGCGCGATTCTCATCGCGCAGAAGATCATTGATCCGCATCAAGAGCGTCTCGAGCTGGTCGCTCGCTTTCATCAAAGGCCCACTGAGCTGCGTAAACGGTGGCACGTCGCGACTGCGCAACCTACTTCCTGACGGCAACAACTCGGCATCAGGCGAGCCGGTTGTCACCTCGACATAAAAATCGCCCATGAGCGTGATCGAGGTGATATACGCCTCTGAATCGATACGGACTGGCGCGCGTTCATTTATTGCCAGCTGGATCTCGATTTTGGTTTTATCATCCGGAGCGATGTAAACATCCGTTACCGTGCCGACCAAAAAACCGCCAAAGCGCACCAGCGAACCGCGCTCGATCCCTCCGAGATAGCTGAAGCGCGCGGTGTAAATTTTCTCCTTCTCTTGCCATTTCACGCCAGCCATGGCGATGAGAAAAGCGACAAAAACGATGAAACCACCAATCACCAAAAGACCAGCTTTGATTTCGTGTGAGCGATATTCCATTTTGAAAAGAGTCTCTCAACTTTTTGAGGCTTGAACAACCGATCGCGCGGATTTCACAGATTCATTTCGCACTATCCCCATTTGTCATTCTGAAAGACTGCGTCCGTAGGCCTGCGGCTGTAAGCTACGCCCGTAGGGAATCTTGTTTAATTCCAGCACTGTGCTGGTTTTGAACAAGATTGTTTCCAGCATGACATGTTGCTTTATTTTTGCGAATTTAACAAATCCGTCATATCCGCGACATTCGCACTCTAAAACCAAACTATCCTTCTACCAATGACCGCAAATATTTTTCCCGATCCAGTTCATCCGCGTCCGCTTCGCGGTTCAAAAACTGCTGGACAATCGGGTTCGGGCTGACGCGCAATTCCTCTGGTGTCCCGATGGCCTCAATCCCGCCATTGTGTAACATCGCAATCCGATCAGCAATCGTGAACACCGAAGACAGCTCATGCGTGACCACGACGATGGTCATTTTGAAAGCCTGGCTGAGTTTCAAAATCAGCTTGTCGATGCCCATCGCCACCACCGGATCGAGTCCCGCCGAGGGCTCATCACAAAACAGGATTTCCGGATCCATGGCAATTGCCCGTGCCAAACCGGCGCGTTTCTTCATGCCGCCGCTCAATTGTGCCGGCAGGAAATCTTCAAAGCCGCCGAGTCCGACCAGTTCCAATTTCATGCGGGTCATGATTTTGATGGTGGAGGGTTCCAATTGCGTATGCTCGCGCAACGGCAACGCCACGTTGTCACCAACAGTCATGGAATTGAACAACGCCGCGCCTTGAAACAACATGCCCATCTTGCGCCGCACGGACATCATCTCATCCTCGCTCAATTTGGTAATATCTTGACCTTTAATCAGGATTTCACCTGACGTGGGTTTTGCCAGGCCGATAATATGTCGCAACAACGTGCTTTTGCCACAACCAGAGCGGCCGAGAATCACCATGGTCTCGCCACGATAAATATCGAGATTGATGTCTTTTAAAATTTGTCGATTGCCGTAATGGGTCTTTAAATTCCGGATCGAGATGATGGGGGCTTCCATAGGATGTTTTTTGTAACTCGGCCTCTTAAAGTGGAAAAGTTGAATGGTGGATTTTACGAAAAATTAAATAAATTGTCAAGAGAAACTTTGCGGCCCCATTTATACAAAAAAAATTCTCTTGACAAAATCACTTTTTTTCTTAAAATTGTTTCATTCAACTTTAGAGCGTCTGCTTATGGCAATAGGAAAAAGGTCCAGAAAGCAGAGTTGTGGAGTGGGAGGGCTCTCATCTCTCATCTCTCATCTCTCATCTCTCATCTCTCATCTCTCATCTCTCATCTCTCATCTCTCATCTCTCATCTCTCATCTCTCATCTCTCATCTCTGGACGTAAGTGATATTTTCATGTTAACCAATTCGCTTTGTTCATGACAAAACCAAAACTTGTTCTCTATTCCCAAGAACTTCGCCGCTGCCTTTGCTACAACAGAATTTTGGCAACCGAATTCGAAACGACCCCCGTAGACACAAAGGAGCAATTCTTAAGGGAAATGCAAGAGATGAAAGCTGATGTGGCTGTGGTTTGCTTCTGTTCGGCCCGGGGCAACATGGAGGAATTGCTGCGGCTGGCTGCCATCACTGGTCCCCTGCCTACGCTCACTTGTTCCAAAACTGTGAACTTGGATTTCGTTCGGCTGGCCATTCAGAAGGGTGTGGATCGGTTTCTCAGTTGCAACATGGAAGCGCAAAAAATCAAGGACATCGTTTTTGAAGCCATACGGCGCGGCGGCTTGAAAGAATACTTGCAGTCCTACTATCCAGGCGGCCACGTCACTTCACCTCACGTAAACAAAATGATCAATGAAATCGTGCATGTCTTTCCCCACCGGCTGAAAGAAAGCGAAATGGCGCAACGCCTGAGAATTAGCCGAAGCTGGCTCCAAAAGCTTTGCCGGCGCGTCTTTGGCAATAGCTACACTCGCCTTACGCGCCATCTCTGGGTTTATCAGGCTCTGCGCATGATGCAGCATACCACTCTTGACAATGGCGAGATCGCCCTTCAGCTCAATTACAGCGAAGAAAGCAATATGGCCCGTGATTTTCGCAAAGCGCTGGGTTATAGCCCTACAGAGGCACGCATGCTCTTGGCAAAGCAGAACCCTGAAGAATTGTTGCGTCGAATATTTTAATGCGCAAATGGAATGAAAAGTACGCATCTGGATTGGTAAAAAGTGGCAAAATTTTTTATATTGAAATTGTTTCGAATTCACGTCACTTTGACACCGGATAAGTTGCACGGTCTTTGATATTATTATGAGGAGACTATTTTTGTAATAACAGAATAACAGGCAAGCTTATTCTGCAATTTGCCAGGAGAGTTTGTGGTGGACAGAAATTTCCATACGGGAGGCGTGGGCAAATTTTCTGATTGGCCGGCAGCGGTATTTTTCCTTCTCGGCCTCGCCTTTTTGAATAACGCCGTGGGTCCCACGACACGACAAACGAATCTCGCCGCAGCGGTGGCAATGTTTGCTTTGTTCCTTATCAATATTCTTTCACAGCGTGACAACCGAAACGCTTGGCCTGCCATTGGGTTTCTAACCGCTTTCTTACATACAACATTCCTGATCGCTTATCGTTATGTGCCACCGATTTGGCACTTCGCCCAAGTCGGAGGCCAATTCGTCTCCCATTCTATTGCCGCACTGTTCGGACAGCAACAGTTATTCGGCGCCACCGCATTCGGCCTGCCCATTCTCGCGCTCTTTATCAGCTTCATCTTATCAGCTCATCTGCTTTCGGACCGCTCTAAACAGCTTTCGTGGCTTTCTCTGCTATTGACAGTTTTTGCTCTATTGGTCATTCACGCTCTCTGGGTTGTGCTGCAAGAGCCAGCACTAAAGTTCTTAAGCCGATTCCTTGCGCATGACCACTATCAGCATGCTCATCTCACGCCATTGCATCTGCTGATTATCCCTTTCTTGCTGGATTTGATCCCAACTTATTTTTTCGTTCGCACCTGCACATTTTCCCAAATCAGCTTTACAGCACCAAAGTTGAAGAAGCTGACGGCTATTGGGACTGCTGGCGCTTTCTTCCTGATCGCAGTCATTCTTAGTTGGCCGGATTTCGTTGTGACGGACAAGAATAAGAAGAACATCTTTCTTTTCAATCGCGGCTATTTCAATTGGGAGAAGCCAAAGTTCGGCCAATACGGCCTTACCAGCGCCGGCATGTTTGGCCTGTTGCCGGATTATTTGCGCGCCCTCGATTACAATGTCACGGTCGATTCTCTGCTCGCGGCAGAAGCTTTGCAAAATGCTCACGTTCTCGTCGTGATTAACTTGCATCGGACGCCTGACAAAGAGGAAAAGCAAACCATCGCCCGCTTTGTCGAAAACGGCGGTGCGCTGCTCGTGTTGGGCGACCACACCGGCCTCGGCGAGATCATGCCGCCGCTGAACGATGTGCTCAAAGATACCGGCATCCAATTCAACTTCGACTCCGCGCATTATTTGAAAGACGGCTGGAATCATGCCTTCGAGCTGATGCCTCACCCGATCAATGCCACCGTTAAAAATGAAGATGATGTCGGCATTTCCGTCGGCGCCTCGCTCGCGCTCTCGCCATTCAAAGCCTGGCCGGTGATCACGGCAAAATACGGCTTTTCCAATTTCGGCAATTGGCTGAATAAACAAAACGCCTATCTTGGCGACCGCAGCTATAATCCCGGCGAATTGCTCGGTGACATTGTTTTGGTGGCGGAGGGAAAATGGGGCAAGGGGAAAGTTTTGGTTTTTGGCGACACCTCCTCGCTTCAGAACGGTGCTTTGGCAAGAGCGTTCACTTTCGTGGATGGAATGTTGCATTGGCTAGCTCACACGAAACGTGGTGCGTGGCAGAGCTTCCACATCATCATCGGTGCGCTCCTGCTGCTTGTCACGACTATATTGTTGCTCAGATTCTTTCACCACTACAAAAACATGGCGCTGGTAATAATAGCTTTTGGCGGACTGGTGTTGGGATTTCTGTTCACTTCGGCGCTGGCGGCCAACCACAAGCATCAAACCGTTCCGACCGGGCAAATCGCTTATATTGACATGTCACATTTGGAACGTTTTCAAATTTATGGCGATGATGGAGTTTGGTCACTGCTTTATACGCTGATGCGCAGTGATTGCCTGCCGTTCGTGCATCAACGCTTTTCTCCATCGGCGCTTAAAGAAAGCAAAGTTTTTGTCAAGATTGCTCCCGCCAAGCCGCTTTCAGATGATGAGCTGCCGTTGGTTGATGACTATTTGCAACAAGGCGGCTTGGTGGTGTGGGCCGTTGGCTATGAAGAAAAAGAGGGATCGGAAAAGTTTCTCCGCCGATATGGTCTTGACATTGACAATGTGCCGCTCGGCCCAGTACCCAAAGATCAAACCGACCGCGGCCTGTATTTTCACAAAGCCTGGCCGATTATTTTTTCCGATTCGAGCGATGTTGAAGTTTTGTGCACCGGCTGGGGCTATCCAGTGATCATCGCCCAAAAGATCGGCAAAGGCCGGCTGGTGCTCATCGGCGATTCGGAGTTTTTATTGGCGCGCAATCTGGAAGGCGCGCCGCGGGTGCGGGAGGAGAATTTGCGTTTTATTGAATCGTTGGTGAAATCTCGCGGAATGGCACAAAAATGAACGGCATTGACCCAACGCAGGCGAGCTGCAACCCCCAAAAATTATTCACTCACAGAAATGGAACTCTCAAGGAAGTAAATTTTTTCTGTGAGAGCTCTAATTCTGGGAGCCAAAAGTCTTTGTTTTTTTGCAAAGATTTGTCTTGTAACAGCCTAATTGTCTTGGATTGGTGGATCGTTGGGATGAATGGCGCACCATCGATTCATTAATCCAACAATCCGGAACCCCAATGCGAAGAACGGAGGAAAGACTGTGAGGTGCGCTGGTCACGCTTAACCTGAATTATTCATAAAAAGTGAAAAAAGTTCGAGGAATTTGCTCCACAATTTATTATATTACAGTCATCTAATGACTAACAAGTGGAGGAAATTCTGATGAACTCAGTTTTGCCAGAGCCAAAACGCGTCTTAAACACGAACTCCGAAGAATCCGACACGTCTTTTGCCCCTGTTCAATTGTCCAATATCCAGGGCAAGCCGGTTTTGCTGGATTTTGAAGGTGGCGCGCTTTCCTCAGATGCAGGCATTTTGTTGTTGCGCGAAGTTGAGCAGCAAACGGGCTTGATCAACGCCCTAGCCGAAGTTATCAACGACCCGCGTGATCCACGCTATGTGAAGCACACCGTTGCCGATTTGCTGACGCAGCGGATCGCGCAAATCGCCAGCGGCTATGAGGATGCCGACGACTGTGATGAGTTACGCGATGATCCCATTTTCAAGATGTTTGCCAATCGTCATCCTGAAAGCGGCGATCCCTTGAGCAGCCAGCCGACGATGAGTCGATTTGAAAACTCGATTTCCAGAACGGGGCTGTACCGCTTGGCTTTAGTGTTTGCTGATCGCTTCATCGCCTCCTATGAAAAAGAACCAGAAATCATTGTGTTGGATGCTGATGATACAGAGGATGTCGTTCATGGCGACC
>JAPDQK010000007.1:0-94595 GCA_034505955.1 Candidatus Zhuqueibacter pondensis
CTATTTCATCGCAGGCAAACTCAAATTCAACTACCCACACTTTTCAACATAGAACCATAAACTTTATTTAAAATCTGATCGCACCTCGTGCCATCGGTTCGAGGCCAATCAATTTCGACTCTTTTTGCATTCCGCGGCCTATGTGCTCATTCATGCGCTGAAAACTAATATCCTCAAGCACACCCAATGGGCGAAGGCAACCATAGCGACCATCCAACTCCGGCTTTTTAAGATTGGTGCCCGCGTCCGCGAGATGAAAACGCGAATCAAAGTTGAGTTGCCATCCGCTTACCCACTGAAAGAGACTTTGCAGAGAAGCTTTCAGATGTTCGAGTTATTAGCACCGACGTAGTGATGTCTCGATCAGCAGCTACAGTCATGAACTATAGTTTTCTTCTTCCAGAATGGGGACAGAGGATAAGTACGTTCCGGCTCCAAAAAAATCTATATTTTTGAGTTTTATGGTCAGTATTTTTTTGTTAATTTAAATGTGCTGTTCGGTGATTGGTAATGAGTAAAGAAAGGGTATCATTAAATTTGATGGCGCAGGTGTCATTTTGTCTACTATTTTTGCCTGCTTTTTCGGTTTATGAATAATTCAGGTTAAAAAGAATCGGAGGTGGAGCGATGGATTGAGGCATACAGTAAATAATCCATCGATCCAATGCTCCCAATTCGAAAGGGAAAGCATGCGGCAAGAGGAATTGAGAGCCCACTGCCAGACTTTCCCTTTCAGCCCGAAGGCCAAGATAAGATACGAAGTTTTCGGGCAGAATGCAAGATTAAAAAACAAACGGCAAAAGGCAAACAGCAAAAAGAAAAAGCAAAACTGGCTTTGTTGCGGTTAGCAGTCCGTGGTTTGCTTTTTGGTGTTTGGTGTTTGCTTTTTACCAAGCCGTGTGGGCCCTCACGGAACCTCTCAAAATGCGAGGTGTTTTATGAGGGCTATCGTAGCTCTGTTCATCGTGCTGGCCGTGGCGTTTGTCTGTGTCGGGACGAGTGCTGCCGCCATCGGCGGCGACGTGAAGTCTTCGCCGCTCTTTAAGCGTTCGTTGGAAGAATCGATTGCCTCGTTGGAAGGGAAAGCGCTAAATGCCAACATGGCAAAAGGCACAGCGGAAAACATGCCGACGGGCAAAGTGGGTTGTGTGCAGCCGGATGCGCCGTATACTTCTTATGGAAACACCTGCTGGGAAACCTGCACCCCAACCCAGTGCGGCGGAGATTGCTACACGCAAGCTAACACATGCTATCCGACGGCCTGTGGTGGAACGTGCTATGAGACGTGTGGGACTACCTGTTCCGGATCGACATGTTCAAGTACTTGCGCCAGCACCTGTGCGAGTACTTGTGCCAGTACCTGCGCCAACACTTGCAGCGGCACGAGCTGCTCCAACTACTGTGCAGAGGGCTATGTCCTATTTAATGGATATCAATTTAATTGGTCCAACTTTGTGGATCGTAAGGTTACCCAATATCCTCTGGCACAACGCTGGACATGGTTTGGCTACACAGGGTATTATTTCTTGGCCGATATTGGTTCGGCAGGTCAATATCTACTGGCCACCGCTTGCAATCCAGCAAATGGACTCCAAGCCAGAGGGTTGGCTTGGCGGCCACCGCAAAGCTCTCCAGGTACATACTGGCTTGACATCAATGCTCGGTACGAATCAGCCTGCCCGTAGAGTCGAAATCTATTTCAGGGTGCCGGGTTTGAAAGGTTCAGGAGATCAATCAGCTGCCGGATTTCGGGAAGAATACCATACCTTTCGGATCTACAGAGCTGGACTGAAATATGATGGAGTTTGCCGTCTAGTTGCTTGGGCGGCAAACTCCATCAAGGAGAATAATTCGATGAAAAAGAAATTTGCTTTCCTTCTGTTAACTTCATCTTTACTTCATCTCTTCGCCTGTCAGGACAAAATTGAGCCGACGAGAACTCTGGAAAGAGAAATACCTTTTGCAACAGCAAAAACGCTCATTTTCTTATCTAGCTTCGGCTTGCCGGGTTGGCAGATAATGTATAAGCATGAAAACGGACAAGTTTTTCGTTTGTCAACCGGACCTTTTGACGTCGATCACGATTGGTCGTCGGATAAACAATGGATTGTCTATGTACGCGGCGTGCCATCTCAACAGTTTCTGCAAATCTGGAAGATGAAATATAACGGCAATGAAAAAACGGCGTTAACCCCTTTAGGAATTGATTGCCAAGCACCAGCTTTTTCGCCGGATGGTCGGCAAATAATTTTTTCTGCACTAACTGATATTATCCAAGGGGAACGCCATCTTGTCATTATTAATGCTAATGGTACAGGATGGCAACAGGTCACGAATCATTCCACTTTTTCTGGGTTTGATCGCGTCAGTTTTATCACACCGACTTGGTTTCCTGATGGAAATAAAGTTATGATTCACTTTGCTGGATTGAAGAATGCGACCAGCATACTGCATTTGCTTGGCATTCTTGATCTGGTGAACAGGACATTCTCACCTCTGCCCTCCATAAGTCATCTCTCGCCCTGGATGCCCAATTTATCACCTACTGGCAAAATGATTGTATTTATTTCAGGAGCTAACGGCGGCGGAACGGACATTTTTACGATAAACGTCGATGGCACAGATTTAAAACAATTAACCAACGACAAATCGAGCTGGGAGCCGGATTGGTCGCCAGATGAGAAAGAAATTGTTTTCTCACGAATAAATGCTGAAACCCATGCAAATGAAGTCTGGGTCATGAAGGCCGATGGCACGGATCAGCAGCGACTGATTCCCGCCCCCGAAAATAGTCATGTAGGAAGACCGCGTTGGTAATGTTGATACGATGGAAGCTATTATGAAATCATATTCAAGTTTTCTACCACTCATCATTCTACTGTTGTGTGTTAATATCAGCCGCCCTCAGAGCCTCACGGAGATTTCTCCTAAAAAACGCGCGCACCCTGTTTTTCTCGGCATCCGTTTCGGTCGAACCTTAGTGCACTTGGATACTCGTATGCGGTCCCATAATCGTTTCGGAACCTCATTCCAACGGCATACAACCAACAAGTTTTTATGGGATGTGGACCTCGAATATTACGAGGCCTATGGCGCTTGGAACTCAAGAGTTTTTGAATATAAAGGCACCTCGTTGATTGTACGGAACGTCCAAGACATCATCGCTTACACGTTGGATTTTGCTATTTCCAATCGCACGGCCCGTTTCGCCTCAACCGGATTGGGTCTGAGTTTAGAACACTTTCGCGTCGAGACCACCGTGAACAACCGGCTTTATCCTTTCTACATTGATCCTCGCACCGACAATTTTGTCTTCTATGGCGAGAAAGTAAAAACGTTTCGTTTTTGGGCACCAGGGCTTTTTCTTGCTGCTGAGTTGCATTGTCCGCTTAGCCGCTCCTTGCAAGTTTATCTCGAACAAAAAACCAAAGCGGTGTACATCGGCAAGAATTATCACGCCCATCCGCTCAACTCGTGGATCACGTTTACGATTTACGGCGGGATAAGATTGAAAATCTAACCTGAATTATTCATAACCGCTAAGACGCGAAGAACGCGAAGTTTGAAAAAGCTTGGTTTTGTTTGGTTTGGATAGAGGCCAGCCTTCAAACTGAGTTTGATGATAGCTTTTATGGCAACGCGTTGTTCTTTGCGGACTTGGCGTCTTCGCGGTGAAAATTTGTGAATAATCCAAGCTAAAAAGGTTTTCACAAATGACCATATCGAACCAACACCAATCATCGCCTCGGCAAGATAACGCTGCTGCCCTCTGGCTTTGCCTCTTGCTGCTTGCAACTTGCACCCTTCTGCTCAGCGGCATTTACTACCCAACGACGATCCACTACACATATCCGTATGTGCAAGTCGTTACGTTGTTAGTAGCGACCATCATAACAGCAGCACTGGCATTACGACAAGTCGAATTTCCTATGCTGGAACGCCGCATTTACCCCCTGCTGATCGTGCTGTTATTTTTTATTGTCATTATTCCCTGGCCTTATCGGCTTCCCGGCCTGTTGTTGATCATCGGGCTGTTGCTCTCGCGAGTGAACCGGCTGCCTAAAATTGTTCGGCCCATCGCAAATAGCCTGCTGTTCACTGGCTTAATCGCGGCTGGACAAATGCTGATTATGCCCAGCTATTATCTGCTTTTCTCGCGTTATCATCGCCTCGATTGGGCGACACCGATGGTGACGCTCATCATGAAAGCCGTGGGAGTGGAAGCCACCACCAGCGCTGGCGCCTTGTTCCTCCGCGAAGGCGACAAAGTCTTTTCGTTTCTGACGACTTGGGATAGCCTGGGGCTTTACCCAATATTGAATATCTGGATCGGCGGACTGCTCACGCTTTGGCTATTTCGGCAGCGTTGGCAACAAGCAGTTTATCTGTCCGCCATATTATTGGGCTACATGTTTCTGCGTTACGCCGCGGCGATATTCTTCTTTCTCAATTTGCAGGACGCCGCAGTTTTCTGGAAGCATGAATTCACGTTTCTAACGCTGCTGCCGCTGGCGGTGATTCTGCCGAAGTGGATTCCTTTGCAAATAAGTTCCAGTCGGGCCGACTGGGTTACGAACAGACGTCTACTGCCGGCATTTTTCGCGACTGCGCTTTTGGTGTTTTCGCTCGTTGGTATTTGGGGATTTCATGATCCTGGCATTAAGAAAGCCGGACGTGTTCTCATCGATGAAAAGCACAGCAATTGGGAATGGACGACCGAAGAATTCGACACCAAATGGTACGGACAAAAGTCCACCTACAACTACTTTTCGCTTTTTGAGTATCTGCGTTATTTTTATGACGTGGAACAAAGCCATGCCAAGCTCGCCGACACCTTATTGAACAAATGCGACGTGCTCATTCTCAAAACCCCGACTGAGCCTTTTGCCAAAAGTGAGATTGATGCCATCGTGAATTTCGTCCGGCAAGGCGGCGGACTTTTTCTCATCGGCGACCACACCAATGTGTTTGGCATCACCACCAATCTCAATCCTTTGGCGCAAAGGTTTGGCCTGAAATTCCGCTACGATTTTCAAAGCGACATTTCCAGCGAGCTTTCGGTTTACCGCCGGCCCGTGATTTTGCCGCACCCGGTGGTGCAATACATGCCGGCCTTCATGTTCGCCAGCGGCTGCATGTTGGAAGCGCCGCTCACCGCAGAGAATGTGATCATCGGCTATGCTCAACGCTCCCTCTATCTCGACTACGCCGAGAAAAATTTCTTTCCCCGTGACAAGGTGAACGAGGAAACGATGGAATTCGGCCTGTTTCTGCAAGCTGCTGGCGCGCGCTTTGGCAGAGGCCGGGTGCTCGGTTTCACCGATAGCACGGTGTGGTCAAACTTTTACATGCACATTCCCGGCAAGCCGGAACTGCTGTTGGGCTGTATTGAATGGTTGAACCGGCAAAACTCGTGGTGGGGAATTTTGCGCAAATTATTTTTGGCGCTTGCCATTTTTTCGCTAGTTGGTGTATTCTGGGCGGGAACAAAAATCTCGCGCGCCGAGTTTCTATGGATGGCAATTTTTTCCATCGCTCTGGCTGTGCCCATTTCCGCTACGATTTTCGCTTTTGCCAGTCGCGCCGCCTACCCGACACCGCAGCCGAAACGTGATTTCATCCAGGTCAATTTTGAAATGGAGCATTCGCGCTATGAGCTGCCGATTTTGCACATGACGCAAAATCAAGAACACAGTTTCCACACATTCTATATGTGGCCGCAACGTTTGGGCATGGTGCCGGCCGTCAAAACCAAATTCAAGGAAGCACTCGCGGATGGTGATGCGGTGGTCATCATCAATCCCCACGAGCCTTTTTCAGATAATGAACTGTGGCGGTTTCGGAACTATCTTGAAGCCGGCGGCAAGGCGCTGATTTTGGACGATCCGACCGGCCCTTCGGTTGCCAATCAATTGCTGGCAGCTTTTGGTATGAGAACCGCGCCGATTTGGTCGGACAGCGCCACGGTTTTCGTTTGGCGCAACGGTGCGGACAGCACACAATTTTTTGGTAAGCTAACCGGTGAAGTGAGCGGAGGCATTCCGGTAGTTTTTGCGAAAGCGCGGGAATCGGCGTTAACGCCACGTTGGCCGAACGTTCTTCCGCAGCAACCGTTGCCTTTGCTCATACAGAATCTTCCAGCTTCATCCAATTTGCGCTCCGGCCAACAATCGAGACACACCAATGTAAAGTTACGCAAGCCGGTATTGTCGATGCAAAGAGTTGGCAAAGGTCTGATTGCGGTGATGAGCAGTTCCCCTCTGTTTACGGATCGGGAAATGGGCTCCGGCTCGGTGCAACCGCCGCCGAACATGCAGAAGATTTATGAATTGGATTATTGGATTTTCAGCGAGTTGTTGCAGTTGGGGTCGAGAAAGTCGTAAGCGGTTGCTGGCTGCACCTGAGTGTTGCCGGCAAATGAAGTTTTCTGAAAAGTTAAAATTCAAGAAGGGAGAAAGAGTCATGAAAGCGATTTCATTATTTGCCGTCGCAATCTGGGCATGCACTTTGACTTCAGGGCTGGCTCAGCCTCGTTTATCGCTGGGGATCACCGGAGGCGTGCAAGTCTACCCCAATCGTGACGGCATTTTGCCGCTTATCGGTGCTTCGGCTTGGTTTAAAACGAACAAAGCCTTTGTGCTGAGCGGAGAGTATGTACGCTATAGAGGCAGTGATCTCTATCCAGCCCCTCCCGCGGGCTTTATGACGGCGCCGCTTCATAAGAACAGCCGCACGCAACGTTTCGTGCTTGGATTGCACTATCCGGTCAAAATTTATAACACCTCGTCCATCAGCCTGCTGGGAATCAATTTTGGCCGGAGCTGGGACAAACGCAATTACAATTTATTCGAGCTTCCCGTTGAGCCACCCTACAGCCACGTCAATCGCACCGATCGTATTCAACGATCCGTTTTATTCGCGAGCTTGACCGCGTTGAGCCAAAACAAAAAATTTCCTTTTTCCCTGCAGGCCCGATACGGCGTCTCTTTCAGGGAATTCTCATCCTGGTCGTTCGTAGAATCCAAATTTTTTTGGCAAGTGTTGGCGAGCATCCATTGGGGAATTTTGTAGGATTTACGCAGCTCAACATTTATGTTGAGAAGAATAATGCGCGCAACATAAATGTTGCGTTACAATCTTACGTAACTGTGCCGAGTAAAAAGAAACGGAGAAAAGACCATAACCAAGCGCTGGTCATGCATAAAGAAAGGGTTGGATCAATGGATGATCAGATTGGCGCAGTGATGGAATCAACCCTCCATTAATCCAATGATCCATTCGCAAAACGAACGGAGAAAAGACCATAACCAAGCGCTGGTCATGCATAAAGAAAGGGTTGGATCAATGGATGATCAGATTGGCGCAGTGATGGAATCAACCCTCCATTAATCCAATGATCCATTCGCAAAACGAAAGGGAAAGCACGCGGCAAGAGGAATTGAGGGCCCACTGCCAGGCTTTCCCTTTCAGCCCGAAGGCCAAGTCAAGATACGAAGTTTTTGGGCGGAATGCAAGATTAAAAAACAAACGGCAAAAGGCAAACAGCAAAAAGAAAAAGCAAAACTGGCTTTGTTGCGGTTAGCAGTCCATGGTTTGCTTTTTGGTGTTTGGTGTTTGCTTTTTACCAAGCCGTGTGGGCCCTCACGGAACCTCTCAAAATGCGAGGTGTTTTATGAGGGCTATCGTAGCTCTGTTCATCGTGCTGGCCGTGGCGTTTGTCTGTGTCGGGACAAGTGCTGCCGCCACCGGCGGCGACGTGAAGTCTTCGCCGCTCTTTAAGCGTTCGTTGGAAGAATCGATTGCCTCGTTGGAAGCTAAGGCACTGCAAACTGGTGCGGCACCAGATCGGGCTGCCGCCATGCCGACCAGTAAGCTGGGGTGTGCGCAGCCGAACGCGCCCTGGACGCAAATCAGCACTTGTGAGCCAAGCTGGTGCGGGGGCAGTACCTGCGGCGGGGTAACGTGTGGCGGTTACACCTGCTATGGACAGGAAACCTGTCAAAACACTTGCAGCAGCACCTGTGCGAGTACTTGTGCCAGCACCTGCGCCAACACTTGCAGCGGCACGAGCTGTTCCAACTACTGTGCAGAGGGCTATGTCCTATTTAATGGATATCAATTTAATTGGTCCAACTTTGTGGATCGTAAGGTTACCCAATATCCTCTGGCACAACGCTGGACATGGTTTGGCTGCACAGGGTATTATTTCTTGGCCGATATTGGTTCGGCAGGTCAATATCTACTGGCCACCGCTTGCAATCCAGCAAATGGACTCCAAGCCAGAGGGTTGGCTTGGCGGCCACTGCAAAGCTCTCCAGGTACATACTGGCTTGACATCAATGCTCGGTACGAATCAGCCTGCCCGTAGAGTCGAAATCTATTTCAGGGTGCCGGGTTTGAAAGGTTCAGGAGATCAATCATCTGGCGGATCTCGGGGGAAGAATACCATACCATATGATGGAGTTTGCCGTCTAGTTGCTTGGGCGGCAAACTCCATAAGGAGAATAATTCGATGAAAAAGAAATTTGCTTTCCTTCTGTTAACTTCATCTTTACTTCATCTCTTCGCCTGTCAGGACAAAATTGAGCCGACGAGAACTCTGGAAAGAGAAATACCTTTTGCAACAGCAAAAACGCTCATTTTCTTGTCTTAGTAGCCTGCGGAAGTGAGAAATAAAATTCCTTTTCGTCGAGATCGACTCATCAACTCGGACATTTTGCAATGTTTTTCCGAATGCCCAATAAAATGCTGTCGTTTGTCATTGCATTGGCAGGACTCGTTCCCTCGCTGTATTCGCAACCACTCACTCTGCGCCAAGCGATCAACCTTGCTCTGGCGCATAACCAAACGATTCTTGTTAACGCGCACGAAAGCCATGTTTCCAGTCAGGCGGCATTGGCCATGACGGAATCCGCTTACAGTTATCACTTGGATTTTTCTCTTGCCACTACTCGCAGTTATGCCAAAACCGCGTTCGAGGTGCTGAATGGCGGTGGCCTGTTTTCACAGGTGACGGAAACACAAAACCTGATACCTAAATTCGGCCTCTCGCGTGCTTTACTCACGCCGTTCGGCAGCCGCACCACGCTCGGCTTTGGTTTGACCACCAACATGGTGGGATTGCCCTCGCGCTCGTATCAGCTCTTGCCGCAATTCACGCTCAACTATCAGCAGCCTTTGGGATTGTCAGGCATTGCTGTCGGGCATCAAGATATGGTGCGAGCCAGAGCCAATTTTCTCAGTGCCAAGCATGGCTTTCAATTGCAACAAGAGCAGTTGATCATCGCCGTCGTTAACGGCTATTTCCAACTATGGTCGGCATTCCGCGACATCGAGCGGGCACAGAGAGAATTGGAATCGGCGCGGCGAGTCTTACAAATTGCCGAATTGCGGTTAAAAGCCAAAAGCGTGGCCGAGTCTGAAGTGCTCAACAGCCGGGTGCAATACATCAGCGCCGAAGACAATTTGGTGGTGGCCGAGAACCAATTGCAGAACCAACGCCGCAGCTTTGCGCAACTGCTCGGGCAAGACTCTTTGCAGACAACCATCACACTCACCGATTCCATCGCGATGGATACGATCAACATTGCGTTGAGCGACGCCGTTGCGCAGGCGTTGGCGAATCGCCGGGAAATTCGTCAAGCCGAGATCAGCCTTGAGCTGGCGGAACTTGGCGTTGCCGCCGCAGCCAGCAGCAACGATCCAGTCTTGCATCTCACCGGCAGTTACAGCCTCAGCTCGAAAAATGATCCCTCGCCGTGGGACGCATTTGGCCAATTCCCTTCGAGCGCGTGGAGTGTGCAGGCGAGTGTTTCCTTTCCCATTATCGATGGCGGGGCGGCCAAAAGTCAGCTCGACATCGCGCAAAGCGCGCGTAATATTCAGCAAAACAATCTGGCGTTGCTTCGGCAAAACATCGCTCTGGAAGTCGAACAAATTTGGCGCGGGTTAAAATTGAACGAGCGGCGCATGGCCACGCTGGCGCTCAACGTGCAAATTGCCGAAGAAGCCCTCAAGATTGCCGAGCTGCGGTTTCAGCGCGGCCAGATTTCCTCCAACGAAGTGGAACAGGTGCGCAGCCGCTATCTGGCGACGCAGGAAAGCTTGAACGGCGCCAAAGTCAATTACAAAATTCAAAGCGCAGCTCTGGCGAGGGCGATGGGAAAGCTGGCGGAGTGGGTGGAGAGGCAGTGGTGAGAGGGAGATGGGGAGAGCGGGTGAGTGGGTGAAGGAGAGAAGGGGTGAGCGGAGAAAGAGGACAAAGAGCAAATAGCGAGTGGCAAACGACCATGAAATCGATTTTGCTTATTATTCTCATCATCATAGTTGGCGGAATCGGTTATTGGAAATTCTTCGGAGCAGAAACTGGTTCCGATGAAGCCGTGGCGGTGAGCTGCATCGAAGTGCGCAAGGGCAGATTTGTGGCCAGCGTCAATGCGACCGGCCGGTTGATTTCCCGCAAGACCGAAGCGGTTAAATCGTTGTATGCGGGCATCATTCGAGATAACGGATTCAAAAATGGCGCTGAAGTTCGCAAAGGCGAATTCCTTGCCGTCATCACCCCGCCGGAGGAAATTCGCAAGAAAAAACAAACCGATCTGGAGTTGGCCAAGCTCGACCTGGCGCTCGTGAGCGAACAGCGCCTGCAAGCGGAGGAATTGCTCAAAGCAAAAGCTGCCTCCGAGCGCGAAGTCAACGAGCTCAAAATCCGGCAACGCCGTCAGGAAGCCCAAGTGGAAAACCTGCATGATGAATTGAGTGAAAAGCCGGTGCTGGCGCCATTCACCGGACTGCTGCTCGAAAAGCGTTTTCATAACGGCGACCGAATTGGCGTGGGCGCGGAATTGTTTACTTTGGTCGATGCCCGCGCCGTGGTGATCGAAGCCAAAGTGCAACAATTTGACTTGCCCAAAATCCATCTCGGCCAGCGCGCACATTTGCGCAGCGAGATTTTTTCGCTGCCGCATTTGGGCAAGATCGCTGAAATTTCCACCATCACCGCGCGGCAAAACACTTCCGGTTACGTCGAGAGCTATTCTTCTTTTTTCAACGTTTACATTCAAATCGACAGCCTGGCGCCGGAGGAACTGCGCATTGGGGCCGTGGTGGAAGCGGAAATTGTGCTGCAAGAAAAGCCGGAGGCGATCGCGATTCCATTGGAATGCGTGCGCTTTGAGGGCCCGTCAAGTGGCGAATCGCCAAAACATTTTACCTTCAATCCTTTCGTGCCACACGGTGCCGCACGCCGTCGGATTCAAATGCCGCTTCCCGATGGCCACCGCGAGCCGCAAGCGATTCGCCGTTATGTCTTCATCAACGATAATGGCATCGCGCGCAAACGTGAGATTGCCACCGGCGCCGCCAACGAGCATTTTGTGGAAGTGCTCTCCGGCTTGCAAGAAGGTGAGCTGGTTGTCACAGCCGGGAGCGTGGAAATCACAGAAGGCACAAAGTTAAAAACGTCGTAACTATCAAGCGAAGCTTTGCCTCAAACCGACGAAACTTGCAAAAAATCGTCTCCAACAGATAGAAAAACCCAACGGATTAGATCAGTTGGGTTGTGCCCCTTGGGTTCTTCAATCCGTTGGAAAAACTTGCTCTGTTTGTAATTGAAAGGCAAAACTATTGATCTCCGAAAGCACTGTGCTCGATATTAAACAAGATCCCTACGGGATGACACGGTGGTGTTACTTGCGGTACTGACCCCGATAATCGGGGTCAATCGCTGAAGAGTCACAAAACGCCATGAAATTCTTTTTGAACATCCGTATGGCGCTGGCGAGCTTGCAGCTTAACCGCCTCCGCTCCCTTCTCGCCATGCTGGGTGTGGTGATTGGCGTGGCCGCAGTGATCACTGTCATCTCCATCGGCGAAGCGAATCGCCGGCGGATTGAAAAAGAAGTGGAACGAATCGGTGCAGACATTTTCTGGCTGCAGCCCGATTTCCGGCAAATCATGGTTGCTTCAGCATCTGGGCAAAGGCCGCCGAGAGCGCCGTCTGCACCGAGCAGCCTCAGGCCTCTACAGCCTGCGGATCTGCACGCCGTTTTGACTTTTTGCCGGGAGGTCAAATCTGCCGCCCCGGTGAAAACCGTCGGCACGACCGCCATTTTCCGCGGCAAGGAGTTTCAATTTAATTGCGTCGCCACGACTGCTGCCTATCTGCAAGTGAGAAAACTGCAGCTTCTCGCCGGAAGATTTTTGCACGCGCTTGATGATTCCGTGCAAAATCGCGTCGGCGTTTTGGAATATTCGCCGGAGCTCAAAAACTTGTTCACGGCTAGCCCAATTTTACATGAACGCATTGGGATCAATGGCTTTTCATTCATCGTGGTTGGCATAGTTGAAAGCAAAACTGCATTGGGCGGCATCGCCCCGGGCGGAACTTTGTATCTCCCCATTTCAACGTTGTCTTATCTTGGCATTGAGACACCCAACTTCGACCAAATTTATTGCCAAGCCTCGAGCCGCGCCAAGTTGGAGGCGGCCATGCACCACGCCACCGAGGTGCTGCGCAGCCGTTACGAAGGCCGCAGCTTGTTTCAAGCCGAAAATGCCCGCAGTTTCTTTCGCTCGGCGGAAAATTTAACCCGCACGGCAACGCTGGTTACTGCCGGCATTGCGGCGGTTGCATTGGTCGTCGGCGGCATCGGCATTATGAACATCATGCTGGTGGCCGTCACCGAGCGCACGCGCGAAATCGGCCTGCGACGAACCGTGGGCGCCAAACAGCAGGATATTGCGCTGCAATTTCTGGCGGAAGCGATCACACTTTGTTTTATTGGCGGCCAGATCGGCATGTTTGCCGGGATATTGGCCGCGGAGATGATCGTGAAACGTTTGCAAATTGAGGCGGCTTTCTCCTTCACTTCCGCCAGCATCGGCATTTTGTTTTCGGTTATGGTCGGTATTCTCTCGGGTTTCTTTCCCGCTTACAAAGCTTCACGGTTATCGCCGATTGAGGCGCTGCGGTTTGAATAAAAAAACGCGGCACCCCCCTAACTCGTTCATTTCACCGGTTAAAAATTTGCTACGCAGAGATTATTCCCTCCCATTTCCAATTTTTCATATTCACATTATTCCCTTATCCATGTCAATCCGTTTCATCTACGGGCACACTCTGAGTTATCCGTGTTCAAAAACTCAATCAAAACGTCGAATAAAACAGCGCCGTAAAGAACACATCCGCCGCGATGATCAGAAAAATCGATGCGACGACCGAAGCGGTGGTGGATTTGCCCACTCCCTCGGCGCCGCCTTCCACAATAAAACCCTGATAGCTGCCAACCGAGGCGATGATGATCGCAAAGAACACCGTTTTCACCAAGCCGGTGGTCAAATCCTTCACCACCAGCGCATTGGCCGTTTCATGATAATATCGAATTGCGCTGATGTCCAGGGTCGTGACCGCAATGAAAAAACCGCCGAGGATGCCAACCAAATCACTGAGCAGTGTCAAGCACGGCAGCACGATGACCATCGCCAGTGTGCGCGGCACCACCAGAAAGCTGATCGGATTGAGTCCCATCGTCCGCAGCGCATCCAGTTCCTCCGACACTTTCATCGTGCCGATCTCTGCCGCAATACCGGAGCCGCTGCGACCCGCGATGATGATCGCCGTCAACAACGGGCCCAACTCCCGAATAATCGATACCGCCACCAAATCCGCCACAAAAATCGTCGCGCCGAAACGTTCGAGCTGATACGCGCTCTGCATCGCCATGATCAAGCCGACAAAAAAGGAAATGGTGCAAACAATCGGCACTGAATCAAAACCGATGCGGACCATTTGCTCAATCATACTGTGCCAACGCAGACGCTTGCCCTTGAAGGGCGCGACCATGGCCCACCAGAGGGTATCCGCTCCCAAACGCATCATGCGATCGAGATGCACCAAAAAATGTATCGTTTGCCGGCCAAGCTGTCCGGCAATGTTGACGAGCAGATTCATGCCAGGCTGCTGAAGGCAGTTTCTTCATTGGGATAAATGTCAAACACCTTGTCAAGACGACTCAGCTCAAAAACTTCCCGCACCGCCATGCCGAGGCCGTACAGTTTGAATTTACCATTGTACTTTCCGGATTGCTGCAAGCCTTCCACCAACGTGGCGACGCCAGAACTGTCCATATAGCTCACGTGACTCAAGTCCACCATGATCACCGGCGTTTTCTTTTCGGTGAGACCAATAATCACTTTGCGCACTTCCGGGGACGAGTAGAGATCCACATCGCCGTTGATCGAAACGATGGTGGCCTCCAACTTGTTGCGCGTTGCAACTTCGATCATCTAATCTCCTCCAGAGAATCACTCCTTTGTTTGCGTAGATATTTTTTCAGTATCAATTGATTGCCATCCGGCAGCGTGTTGTCGTAAACGACCGAATCCATGGCACTATGAATCAGATGAACGCCAAGCCCACCGGGACGGATGTCATCGAGGTCACGAGATTTGATGCTCTCAGGATCAGTTTTTTTGCCATAGTCCCGCAGCACCACTTCGATGCCGTTTTCGATGAGGCGCGCCGTAATCAAAATCGGCTTGTCCGTGGCACCGTTGTAGGCATGTTTGATGATGTTGGTGCAGGCTTCATCGACGGCGAGGGTGACGCGGTGACGTTGTTCCTCGGAAAAACCGGCAAGCTCGCAAAGATGGGCGATGCCGGCACGGACGATCTTCAACAGCTTGGGGTCGCTGCAAAGACGAATCGTGATGGTATTGACCGGCTCGCTGACATGAGTCACGAACGGCTCACCAGAAATTATTTTGCTTTGATCACGGTTTCCCATACACGCAGTCAGATCATTTCATTGCCGGGAACAACAATGGCAACGCAAGCCATCGGCTTGGTTCGGAATGCCCACCTCGTTACACGCATGACGACCTCAGAGATCAAGCGGTAACGAACAATTCTTATGGCTTTGTCCACTTCAAGGCCACTACCGTCAAATCATCTTGTTGCGGCATGCCTTGAGTAAATTTGCGAACATCCTCGACCACACCCTCAACCAGCTCTTTCGGAGAAGCCCATTTACGGCATAAAAACGTTTTCAATCTTGGCATCGTATACAGTTCCATTTCCAGGCTCTTGGCCTCCACGATGCCATCGGTAAAAGACACGAGATAATCACCCGGCGCGAGTTGCAAGGATTTGGGCAGGAACTGCGTCTCCGGCGTGATGCCCAGCGGCGCGCCGCCGCCGGAGGAAATGAATTCGGCAGCCGAGCCATCGCTTTTCAGCCAGCATGCGGGCAAATGACCACCGGTGGCAAAATGCACCATCCCCGTCGCAACGTTGAGTTGCGCGTACTGCAACGTCACAAACATGCCGCGCCGGCCACGCTCGACGAGAATTTCATTCATTTTCCGCAGCGTCTGCACGGGATCGCGGTAACGTTGGCTGGTCACTCGAAAATCACTGACCAGTCGCGCCATGTACAGTGCCGCCGGCACGCCTTTGCCCGAGACATCGCCGACCACGATGCCCAGCGTGTCATCGTCAAATCGCAGAAAGTCAAAAAAATCGCCGCCGATTTGCGTCGCCGGAATCGATTTGGCAAACACCTCGAAGCGGCCTTGCGCATCTTCCGGAAAAGTCTGTGGCATGAAACTTTCCTGAATCGTGCGCGCCGCTTCGAGCTGCTGATCCAGCTTCTGCTTCTCCAACATCGCGCGGTGCATGCGCGCATTCTCGATGGCGAGCGCGACCTGCCGGCTGAAGGTCGAAAATAATTCGAGATCGTCTTCGGTGAAGAACTTGCCGCGCACCGGATTGATGACTTCCGCAACGCCGATAATGCGATCCTTGACTTTGAGCGGCACGGCAAGAATCGAACGGGTTTTGAAGCCGGTCGCCTCATCGCTCCTTTTGGAAAAACGCGGCTCTTTGCTGACGTCGGGCACGATCAGCGGCTGCCCGCTTTGCGCCACCCAACCGGCAATGCCTTCACCGACACGAAGCTGAATTTTTTCCTTGACCTGCTCGCCAACCTCGCCGAGCGCCACTTCCCACTCCAGCATGCCGGTTTTCTCATTGATCAGCATCACCGAGCTGGCCTCGGCATCCATGACCGCCAGCGCCTTTTCCATCACCAGACTCAGGACGCTGTCGAGATCGAGCGTGCTGTTCACGATGATGCTGACCTCGATGAGGCTCGAGAGATTGGCAACCTTGTTCCGCAACGCTGCGATCTCCCTTTGAGCCTCTGCCGGTGGCAGGGAGAGCGTCGTTGATTTGGCAGTTTTTGTTGTTGGCATGAGATTGACCGCCTGGCCTGTTGTTTTTCTCTACTTCCTCCGACTCGAGCTCATGCTGCCTTGTGAGCTCAGCAAAACAATTCATTGACTTGGGACAAAATCATTCGGTGCTGTTTGCCTACCCAGTCATGTTAACCGTGCTCATGCTGCAACGGCGGCACAAGACCGTGAATTTGACTTTGCTCATTCGCAAAAAGATTGACCCGACAAAATTTACTGCGCCACACAACTTCAATCCAAGATAATGAAAGGCATTTTCAATGTCAATAATTTTTACGGTTAATCACTGCACCGCTCACACCGCTGCCAGGCCAACAAGTTCTCGGCAAATGCCTGTTGCATTTACATTTTTTTTGGTTATATTGTGCTTGCCCGACATCCAGGCACTGGCCACAATTATTGCCCCCTACTTTTGAAATGACACTGCCCGGGCTTCAATATGGAAGTCTTTTGTTGAAAAAAATTCAAGTACAGAGAGAAACGTTTATGCTCAAAGAACTGCTCGGCCCTGACATTCAAGAGCTGATTCGCCAAAAAGACTATGCGGGCTTGAAGGACGGAATTTCCGACTGGGAAGCCCCGGAAATCGCCGATCTGATGTTGAGTCTGCCGGAAGAGGAACAACCGATTTTGTTTCGGCTGCTTCCGCGACAGCGCGCCGCCGAAGTTTTCGCCTATTTGCCTGCAGATGAACAACAGCGATTGTTGGAAAGTTTGACTACGGAAAACACCCGCGCCTTGCTCGAAGAGTTGGCACCGGACGACCGCACCGTGCTTTTTGAAGAGCTTCCGGCCAGAGTGACGAAGCGGCTGCTCAATCTCCTGCCGCCGGAAGATTTGGAAAAAGCGCGTGAGCTGCTCGGCTATCCGGAAGAGAGCGTCGGCCGATTGATGACACCGGAGTATGTCGCCATCCGGCCGGAGTGGACGATTGGCCGCGCCCTGGAGCATATTCGCCAGTTCGGCAAAGATGCCGAAACCATCAACATTATTTTTGTGGTGGATAAAAACGGCAAGCTCATCGATGACCTGCGGTTGCGCAAGCTCATTTTGCCGGATCCCACCGAAACCGTTGCCAGTGTGATGGATCGGCATTTTGTAGCCCTGTCTGCTTACGACGATCGCGAGGAGGCGGCGCGGCTGATGAAAAAGTATGATCGCGTGGCGCTGCCGGTGACAGACTCCGAAGGTGTGCTGATTGGCATCGTGACGGTGGATGATATCATCGACGTGGTCGAGAAGGAAGCGACCGAGGATATCCAAAAGATGGCGGCGGTGGAGACGCTCGACGAGCCATATATGCAAATCAATTTCTTCCGCATGGTCAAGAAGCGTGCGGGCTGGCTTTCGTTCCTGTTTCTCGGCGAGACGCTGACGGCAACGGCGATGGGATATTTTGAAAGCGAAATCGCGCGCGCGGTGGTGCTGGCGCTGTTCATTCCGTTGATCATCAGCAGCGGCGGCAACTCCGGCTCGCAAGCCGCCTCGCTGGTCATTCGCGCGATGGCGCTGGAAGAAATCCGGCTGCGCGATTGGTGGCGCGTCATGAGAAGAGAAATCGCTTCGGGCCTGACGCTCGGCGCCATTCTCGGCACAATCGCGCTGGTGCGCATTCTGTTATGGCCGAATCGCGAAAAACTCTATGGCGAACATTTTGCTCTCGTCGCGGCGACCGTGGCTTGCAGTTTGATCGGAGTGGTGATGTGGGGCACGCTGGCCGGCTCGATGTTGCCGTTCATCATGCGAAAATTGGGATTTGACCCGGCCGCCTCCTCTGCGCCGTTCGTGGCGACGTTGGTGGATGTCTCCGGACTCGTAATCTATTTCACCGTCGCCTCGATGATTTTGCATGGAACACTGCTCTGAGCTTTTTTGCAGGCTTCAACTTTTGTAAGAGTTTAGCCAACTGAATAAATGTCATTCTGGAGGAATCTTTTTTATGCCTTTGCAAATGTCTCGCTAAAAAAGTAAAAAGATTCCTCCGGAATGACATGAAAAGTAAGTAAGATTTCAAACGGCTAAACTTTTACCAACTTTTTTTGCCCGGCCCTTGACATCCACCTCGGCATTTCGTATCATAAAAAAGTTGAAAGTCGGGTTACGGATTACACTCGGATTCGGAACACTGAATTCTTCACGATCCGAAATTTTTGAGGGAGGGAAAAATGACTCGCAAGATGCCGCCGGCAAAGATTTTGGTGAATCGCGGCGTGGAGTTTGACAAATTACGCCATCCAGCCGAAGCCTTTGCCCGCAAGTTGAATCTGGTCACAGCATTTTTGTCGCTGGCCGGGTTGATTGCCCTAACCGCCATTTATCCACGTGTCCTCATTGCTCTGTATTTGGTCGTCGCACTCGTCATTGGAATGTTTTGGTTCATTGGTCGTATTGTGGAGGTGCGGTTAGCCGGACAGCACACCCGCGTGAGCGAAAAGAATTTTCCAGAAATTCATTATATTCAGACTGTCGTCACTCAAATTCTGCCTTACCGCAAACCCTTCCGGATTTACGTTGTCCCCAATGACAATAACGCGGTAAAATGGCGGCATTTCCCTGGCCGGCGCATTTTGCTGTTACCGGACAATCTCGTGCAGTCGATGATCGAGCGACCTCAGATCGGGCAACTGCTCTGGCTGGTGGGCAGCAGGCTGGCGCTTTTGCGCACCCGCGAGAGTGGTAGGTTGGCGATGCGCTGGCTGTTGCAATTAAATCGTTGGAACCCTGTCTTTCGACCGCTGTTTAATTATTATTGCCGCAGCACTCATTATTCGGCCGACCGGATTGGCCTGGCATTGAATCTCTCGCTCATCGATGCGGCCGAGGCGATGAAAAAAATGGCGGCCGGCGAGCAACTTCATGGCCGGCTCAATCTTGACCAGGTTGACCAGCAAGCGCAGGAGCTGCAAAAAAGTTTCTTTGGTTTCTGCGCCGAGCTGATGGCAGGCGCGCCGGCGTTGATGAAGCGTTTTGCGCAGCTCGTACAGTTCTGCCAGGATCACTTTCCGGATTTGTACGCGGATTTTGAACAGCATCGCCAGTACGGCCAGGCGCTGCTGCCAAGCTATCAGGAGATTCAAGAATTTTCCGAGGCCAAAGAGGAAGAACGCAAGATTCTGCGCGAACTCGGGAAAGTGGTATTTGACCTGATGAGCGCAAAGCCTCCGGCAGGCGAGGCGGATGCTCTCAGCAAGGCCTATGCGCAATTGGTGCGCAACCGCAATGCGGCCTCGGAATTGGAGGGCAAAATCGCTCGGCTCAATGCCGGCAAAGAAGAGTGGGAGAAAAACGAGAGCAAAATTCTGGCTTGCCAGCAAAAACAGAAAACTGCGGCGTCTGCGCTCGAAGAGCAATTCAAAGAGATCGGCCGCGTGGCATTTCAGGCTTTGTTGCCGGAGATTCCCAAGCACGAGGCCCTGCAACAAATCTTTGCCAAGGCGCTGCAATATCATGTGGTGATCACCGACCGCCAAAACGAGATCGCGCGACTGGAGGCGGCAACCGGCACGGTTCTCGATAAATCGAAACGCCAGGTGGAGATCATCTCACTGCGCACGCAAAATGCCAACGACAGCAAACGACTGCAAGCCGCTGCCGAAGCGGTTGGCGAAGAGTTTTGGAAAACCTGCGCCCACCAATTCGAGCATGACGATCTCGAGCCGATCAAACTGCGCATTGCTGGACTTGGCGCCGAGCTTGAACGCCGGCGTGTGGAGATGGAAAACCTGCTTGCGCAAAAGCATGAGATCGAAAGCAAGCTCGAAAGTGAGGGCGTGGCGCTGACGTTGCATCCGGATCAACAAATTCCGCTGTTCGTACAGCAATTGACGACACAAGCTCGCGCCGCGAATTCATTGCGCCCACGTTTGCAGGAAGATTTGGGCAAGGCCTACTGGCAGCATGAAGTGCGCTATGCGCCGGAAACGCGAGCCATCGTGGAGCAACTGAATGATTTAAAGAGGAGAATTCGGGCGTTCGAGGAAGAAGCATAGCGCAGAGTGCATGGAGCAAAGCGCCAGGTGCAGATGTAGATTTTCACAACGCTATCCGCCAAGCTCTCTCGCTCTTTGCGTTGTGCGCTTAAAAGGCTTGCTTTTGCACGGATAAATTCGCATATTTCATTTTAACGTGACGCGGCTGTTTCAATTCCCACGACCCTCAACAAGATGATATTCCGATATTCCGAATGGCGCGATGAGCAGGACAAAAGTCGATTGACGTTCGAGGATCTCATGCGCCTGTTCAGTCAATTGCTCTTGCGAACCAACGGCGATGTGGGCGAGGCCTTGCAATGGCTTACCTATCTCGACGAGAAGCATCGAATCTTTCCCGACGAGCCAGGCCTGAGCCTCGGCGACTTCATCGAATGGATGAAGAAACAGGGATATATCGAAGAGGTCGGCCAAATGCGCCGCCTCACGCAGAAAGGCGGCCGGCGAATCCGCCAGGATTCGCTCAATGAAATTTTTTCGTCCCTCAAGAAATATCCGGCAGCGGGCGATCACCCCACGCCACACACCGGCCAGGGGATCGAGCGGCTTTCCGAGACCAAGCCGTACCGTTTCGGCGATCAGCCGTCAAACATCGATTTTCAAAGCACGATCAGCAACGCCATTCGCCGCGATGGCATCGAGCACATCAACATCAAAGAAGATGATCTGGAAGTTTACGAAACCGAGCATCTCACCACCTGCGCGACGGTGTTGATGATTGACATCAGCCACAGCATGATCCTCTATGGCGAAGATCGGATTACCCCGGCCAAAAATGTGGCGCTCGCGCTCGCGGAGTTGATCTTGACTAAATATCCGAAAGACAGTCTGCACGTGGTGGTTTTTGGCGATGATGCCGTAGAGGTGAAGGTCTCCGACATTCCATTCATCGCGGTTGGTCCTTTTCACACCAACACGAAAGCCGGCTTGCAATTGGCGCGACAAATTCTGAAACGAAAAAGGAATGTCAACAAACAAGTTTTCATGATCACCGACGGCAAGCCCTCGGCGATTTTTGAATACGGGCGGATCTACAAAAATCCGTACGGACTCGATCGCAAGATCGTCAACAAAACGTTGGACGAGGCCGTGATCTGCCGGCGGGAAAAGATCACGATCACCACATTTATGGTGGCGCAGGATCCGTGGCTGGTGGATTTTGTCAATAAGATGACCGAAGCCAATCGCGGCCGCGCCTACTTTTCTTCATTGAACAAGCTTGGGCAATACGTTTTTGTGGATTATATCCGGAATCGGAAGAGGCATGTGAGATAGTGCGTGGCTGGGAAAGAGTGACAAGGGCAATGCTCGACATCCAGGTTTTTATCAGTTGCGCTGTCAAAATTATGGCAACACCGGCAGCTTTTCCTGACATATTGGATCGCCACAGTGTCTTGACAAAAAGTTGGAAGTTCATTTTGGGTTAACAGCACCAATTTTCTTCGATATGAAAAACCTTCTCAATCTCCGTACCATCGGTCAACTGCGCGCCTCGGGCTATCAAGTCATCTCCGTCAAAGACGAGGTGCGCAACAATCTCATCGAGAAAATCCGCCGGCGCGAGACGCTTTTCCCGGGCATCATCGGTTATGAAGACACGGTGATTCCGGAGCTGTGCAACGCCATTCTTTCACGCCACGATTTCGTCTTGTTGGGCCTGCGGGGCCAGGCCAAAAGTCGTATATTACGCGCCCTGCCGAATTTGTTGGACGAATACATCCCGATCATCAAAGGCTGCGAGATCAATGACAATCCCTACAAGCCGGTTTGCAAAGCCTGCACCGATAAAGTGCGCGAATTCGGTGACGAAGTGGAAATCGAATGGATCGGACGCGACCGGCGCTATGGCGAAAAGCTGGCGACACCGGATGTGACCATTGCCGATTTGATCGGCGACATCGATCCGATCAAAGCCGCGGCGCAGCGATTGCATTATGCTCACGAAGGCATCATCCACTTCGGCATTATTCCGCGCACCAATCGCGGCATCTTTGCGATCAATGAGCTGCCGGATTTGCAGCCGCGCATCCAGGTCGGCCTGTTCAACGTCATGCAGGAAAAGGACATTCAGATTCGCGGCTTCCCCATCCGCATTCCTCTTGATGTGATGATAGTTTATTCTGCAAACCCCGAAGATTATACCAATCGGGGAAATATTATCACGCCGTTGAAGGATCGCATCGGCTCGCAGATTCACACGCATTACCCGCGCACGGTCGAGATCGGCATGCAAATCACCGCGCAGGAAGCCTGGCTGAAACGCAACGGCATGCCAGTGAAGGTACCTTATTTCCTGCGGCAGGCCATTGAGCAGTTGGCAGTGGAAGCCAGACGCAGCGAGTTTGTCGATCAGAAAAGCGGCGTATCCACTCGACTCACCATCACCTGCCTGGAAAACATGGTGAGTAATGCCGAGCGCCGCGCGTACCTCTGTGGTGAGAACGAAATCATTACGCGGGTGTGCGACCTCTACGCGGCTTTATCAGCGGTGACCGGCAAGATCGAGCTGGTCTACGAAGGCGAACAGGAAGGGGTCATGAACGTGGCGAAGGCTCTGCTGGGTAAAGCCATCAAGCAAGTCTTCCTGAGTTATTTTCCCGAGCCGTATGGCGCCATGAAAAAAGGACAAAATCCGTATCAACAAATCGTGGCGTGGTTCAAAAACGATCGCAAAATCGACATTGCCGACGTGATGACCAGCGGAGAATATATCAAACGGCTCAACAGCGTCAGCGGCCTCAAGGAGTTGACATTGCGTTATCTGCCCGGGGCCGCGGAAATGACACCTTTGCAGCTCGCGGTCGGTATGGAATTCGTACTCGATGGGTTGCATCAAAACTCGATGTTGAGCCGCGACGAGATGGGCCTGGTGCGCACCTATTCCGACATGATCAAAAAGATGTTCAGCAATATCTCGCGCGACGAGGAAGAGGAGGAGGAAGTTTGAAGCGCAACCTTGGATGAGGTGGTTTCGATCTTGAACACATGTCATTCTGAAAGAATCTTTGTCATATCTGGTCACCAAAGCTTGTCGTAGAATGAAAAAAGATTCCTTCAAAAACCAATCTTCCTCTTGACTCTTGCCGGATAATTTTTTAAATTCACAAACTTTGGTGAGATGGAAAACAGAGCTTGATACGAACACATATTTCTTAGGACGCGAAATTTCTTTCCTGAGGAACACCATGGACAACAACGAGGCAACCACGGGGAAGCAAGAAGAGCTCCAAGCACAAATTACGCGCCTGAATCAGATCGGCATTGCGCTCTCCAGCGAGCACAACCTGCACAAGCTCCTGGAGTTGATTGTCAAAGAAGCGCGCAGCTTCACCGATGCGGATGGCGGTAGTCTGTACATCAAAGAAGGGGACAAAATAAATTTCCTGGTGGCGCAGACCGAATCCCTGGAACGTCGCACCAACAGCAAGCTTTCCTTCAAATCCTTTTCGGTGCCATTGACGAAGGCCAGCATCTCCGGCTATGTCGCGATTACCGGCGAGATTTTGAACATTCCCGACGTTTATCACATTCCGCCAACCGTCGAGTATCGCTTCAACAAGGATTTTGACATCAAAATGGACTACCGCAGCAAGTCGATGTTGACGGTGCCCATGCGCGATCATCAGGATCAGATCATCGGCGTTCTCCAGCTCGTCAACTCGATGGATGCAACGGGCAAAGTCGTTCCGTTCAAAAAGGAGTATGAAGCGCTGATTCTCTCGTTGGCCAGCCAGGCGGCGGTGGCGATTCGCAATGCCAAGCTGATCGAAGAAATCAAGGAGCTGTTTCGCTCGCTGGTGCGCTACTCGGTGAAAGCCATCGAATCCCGCTCGCCGCATACGGCAGGCCATTCCGGGCGCGTGACCAAATACGCGGTTCGCATTGCCGAAGCGATCAACGAAGAAACCGACGGCCGCCTGGGAAAAATCAAATTGTCGCCGGAACAGATTGAAGAGTTGCGCATGTGCAGTTGGCTGCACGATATCGGTAAAATCGGCGTGAAAGAAGCCGTGCTGGAGAAGAGCACCAAACTCAACGAGGCGCAAATGGAAACCATCGCCCAGCGTTTCGAGATGATCAAAGCCAGCAAGACGATTCAAGCACTCCAGCAAAAGCTCGAATTGATAAAATCCCGTCCCGACGAAACCGCAGCGCTCCAGGAGATTGACAATCGGTTGCAGAGCCAGATCACGGCGCTGGAGGATGATCTCGAGTATCTAAAACGCATCAACATTCCGGATGACACGCGTCAGTTGGAAGAGTATGAACGACTGCGCGAAATTGCCGAGCGCACTTTTTATGACACCAATGGCGAAATGCACTACTATCTGACACCCATCGAATACGAGAATTTGGCGGTCGTGCGCGGCAATCTCACCGCTGCGGAATACAAGGAAATTCAACAGCACGTCGATCATACGCTGGCCATTTTACGCAAGATTCCCTTTACCAAGGACCTCGAGAATATTCCGAAATATGCCGCAGGCCATCACGAATATTTGAATGGCACCGGTTATCCACGCGGCTTGAAAGGCGACGAGATTCCTCTGCAGGCGCGGATTCTTTGCATTGCCGATATTTTTGATGCCTTGACTTCACCGGATCGACCGTATAAAAAGGCCAAACCCATCGAAGAAACTCTGCAAATCCTGCAGAGCGAGGCCGAACGCGGCAAGCTCGATGCCGACCTCGTAAACTTGTTCGTGCGACGCAAGCTTTATCAGAGTCCGCGTCACGAAGATGACAAGGACGAAGATTAAACTCGTTGCATGTTGCCAATGAAAGTGGTAAATTAAATTTGCAAGCAAAACCCCGGGCCATGCGCCCGTGAAAATCAGGGCATTTAAGTTCATTCAAAAGGTGCTTAATAATTTTATCCTCGCGCCTGGCGTAATGCGACGCGTCAGGAATTAGGCATGTCAACAATTCCTAACCATATAATTGACGAAGTCCGCCTTGCCTCCGACATCGTGGCCGTGGTGTCGGATTATGTCACGCTCAGAAAAAGCGGACGTAATTTCTTTGGTCTTTGCCCGTTTCATCCCGAAAAAACCCCGTCCTTCAGTGTCAATCCCGAAAAACAAATCTTTCATTGTTTCGGCTGCGGCGCCGGCGGCAATGTTTTCACTTTTATCCAGCGCCAACAAGGCATAAGTTTCCCGGAAGCGGTGCGGTTATTGGCCAGGCGTGCCGGCATCGCCATTCCAGAGCCGGAGGCGGAAGATGCAACCGCTGCCCAAGAAAAAGATGCGCTGTACTTTGTCAACCAGATGGCCGCGGAATTTTTCCAGGAGATGCTGTTCAGCGAAGCTGGCCGGCCTGGCCGAGAATACATGTTCAAACGCGGATTCAATGAGGAAGCGCTGCGCGCCTTCGGCATCGGTTATGCGCCTGATAGTTGGGATGCGCTCACGCATCAGGCACAAAAAAAATCCGTTAATCTCGACGTGATGGTTCTTGCCGGCTTGCTCAATCAACGCGAGAATAAGAGCGGCCACTACGATCGCTTTCGTCATCGCGTGATGTTTCCGATTTACAATCTCTCGGGCAGTGTGGTGGCATTCGGCGGCCGGCGCATTGTCGACGACGAATCACCGAAATACCTCAACTCGCCGGAAACACCGATTTATCACAAAGGCGCGATCCTCTACGGATTGTACCAGGGCCGTGACGCGGTGAAAGCAGCGGATCGCGTGATCGTGGTGGAAGGTTATCTCGATTTGATGCGGATGCACATTTGCGGTTTTCAAAACGCGGTCGCCACTTCCGGAACGGCGCTGACCGAACATCAGGCGCGACTGATTTTGCGCTACACAAAAAACGTTACGCTGCTTTTTGACAGTGACACGGCAGGACAAAGTGCGACAATGCGCGGCGCGGACATTTTAGTTGAAAACGGCCTGGCAGTTTCGGTCGCAACGCTCAGTGCCGGTGATGACCCGGACAGCTTTCTGATGAAGCATGCCGCCGGGGAAATGCAGCACATTTTGCAAAACGCACCGCCTCTGCTCGAATTCAAAATCCTCAGCGGCGCCGGCGTGAAATCCACCACAAAAGATCCGATCGCGCAACGCACCGAGCAATTACGCTCGATTGTGGAAACGCTGGCGCGAGTGCAAGACGGCCTTGAACGACAAACCCTGGTGCACAGCATGGCGGAACGTTTGCGTGTCGATGAAGCGGTGCTGTGGGAGGAAGTGAGTCGGATGCGGCGCCTCCAATATCCACGCGCCCGCAGTCGTCGCCCCGGCGAACAGAACCGCGGGCCGACACAATCAGGGATGCTCAGCACGCCGCTGCCGGCAGCCGGGCAAAGCTATGTGGAACGCTGTCGCGCTGCCGAGGAGGAATTGATTCGGATCATGATTTTGCACGGTGCCGCGACGCGTTTTATTTTCAGCTTCATGCGCGTGGATGATTTTCATGATCCGGAAATGCGCGCGCTGGCGGCGGAGCTTTACAAACTCCTGGAGAGTGGTGTCCTGCGCGGTGAGGGATGGCATTCGGATGCGGAAACATTACTTCAAAACTTTACCGAACCACGGCAGGCAGAGTTTGTCAGTCAAACTCTGCACAGCTACGTTCTTCCTGCCCGTGATGAGAGCAGTGCAGAAGAAAAAACAATGCCGGAAGTAGACTACCGCCGCTGGAGTGCAGACTGCATGGCCCGGCTGCAACGCCTGAAAAAAGAAGAAGACATTCAAAATCTGCGGGAACAATTGAAAGCCCGGGAGCAATCCGGAGGAGATGTATCGGAATTGATGCAACAGTTCATCGAGTACCAGGAACAACTGAAACGGATTCGGCCGGAAAGTTTTTTTGAATAAGTCAAAACGCACAGTGTGGCAGGAGTGAAACGCTTTGCGCAAATCATAAATATAATTCATCAATGAGGAGTTAAATGTCAACCATTCAAGAAACCTCCGTGGAAACAGAAGTCCCCCAGAGGCAGGAAAATACTTTTAGTGCAAGAAGATACCGGGGACACGCCCTGGTTCGCTGCATGACGTTTATTGACGGTTCATGGCTGTACCATAATCAAGAAATGTTGGTCAAGGCGTATGGCGCGCCGTACAAAATCGATTTCAGCAAGATAAATGTCGTGGCCCTGAAGTTAATTCGGAGTCATTTGGCGGATACTCTTGGCACCGAGGCGCCGACGTTGGATCTCGTACGGACCTATTATTATGCCAGCGTTCCCTCGAACGTCCATCCTGATGACGCCGTCAAACTCGAAGATCAACGAAAATTTTATACCATGCTCAGCGAGTCGCTCGGCTTCGAGCTGGTTTTGCACGAGATCGATTTTCGCGGCCATTACATGGCCATGCAAGATCGCCTCGAAAAAGAGAGCGAGCCCAATTTCATGCCCAAAGAGCGCACCGTCGACATGGCGCTCGGCGTCGGCATGCTTTATCTGGCGGCCATCGATGCCTACGACATCGCAATTGCCGTGCTCGGCGATGCCGATTATCAGCCGGCACTCGATCGTGTGCGCCAGCTCGGTAAACGCATTCTCATTTTCACCATTGAAGGCTCGGCCGCTTATGATTATCTCTATCCGCGCCCGAATGTACGCTTTGCCGATTTCCCAGTCGTGCGCTTTCAGGATCATCTCCGCGAGCTGCGCTTGACCCCCAAACAGGATCGGGAACGCGTCGTATATCAATACAGTTGCGCCAAATGCGGTAAAGAGTTTTATTCCACGTACAAAGCGCCGCCGCGGCAAAACATGTATTGCGACGAGCATCGGATCTGGCGCGAGCGTGAGCCCAGTTACGCCATCTCCACCAATAACCAAATGGTGAATAACAATACGAACGGAGCGAGGACAATGTCCGAAGGAGCTAAAACAACGATCATGGAAGAGCTTCCGAATACAGAAGCAAACTCAGTCGAAGGGGTGGTCGATGGACCGGCTGAACTGGAAAAGCCGACAACTGAACAACAGCTCTCGGAAAACACTGCTGCGGATTCCGTCGTTACAGCACAACAGCCAAGTGCCGGCTAGATGCGAAGTCGAACTTGCGCATCAGGTGCAAGTTCGACTTCATTTGCGGGGTTTCTGAAAATGTAAACAATAATGGTGGAAAGTATTGCTCACCCAGGCATAACGATAACCGAACGGCGCGAGCTTCTGATCATCCTGGCACCAGAACTGTTCGCGAACCAACGCCAAATCCCCGCACAAGCGAAAAGCCAGATCCCACGCCAGGGGGAAAATTTTCCCCCTCTTCTTAACATTCTTTACAATAATCGTCATATAGCGACCAGGCTCCAGGCGTGTTGCAATGTGCCGGTAAATTTTGACGAGACGATCAAGAAAATTTTCGTAATCAGAGATATTGCCGAGGTCGCGCGCATCGTCCGAATAAAATTGCAGCAATCCGGCTTGCCTGCGTTTTTGCTGGGTTTCCGCGCCTTTCATGCGCAGCATATCCCAATATGGCGGGCTGGTAACAATGTAATGAAATGAGGCCGGGAGCTTTTCATAAGTTTCTTCACCGCCTGCGTCACCGCAACTGATTTGCCATTTCGAGGCCTCAAAAAGACCCGGTAGCGATGGGGATAATTTTTCCAAGCGTTGTTGCGTAATCTTGCAAAAGGTCGGATTCAGCTCGAGGCCATACGCTTCACGATGGCAGGAGATTGCCGCAACCAGGGCGCTGCCGGTGCCGGCCATTGGATCAAAAACCCGTTCTCCAGGCCGTGTGAAACGCTCGATGAATCGCACAATCAGCGGCTCGGGGAATTTGGCAGGATGCAACAACACGTTCTTCTCTCTGGGCGGAGGCTTGACAATGAACCAGGCCTGTCGATCATTTAGACTCAAATCCTCTTGGTCTCTTTGGTCAACGGGAAGATAGTTGGCCTGAGCCAATTGGGGCACCGGCGGTATGATTTCCGACTCGCGACGAAAGTTGAGGCAATAGACCACCTCGGCACCGCTTTTCCATTCCTGTGAATTCGCCGCAGATGATGAGGTTGCGGATTCAGCCTTCGGCGACTCGGCGGTTCCGATCAGGCAGCCGATCTTCTCATCTTTCATGGCAAGAAAACAGCCGACTAATTTGCCGAATTCCCAGGCAAGTGGAATTCGTGTCGCACCGGCGTCCAGGTTGCAGAGGAAGATGGTCAGATAGCTATTCGGTTTCATTCGCGTGGCCATGGCCTGCAAGCGGTCGAGCCAGAGCGTGGCATGCCGGAAGTAACTTTCTTCATCAGCAAAGATTTGGCGCAAATCGACCAGAATGTAATCCAATTCTTCTGCCAGCGCGGTGCCATTGTTGGAGAAAACATTAAAGGGCTCGTTCAGCAAAATCACTTCGCGGCCGAGAGATTGCACGACTGGCGCCAAACTGCCGGCATTTTCCGGAAAAATCCCCACCCGCGAACGTCTTTGTTGGCTGCCGGAAGATTGATCGACCTGATATTGTTTTTTGGTGAAAAATGTAATGAACTCAGCCAGGGTTTCCGGGCTGAAATAGAACCAACTCTTTTGAAACTGCAACCAACGACTGCTGTCAAGATCATTGAGTCGGTTGCGAGGATCAACCTTGGAAGAAGTCATGCATGTACTTTTGTTTTAATCAATTCAATAGCGGCAATTTTGTACGAAGATGAAATATCGCACAAATTTTTCTGCGATGCAAATATTTTTGTTGCAGTTCTGTCTTCTTTCATTTAATTTAAATTGCTTTCATCAAACCGAAGACACCCATGCGAGCCGAAGAAATTATCTGTCTGGCGATTTTGCCGCTTGATGTGGAAGCTGGCATGTATTATGCACTGAGATCGCTGCACTACACCTTCGACCGGATGGGTTACAAGGATGATTTGGCGCGCCGGCTGGCAAAAATTGCACTTGGCAAAACCTGTGAAGCAACCTTGATCCGCTTTCTGCGGCAGCACGCCATCCCGCATCTCAGCAAAGAGGGAGAAACACCGCACACCGATCCCGACCGCTTCGATTTGCGCATCCTCAATGAAGTGGTGGATCTCAAAACCTTCGGTGTGCCGGATCAAGTGGCGCAACCCGAGCGCTTGCTGAATTGTCTGGCGCTGGTACCGTGTCACCATCGCAACGACCAATGGAGTAAGCGAAAAAACTACGAACGCTTTCTCTTCGGTTTTTGCAAGGGCACCATGAAAATCCGGTTGAAAAAAAAAGAACCGCCCGCCAAGTTCACCCTGGAGGACTTCGAGCTCGGGTCGGTACCGACGATACTTTATCTCGCTGCGGCGCCGACCATTGCCGAGTGCGAAAAGCTATTTCACCTCGTGCAGCGCGGCACCGTATGCCCACAGTATCCGGGCGGTACCCGCATCGATAACATGGGCTGCCGGATCGGCGATTTGAGTTCGTTTCAGAATTTTTTGACAAAGCTGGAAAAATTTCAACGGAGGTGAAATTTTCCCTGCAACCTCTTCTGCTAGTACAGAATTACCTGAAAAACTTTCGCCGAGCTGCGGCAGGTTACGCCCCTTGGGGCAGTTTTGGCCGCGAAGATTTTGGGCACGCAGATTTTCGCAGACGCATGCAGATATCAGGAAAAATCAGTGTTGATCCGTTATTTATTGCGCCCACAAATTCTGTTGTGGCTATTGCGTTTCAGGTGTAATAACAGATAAATTTGCTTATCATAACTTTCATTATCAGGGAGCACTAATGCCAATCAAGGTCGGAGGAAAAAAAATTCGGCGCATCGGTGCCCGCGAGGGATACGATCGCTGGTCGCAAACTTATGATTACACGCCCAATCCTGTGGTAAGCATGGATGCGCGTTGCACGCTGATCGCCCTTGCCCCACGAAAAGGCGAGCGCATTCTCGATGCTGGTTGTGGTACCGGCAGACATTTCGCCCAGCTACACCGAGCCGGAAGCAAAATTTTTGGTGTTGATATCTCACTTGGCATGTTGCGTGTGGCGCGTCACCAATTCCCGAGGGTGCCGGTGTTGCAGGCCGATCTTCAGCAGACGCTGCCGTTTACCAACGGTTATTTCGATGCCATTCTCTGTGCCTTGGTGGGCGAACATTTGGAGCGACTGCATTTTGTTTTTCGTGAGATGCACCGCGTGTTGCAACCCGGCGGCCGATTGGTGTTTTCAGTGTATCATCCAGAAATGGCGGCAGTCGGCATTGAAGCCAATTTTCAAGAGCTTGACGTCGAGTTTCGCCTCGGTGCCTATCGCCACACGGTCAAAGATTATCTGCAGGCGCTGCACAGCGCCGGCTTCACTGATCTGCGCCAGCATGAATGGCGTGGTGACGAGCAACTCGCAGCCCTGATTCCTCAAGCCAGGAAATATTTGAATTTCCCGATTCTACTAATTTTGCAGGGAAAAAAGGAGATGCGCTATTAACCGGGCATTTCAGAAGCGCTCAGCGCTGGCTCGCTTCCCCAGAATCATAACCAGGTGGTCACCCCAATTCCGCAACAACGGCCACTCGACCATTAGCCCCTCGCAACGCAACATTACTCCAAAAAGTTTTTGATGGCGTGCCATGGCGTGCAGATAAGGGGGCGGCACAAATAGTCCGAAGGCAAATTGCTTTTCGAGATCAAAAAGAGGAGAAAAGGCGGTAATCACATCCGCGCGAGAATGGAAGCGGGCCTGGATTTTGCGATTCCCGAGCAGCACCGGAATGCCCCGGGCACCTGTGCGACCTCGCCAGCGCCGAAATGCCTCCGCCGGCTGGAGATGCAAAAGGTGATAACCAATTTCCCACGGACAGATTGGCGGCATGATGCTGAGTAAAATCTTTCCGGCAGGCCGCAACAATAGATTCACGCCCTCAGCGAACCGGCGCAAATCTGCAACACAATTCAAGGCGCCGAAATTCGAGAAAATGCCATCGAAGCTTTCGGCGCCATATTTTTCGATCAAACTCTCCATGCACTCGGCACTGCCTTGCAGAAATTCCACGACCTCTGCAAATCCGGCCCGCACAATTTTTTCTCTCGCCACCGCCAACATCTCGAGAGACGGATCGATTGCCGAAACATGATGGCCCTGACGGGCGAAAAACAACGCTTCGGTACCGGTGCCACATCCCACTTCGAGAATGCGTTTATTGCCTTGAAAGATCGACGCCGCCACCTGTTGAATCCGGCTGTGCATCCATTGAAAAATGGGATTGTCCGCCGCCAGGGTGTCAAACGCTGCTGCTATCTCATCACAGGATAGACCATGCATGGAGTCATCAATTGTTTTTTGCGCCATCCACAATCCGATCGTTGAGCATTTTAATCTTGTTTGACCATTCACTCTGCATGGTGAATGCTGGATTCGTTTCAGGCATTTTCTTGAAGGGTGATATCTCTCCGGCAGTCATGTCCGTTGCACATCTCAATAAAAAGAGTAGCACAAAGAGATTGCTGCAAAACTTCCATAGAGTTGTTCGAATGATATTACTTCCTCCTGGGCGTGGTCTCCATAATTGCAGTCCTATGGTTATTGCACGACAATTTTGCCGGTACCATGTGCAGTCCGGTGAATGGTGCAAAAATAGTTGAACGTGCCGCGTCGCGTGAATGTCACGGAATATCGGTCATTCGGATTGAGATTGGGAGAAGGATCGAAATCATTTGCAACATTGCCCGGCAATCCGCTGGTGACATCGTGTTTGACGTTGTCTTTGTTGATCCAGGTCACTGTCGTACCCATGGCAACAGTCAAAGTCGCGGGATCAAAGCCGCTTGCGATGATCCACACTTCGTTTGGGCCGCGCACTTCCGGCTGCAGAGGATTGTCACCGCAACGCAGGCTGATAACCGCGAGCAAACTGGTCAGAAGCAGTAACAAGCCCAGACGCCAGGTTACACGGCGATGTGTTCGTTTGAATTCACAAAACCACATGGCAATCCTTGACCTCCTGCTTGAGAGCAATCAGTGTGAAATTGGCGTGTGATCGGGACGGGTCAGAATGTTTCGGAGTGGCGCTCCCGATCATGTACGTAAAAATGGGTTCGCCTTTGCAATTTGCATATAACAGACTAAAAAGGCAAGCACTTTGTCTTTGCATTCTCGCGCATATCCGCACGAAAAGCAACATTCCCGAGGTCAAATTGCGGTCTGGGGCTTTTTTTGACGCGGTACATCATGCTCGTCTTCTATCTCTCCTACAATTTCTTCGATAATGTCTTCGAGCGTGACAATACCCCAAACATGGCCGTTGCTGTCCCTGACCACGGCCATTTGTTTCCTCAAGCGGCGAAATTCACGCAATGCCACAGCCACCGGCATATTGGGCGGAAAGAACAACGGTGGATACAAAGCATCGATCAGCGCCACGACGCCCCGCAAGCTAAAGAGATAAAAAAGGTCTTTGGTATTGACGATGCCGATCACATGGTCGAACTCCCGGTCGAAAACCGGCATTCTGGTGTGGGCGCCTTCCCTGACCGCTTCGAGAACTTTCTCCTCAGGGGCATGAACTTCCAAAGCAGCCACTTTGTCACGGGGCACGATAATATCACACACACACTTGGATGAAAGCCGAAAAACGTTCTGCAAATATTCAGCCTGGTCTGCTGGCAGAACTCCTGCGCGATGCGTCTCTTCAACCAGCAAGTTGAGCTCTTCCACCGAATGTACCATTTGATGTCCAGACACGGGTTTAAAACCGAGCAACCGCACCACCCAGTTGCCAAAGCCATTCATGAGCATGATGGCTGGCCGAGCGAATTTTGAGAAGATCAAAAGCGGCGAGGCAACAAACAGTGAGACCTCATCCGGACGCTGGAGAGCAACAGCCTTGGGTGCCAACTCACCAACGGTGACATGTAAAAAGGTGATGGTCGTGAATGCAATAATCGCTGAGACCGAATGGCTGGCAATTTTTAGCCACTGTATCGGAAGCATGTGCAGTAGTGGAGCAAGCAAACTTGCAATCGCCGGTTCTCCAACCCAACCCAGTGCCAAGCTTGCCAGGGTGATACCGAGCTGGGTCGCGGCGATGGCATTATCGAGCTGTGAGATTGCGCGGCGCACGGCAGTTGCTCCGAGACGGTTTTTTTTGATCAGTTCTTCGACTCTGGTCCGGCGCACTGCGACCAGGGAAAATTCTGCCGCGACAAAAAAACTATTCAGCAAGACCAAAAGCGGAACGGAAAGCACTCCCAATACATAACGCAAAATTTGTAACGCATTATCCATGAAAGAATGACTCCGAAAAATAGCCTTCACAACAGGATAAATAAAATCATGGCAAGATGCAAGAAGTTTAACCAGTGTCGGAGGTGTTCAGGCCATGCAAAACGCCTTGAGGTCTTCATTTTTTGTGTTGAACCACAAGAACATCAAAAAATTACTGCGTATCCAAACTAAAAAGCCCTCATTCGACCTTGATCGAATGAGGGCTGAGATTGTCACGAATCCCGTTTAACCAAGATACTTGCGCAACGGCTCGAGGCGGGAACGATGACGCAACCGGCGCAACGCTTTCTCTTTAATCTGGCGCACCCGCTCGCGAGTGAGTTTGAAGTGCTCGCCGATTTCTTCCAGGGTTAACGGACGGTCACCGTCCAGGCCGAAATAAAGTCGAATAATCTCGGCCTCGCGAGGCTTGAGGGTCGCAAGGACTTTGTCGATTTCCACTTGCAATGATTCTTGCATCAAAGATTCGTCAGGGGGAGCGTAACGGTCGCTCTCCAGAATGTCGAGCAAATTATTGCCTTCGTCTTCCTTGAACGGTTCGTCGAGCGAGAGATGTCTGGCCGAGGTTTTTAGCACGTCCGCCACTTCGTAGGCGGTCATTTCCATCTTGTCGGCAATTTCTTCCATGCTCGGCTCTCGGCCGTACTTTTTTTCAAGCTCTTCGAGTGCCCGTCCGACTTTATTGATGGCGCCGACGCGGTTCAAGGGTAAACGCACGACGCGGCTCTGCTCCGCCAACGCTTGCAGGATGGACTGGCGAATCCACCATACCGCGTAAGAAATAAACTTGAAACCACGCGTCTCGTCGAAACGCTGCGCCGCCTTGATCAAACCCAGATTGCCTTCGCTGATCAAATCTTGCAGCGGCAAACCCTGGCCTTGATATTCCTTCGCCACGCTGATCACAAAACGGAGATTGGCCTTCACCAGCTTGTCCAATGCCCGCGCATTGCCTTTGCGAATCAGGCGCGCCAACTCGATCTCCTCTTCCGGCGCCAATGGCGAATAACCACCGATCTCTTCCAGATATTTCTCGATTGATTGTTTCGTCCGATTATCGGTGGTTTTACGTTTTTTTGCCATTTGCTTTTCCACACCAAGCCCTAACTCGAAGTGATCCATCATAATCTACTCAACTTGCTGCATGAGCATCCGGTTCGCCCGTCGTATGGCTTTCTCGCGGCGAATGCGACGGCGCTGACTGGGTTTGATATAATATGTCGATCTTTTGAAATCCCGCAAAACACGAGCCCGGTCGCATTTTCTTTTAAAGCGCATAATCGCGCGATCCAAAGATTCGTGTTCTCCAACGGTTACTCTGACCATCCTTCTACCCCTTTCGATTTTAGTGTTGTATTCTGCCTATGCCTTTGCTCCAATGATTCAGGAGCATCCTTTTGTTCTACCATACGGTAGAGACAGAATAACTCCCTTTTGTATCTACATCAATTATAGATACTGATAATCAAACAGAAAGTTCCAGTGCTTCTGCTTTGTAAAAATTAACGACATGCAGCAGAGACGCGTTGGAGACAAGGTAGGTTAAAAGGTGAACAAAAATTCTCTTTCGTTATGATTTTCCCAGTTTTCATGAAAAATTTTTTATTTTCTGGACAATCTGAAATATAATGCTTCTAAAAAATTTTGTCAAGTATTTTGACAAAAATTTCTATTTTATTTTTTTTCTGTTACATACGGCAAATAGATGACAAACTCACTACCCTTGCCGACTTCACTTTTGACCTGGATCCGGCCACCGTGCTCTTCCACAATCTGTTGCGCGAAGGAAAGACCAATTCCTGTGCCCTGCTCCTTTGTCGTATAATAAAAATCAAAAATTTTACTTAATTCGTTCTCTGGTATGCCCTTGCCGGTGTCCTGGAATGAGATGGCGGCATAATGAACATCGCCACCTTGCTCATTCACTCGTGCATAATCATCACCAGTATCTGGTGCCAACACATCCAAACCGATCGTCAGCCGGCCGCCGCCCGGCATGGCCTGAATGGCATTCAAAAAAATGTTCAGAAACGCCTGATACAATTTTTGCGAATCCGCTTCCGCAACCAGGTGGGGAGCTTTGTAGTTACGCTCCACCCGGATGCCTTTGGTCAAAGCGTTCGACAATTCCGCCTTGATCAGCTCATCCAACAAGACGCTCAAGTTCTGAGGTGATTTTTCGAGCTTGGGCGGTTTCGCGATTAAAAGAAAGTTGCTCACCAGCGCTTCTACGCGACCAATCTCCGAGGCGATGATTTGATGGTACATCTCGAGTTTTCGAACATCTACACGAGGTTTGCTGAATTCTCGGCGCATGAGCTGCATATTGATGACCATTGAATTGAGCGGATTACGGATTTCATGTGAGAGCACCGAGGCGAGTTTGTTCAGGGTCTCCAATCGCTCGCTACGCTTGAGTTGGCGTTGGACCTCGAGCAGCCGTCCTGCCATGGCATTGATGTGCCCAGCCAATTGACTAATCTCATCCTGGCCGAGCGGAGGTATTCGATGGTGCAGATTGCCTGTGGCAATCAACGCAATTCCCGACACCAGCCGATTCACCGGCTTGACAATTTGCCGGGTATAAACTGCGGCAATGAATGCGGCCACCACGACACTGACCAAAACCAGCAGATACACCTGCCGCTGCATTTGTTTGGCTGGCGCGAACGCTTCGCTGGTCGGTTGCTGAATCACGGTGCCCCAATGTTCTTGCGGAATCGGTGCATAGGCGGCAATCATCTCAATACCGTCCTGATTGATGTAGATTTTATGATTATGGCGACCAGCCGCCACACTGTCAATAATATCCCGCTCCGCAAAATTTCGCTGTTCCCAAACCATGCGCCGGTTGGTGTGTGCAATAAATTGGCCGTTTTTGCCGGGATGAAAAATGAAAGCCTCTCCATATTTGCCAATGGCGTTGCTGTCAACCACGTCCCAAATTGCTTTCAAATCGACTTCTCCCCACAGCGCGCCGATCACTTCATTGTGAACGGTGATCGGTTCCGCAATCTCCATGATCGGAAGATTATCCGGCGAAAGATTGACGTCCGAAGCATAAGATTGGTTGCGTAGAATGACCGGCAGCATGCGGTTCGCCTCCGGGTTGAACGCCGAAGTGCCATATGCCGTAGAACTGCTCACACGACCTCGCCGGTCAATGAGGGAGAGCCGTCGAAAAATGGGGAATTGCGTGACCATGTTATTGATCATGAGATCCTGGCTCATGCGTTCCATCTTGGCAATGGTTGGGATTTGTGCACTGAACCGGAGAATCTCGCGTGCCTTGCCCAATGTGTTGGAGATCGTACCGGCCGACCGTCGCGCAAACTCGAGATTGCGGGCCAAAATCGTTCGCTCGATCGCTGTTTGTGCCGTATGCATGAGAATGCGGCCGGTAATCAACAACGGGATGGAGACCAGTAAGATATGCGAGATCAACAAACGGGTAAACAGCCGATGCCGAAATTTTATATGCTCAACAGGCATGCTTGCAGAACAACATTTAGGGTTGGCGTCGTAGTTCCCACTCCTGGTACGGCTTCAAATTGCCGCCACCGTCCAAAAAGTTGTCAAACTTGAGGTAATTGATCACATGCCACCTCAGCCAGGGATGATAAAGAAAGCTGACCGGCTGATCCTCATTAATAATAATCTGAATCCGCTGCATGATCGTGCGAAAGGCTTCTGTGCCTTGATAACGTCTGGCATTATTGAACGCTTGCAGCAACCGGGGATTCGTATAATTCAAAAAGCCAGGATTGAAAAAATTCTCGAGGCTGAAAAGAGTTTCCTCGAATGTTTGACTCAACAACACCGCATCAAAGTTGCCGCTGCGCAAGCGATCGTTGATTTCATTGGCGCTCAACGGCAGGGGCTGAACCTGAATGCCGATTTCACCCCAATTGATCTTGATTTGTCGAATGATCTGCTCTTTCAGCTCCGTGCTCTGGTCGTAATAAAGACGAAAACTCAATGGCTCGCCGTTGCGGTCCAGAATTTGATCATGATTGGTATCGCGCCAGCCGAGGCTGTGCAGCAAGAGCAAGGCTTTTTTCGGATCGTAGCTGTACTCATTCATACCGGGCGGAAAGAATCGGCTCTCCTTTTGAAAGGGACCCACGGCAATGTCCGCCTTCATGAACAGGAACCGGCGTTTGATCTCTTCCCGGCGAATGGCATAAGACAACGCCTGGCGTACCGCGCGTTCACGCAGCACGGGGTGCGCAAGATTGTAGCCGATCAATTCGACGGCATTGGCAGGAGCAAACAGAGGAAGAATGCGGTATTTGCGGGTGGCTTTTTGAATCTCTGCTGCCGACGTCTCGCTCTCAAAAAGGGCGTAGTCGATCTCATCGAGGATGATCGCCGAAATCAAACCGCGCTCCGTGCGAAAGAAGCGATAAATGATGGTCTGGGGCCGGGCGACATCGCTACTGCCAGTGCCGCCGGTATTGAGCGCATGGTTTTTAAAGGATATGACCACGCGCTCCAAGCTCTCCTCTTGCACCTCGAATGGCTTGGCGCCGCCTGGACCATGGATCGCGAATGTACCTTCGCGTGTGACAATCGTGAGATCGCGATTGTCGTTTTTTCCGCTCAACAGGCCGACAATCAAATTGTGCGGGCTGGCTTGGCGTGCCTGGAAACCGGCGAACTGCTGAGCGTGTGCAGAAACCGAAACCAAAGCAAAAAGGAAAGCAACAAAAGTGGGATTTCCCTTTGCCCTGCTGATTTTCGCAAAAAGCGTTTTGGAGCAGTCGAAATGCAAGTTCTGTTCAACTCCGAGAAAAAACTCGGTGAAATATCGCAATCGCGCGCTCAATATCAGCAGCATTGACATCGAGATGCGTCACGGCGCGCAAGGTGACCGTGCTGAACGGAACCACGAGAACGCCCTCCTTTTTCAACGCCTCGAGCGCAGCGGCAACCGTGTATTTGGTGTTGGCAATATCGATAATCACGATATTCGTTTGCACCGTGGCAAGATCGATGTGCATGCCGCCATGTCCATGCAATGCCTCGGCCAGTCTCCGGGCGTTGGCATGATCCTCAACCAGCCGTTCACGGTGATGTTCCAGTGCATAAATGGCCGCAGCCGCAATGATACCAACCTGCCGCATGCCACCACCGAACATCTTGCGAAAACGTCGCGCCTCCATAACAAAATCTTTTGCGCCTGCGACTGCAGAGCCAATGGGTGCGCCCAGTCCCTTTGAGAAGCAGACCGAGACCGAATCAAAATAACGGGCATATTCGCGCGGGGAGATGCCGGTGGCGGCACACGCATTCCACAGACGGGCGCCGTCCAAGTGCATGGCCAAACCATGTTTGTCCGCCAGTTGGCGAATCTGCTGAATCTCTGCGAGAGGAAAAATTGTGCCGCCGGCAGTGTTGTGGGTATTTTCGAGCGCGATCAGCCGGCTGCGTGGAAAGTAATGGGCCTCGCCGCGCAAAGCATCTTCGATCTGCCTGGCAGTAATCACACCCCGCTCGCCAACAAGCGGCCGGGCCTGAACACCATTGAGGGCGGCCATGGCTCCGGATTCAAAGTGGAGAAAATGCGAACCCGCCTCGCAAATAATCTCGTCACCGGGCCGCGTGTGGCAATGAATACCAAGCTGGTTGCCCATCGTGCCGCTTGGAACAAACAGAGCGGCCTCCGTGCCAAGCAGATCGGCAACCATCTCTTGCAGGCGGTTGACGGTCGGGTCTTCGCCAAAAACGTCGTCGCCCACCTCCGCCTCCGCCATCACCCGGCGCATCTCGCGCGTCGGACGCGTGACCGTGTCACTGCGTAGATCAATCCAAGTCATCGGAATTAAGTTTAATCTTTTCACTCTAAATTGCAAGCAAAATTTCACAAATTCCCTCTTCTGGGAAAAAAATCTTTCAGGAACTTTGGCGACTTTGCGCGGTATGACTTGATGTGGCACAAAATTTGTTTGCATCTTTACGCATTGTCTTGTACATTAAAATGTTTTAATCATAAAGTTACGGTGTCGTTTATCATTTGATTACAGGAGGTTTCAGTGGCTCATCTCGGCGTTTTATGCAAAAACATGACATGGGGAAAAAATCACTGGCAAAAATGCAACCGTATGACAAGGTTGGCATGGCTTGGGGCTTGGATGATTTGCGCTTCGATGGGAACCGCGCCTGCTGCTGTCGATCTTGCCTCAAGCGCATCTCAATCGCCACAATATTGGTCGGATCGTGTGATCATAAAATTTGCAGCCGGAAGCATTGCCGGCCCCCAGCGTGCGACCCTGCAAGCTTACAGCTTGCCGGCAAAAACCGCCGCCATTCTTTCCGGTTTCGGCGCAGTTGAAACCGAACAGCTTTTTCCGGCTCGTTCGGGATTATTCCAGAAAAACTCTCGCCGCATCGATTTGAGCACAATTTATCAAATCCGTTTTGCGCAATCGATTGACATCATGAAAGTGCTGAAGCTCCTGCGCCAACAGCCCGAGGTCATCTATGCCGAGCCGGTTTACCTGCGTGAAATTTGCTACGATCCCAACGATCCGCTTATCGGCAACCAACAATATTTGAACCTCATCAAGGCGCGTGAGGCTTGGGAACTGACGCGCGGCGATACCAGCGTGGTCATTGCCATCGTCGATACCGGCGTGGACTGGCAGCATCCCGATCTGGCAGCAAACATCTGGCGAAATCACCGGGAAATTCCCAATAATGGCATCGATGACGATCGTAATGGTTTTGTTGACGACATCCGCGGATGGGACTTCGGCGGTGAGAATAACAAGCCGGATAATGACCCGAGAGAAGATACGCCGCAACACGGCACGCTCGTCGCTGGCATTGCGGCAGCAGTGACTGACAATAATCTCGGCATGGCCGGTGTCGCATTCAAATGCAAAATCATGCCGGTGAAAGCAAGTCGGAAGGAAGTGACGCGCTCCATTTTATTCGGCTTCGAGGGAATTGTCTACGCAGCGGAAAATGGTGCGGATATTATCAACTGCAGTTGGGGCGGTGGCGGTGGCGCCAGTCAATTTGAACAAGAAGTGATTGATTATGCCACTGACCTCGGTGCTTTGGTGGTGGCCGCGGCAGGCAATAACAACAGCAGTGGCCTCTTCTACCCCGCGGCTTACCGGAATGTTCTGACCGTGGCCAATACCACTATCGAAGACAGACGCTATGATGATGTCACATACGGCTCCAATTACGGTTACTGGATTGACGTCGCCGCGCCAGGAACGAATATTCTCGGCACCTGGCAGCCTGATGGTTACATGTTCGGTACTGGAACGTCATTAGCGTCACCGGTGGCAGCCGGCATTGCGGCTCTGGTGAAAGCCGTGCACAAAGACTGGACACCGAGCATGATCGCTGAACAAGTCCGCCTGGCTGCTGATAATATTGACAACAAAAATCCCGGTTTTGAACGCCAACTCGGTTTTGGCCGGGTCAATGCGCTAAGAGCCGTAACCATTAAAACGCCCGGGGTGCGTCTTGTGGATTACAAGCTACGCGAAGCAACAGGCGACGGCGATGGCATCTTTGATGCGAATGAGGAAATCGCGGTGTCAATCAAATTGACCAACTTCCTGGAACCGGTCAGCAATCTCTCCGTTACTCTCACGGATAACAGTTCGTTTGTCGAAATCGTTTCAGCCGCGAAAAATGTTGGTACCATTCGCCGGGGCGATACGGTGGCAGTTGCCGGGACGTTCAATTTTCGCATTGCCGCAAATGTGCCAGGCAGCCATCTTGTGACTTTGTATGTGAATTTTTCAGCCCCCGGTTACAATGACTGGCAAGGCTTCACCGCCATCGTCCGTCCATTATATGGCGACATCGCTGTCGGCAATGTCGCCACGACCGTGACCAGTTTTGGCGCGATCGGCTTTGATGATTATGGAAACAGCAGTGGCGGCGGGCAAATTGGCCGTGGTTTCGAATTTCCAATTGACAGTGCCTCGGCACTTTATCACGGTGGCCTTATCCTGGCAACAGCTTCTAATCGCGTCAGCGACGTCTCGTATGGCAATGCGGCGTACGATCGCTTCGATTTCGTCACCTCGGCTGGCGGCGAGTTGAACCTCAAGTCCGGGGAAAAAGCAACGATTGAAGCGACCTCGCGGTTCAACGACAGCGCCGCAGATGCGCCGATTGGTCTCACTGTTGACCAAAAAATTTATGCCTGGGCCAACGCGCCGTGGAATGATTTCATCATTCTCGAATATTCAATTCGTAACAGCACCACACAAACCATCAGCAATCTTTTTGCCGGGTTTTATTTGGATTGGGATATCGACAAATCGGATGAGAATTTTGCCAATTGGGATAATGCCAACCAGCTCGGATACGAATGGGCTACGGGCAGCGCCTACTACGGCGTAGCCGCGGTCTCGCCGGCAACCGCCAAAACCTATCGCGCGGTAAAAAATCCGGATTTCGTTTGGGGCAATAAATTCACTGATGCCGTGAAATATCAGTTCATGACGCAAATCTTTCAAGTCATCAGCAGCGACGGTCCCAATGACTGGTCGCAACTGCTGAGTTACGGCCCGTACAGCCTTGCCGCCGGTCAAAGTGTGACCGTGGCGTTTGCCGTGTTGGGTGGCGCGGACTTGGCCGATTTGCAAGCCAATGCTCGTGCCGCACGTGAAGCCTTTCTCACTGTCGGCGTGAATTCTGATAATGAAACATCACCGGTGCAATTCCGATTGGCACAAAACACTCCCAATCCGTTTGCCAGGCGCACCGGTCGCGTCACTGCAATTCAATATAGTCTTGCAGAGCCCGGACCGATCACGCTGCGTATTTTCAATTTGCTCGGTCAGGAAGTTGCAACTCTGGCGCAAGGTTATCGAAATCGCGGCAATTACGTGCTGCACTGGGATGGCCGCGACCGGCGCGGACTGCTGGTGCCTTCAGGCGTATACTTCTATCGATTGCAAACCAAGGATTTCACCACAACGAAAAAGTTGATTGTGGTGGATTGATCTGTAAACCTCGAAAAGTGCCTTGACCGGTCGCCTGCGGCCGTGGGCTGGGACTCGCTTGAAGTATTGTCGACACGCGGCGCAAGCCCACGGCCGCAGGCGACCGGTCAATCATCACCCGGACATTCCGCCCAGCTCCCAAATTCCTTATTGACAATCTCCTCAAACTTCTTTACTTTTAATTTGATAAAACAACCACCAGGGCTTTTCGAGACACCAGGCACAATCATGTGTCTTCGGGGTCTTATTTCTTGACGCATTATTTTTACCATCATCATGGCAGAAGCTCGCAATAAAATTCTCTGGGTGGACGACGAAATAGAGTTGTTGCGTCCACACATTTTGCTGTTGGAAGAAAAAGGGTACTCGGTGTGCCCGGCCGCCAACGCCGACGATGCGATTTCATTTGTTCGCCGGGAATCCTTTGATCTCGTCTTGCTTGATGAGATGATGCCGGGCAAGGATGGACTGACCGCGCTGGCCGAGATCAAAGAGATCAATCCCTCGCTGCCGGTGGTGATGGTGACAAAAAATGAAGAAGAGCGCTTGATGGAGGAAGCGATCGGCAGCCGCATCGATGATTATCTGACCAAGCCGGTCAACCCGAGCCAGATTCTTTCCACCTGCAAAAAAATCCTCGATGCCCGCAAAATCACCGGCGCGCGACTGTCACGTGATTATATCACGGAATTGAACCAGATTGCCGCCGAGTTGCTGAAACCCCTGACCTGGCAAAACTGGATCAATCTCTATGTGCGACTGACAGAATGGGAGATTGAGCTGGATCGCCATCCTGATCTCGGCTTGCGGCAAATGTTGGCCGAGCAGAAACGCGAGTGCAATTCCGAGTTCGGCAAGTTTGTCGAGAAAAATTATGTCAGCTGGCTCAAGAAGGAACCTCAAACGCTGGAGGCCACGCCGCTGTTGTCTCCCAATCTGGTGCGGCGATTTGTGTTGCCGTTGCTCAGACAAAATCGCAAAACTGTATTTCTGGTCATCGACAATCTTCGACTTGATCAATGGCTGACCATCGAGCCTTTGCTGCGCGAGCGTTTCAGCATTGCCAAAGACTACTATTTTTCCATTCTCCCCACGGCGACGCCGTTCGCACGCAACGCGATTTTTGCCGGCAAATTCCCCCTCGATATCGAGCAGCAGCATCCCGATTGGTGGGAGAAAGACAGCGACGATGATTTGAGCCGAAATCGCTACGAGCGCCAGCTTCTGGAAGTCCATTTGCAGGAACTCGGAGTTCACCTGAAGCCCGAGCCGAAATACATCAAAATCCTGGACGTCAACGAGGCCAAAAATGTGGAAAAACAAATCGGCTCATTGGCGGAGCTGCCGCTGTTGGTGCTGGTGGTGAATTTTGTCGATATTCTCGCACACAGCCGCAGCGATTCGGAAGTATTGCGCGAAATTACGCCGGATGAATCCGCCTATCGCTCGCTCACAAAATCCTGGTTCGAGCACTCGCCGCTGTTTCGCATGCTTATTGAATTGGCCGGACGCGGCAACACGGTGATTTTGACCTCGGATCACGGCAGCATTCGGGGCATGCGTGGCGCCAAGGTCATCGGCGACCGCGAGACGTCGACGAATCTGCGCTACAAACACGGCCGCAGCCTGAAAGTCGATCCCAAGCATGCCATCATCGTCAAAGATCCGCGCGAATATCGGCTGCCGTCCGCGGGCATCAACACCAACTATCTTTTCGCAAAAGAAGATTTTTACTTTGTTTATCCGACCAATTATCATTATTATCTGAATCACTACCGCGATAGTTTGCAACACGGCGGGGTGTCAATGGAGGAAATGATCCTGCCCGTGGTGCGGCTCCAGCCGCGGTGAGATCTGGTTTGAAGAGATGATTTCCGCCAGCGCATTGCGCCGAATTCTCGAGGGCAAAGCCACGATGACGCTTATTTCCAATTCTGTCGACGAAACTCATCAGTTCGCGGCGCGGCTCGTGGATCAGCTTGGAAAAGGCGAAGTGATTGCGCTCTTTGGCGATTTGGGCAGCGGCAAAACGACATTCGTGCAGGGCTTTGGCGCAGCCTGCGGAGTGACTTCCCCGATCACGAGCCCGACTTTCACACTGCTGCACATTTACCATGGCCGGCAATGGCCGATTTATCATTTTGATTTTTACCGCTTGCGCAGCGTGGCCGAAGCCCGGGATTTGGGTTGCGAAGAATATTTTGATGACGACGGCGTTTCGTTAATCGAATGGCCGGAGCGTGCTTTGGCCTTGTTGCCGCCGCGGCATTTGCAACTGCATTTTCGGATTCCGGATTTTACCGGCGCACCCAATGTCCGAGAGATGAGAATTCAACGTGCCAATATTCCCATGGCAATGCCAGCTCGCAGCACACCGTCGCATGAAGAGGTCGGCCCGTGATTCTCGGCATTGAAACCGCCACTGCCATTTGCGGCGTCGGCCTGGCAGAAGCAGAGCGCGTGGTTGCGGAAATCCGTTTTCACATTAGAAATATTCATGCCGAAGTGCTTGCAGAAAGCATCGAGCATTTATTGCGGCTCTCCGGAATTTCTGTGAATAATATCGACGCATTTGCCGTGTCCATCGGTCCCGGTTCATTTACCGGGCTCCGGATCGGTTTGGCAACGGCAAAAGGTCTGGCATTCGCGAGTAGTAAACCGATCGTGGCCGTAAGTACTTTGCTCGCACAAGCGGAAGCAAGCGGAAAGTGGCAAGTAGCAAGTATAGTACCCGTAATCAAGGCGCGGCAGAATGAGATTTATACGGCTCGTTTCCGTAGTGCTTGGCCCGTAGCAATTGCCGAGAGTGAAGAAGTGCTGCTTCCCCTGTCTGAGTTTCCTCAATGGCTGCAAACGCCTGCGGTACTGTGTGGAAATGGCATGCCGATGTTACAGGCTGAGGGAATTTTGGACAAATCAGAAAACATCACGATTGTGCCGGAAGCGGCTGCCATGCTGAGCGGAGGACTGATCGCGCGCCTGGGCGCGATCAAATTCGCGGCCGGCGAAGTGGCAGATTTGGCGACATTGGAGCCGCGTTACTTGCAGGAATTTGAGATCGGCCCAAGAAAAAGTTGGGCGTGGCAATAATCGAATGACGAATTGACGGGGAAGAGAAATGGCCCAGGATTACGACGTCACACTGAAAAAATTGATCGATCATTTTACCGAAGACTATGCGCGATTGGTGTTCGGCAATGTGCAAATGGAGGTTGAGCTTCTCGACCGTTAGCTTGGCGCCGCCAAGCATTTTGTCGATGCATTGGCCAAGCTTAAAATCGGCGATGAAATATTTATTTTTCACGCGGAATTTTTTAGTGAACATGAGAAAGACATACCGGAAAGGATGTACAAATACTCCGCAAGAATAATGGACAAGCATCCGGGACTCGGAGTTTATGGCGTAGCTTTCTACATCAACGAGGCGGAGCGGAACAAGCAGTTGCCAAACGTTTTTGAACGCCGCGTTTTGGGTAAGGTGAGAAATTATTATGCGTTTGACGTTATCAAGGTTTGGGAACTCGAGGCCGTTGCGATATTGCGTCAACAAATTATCGGGCTTTTGCCGCTAGTTCCTTTGATGAATTATCCCACAGAAGAGGCCGAAGGCATTGTGCGCGACGCGGTTCAAAAACTGAGACAGAAGGTGGGCGAACCACAACTGCGAGGTGAAACGCTTTCAGCGTTATATTTGTTTTCCGGACTACGCCAACTTCAGGGAATAACCAAAAAAGTTTTAAAGGAGGCCAACATGTTAGAACTTCTCAAGAAGTCAGAAGCCTATCAGGAAATTCTGGCGGAAGGCCGGCAGGAAGGCCGGCAGGAAGGCCGGCAGGAAGGAGAAGCCCAAGGCTTTATTCGCTCTATTCTGGCAATACTGGGAGCACGCTTTGGTAAGTTACCAAAGGATTATGCAGAGCGCCTGCAAAGCCTCGAACTTTCCCAGCTCAACGACCTTGTGGTTAAAGCCGTGTCGATAGAGAACCTGACCGCTTTTGATGCGCTGATTCAAGGTTTAAGAGACGAAGCCGAGACCGACATGGCAAATCCTGTAAAAAATTGATAACGCCTGTGTCTGAATGTCTTGGCGCAAATCTTCTCCAGCGACGCGCGCCGCTTTCCTAAAAGAAACGCCTGAATCATTTGATTGACAACGATCAAAAGAAATCACAGATGCAAGCGCAGCCTTTCACGGAGTGGGGCGCTGAGCTCCGCCCGATGCGACCGGAAGATATCGATCAAGTCGTGGCAATCGAAAAGCGTAATTTTCGCAACCCCTGGACGCACCGTGCGTTTCGCGCGGAAATTGAAGCGGTGCCGGTCTCGCAGCCGCTGGTGGTGGTCTACGAAGATCAAATCATCGGCTACGTGGTGCCGTGGTTTGTTGCGGATGAAATGCAGATTGCCAATATTGCCATTCACGAAAACTTTCGCCGGCGTGGCTTGGCGCGGCAACTCATTGCGCATCTTTGCATGCTGGCACAGCGCCGGCATTGCCGGGTGGCCGATCTGGAAGTGCGGCGTTCCAATACAGCAGCCAGACAGCTTTACGAACGCATGGGTTTTCAAGTCACCAGCGTGCGCCGCAATTATTACAGCCCAAATGAAGACGCGCTGCTGATGAGCAAAAACCTCGACCTCGAACAAGCTGCAATCAACGAGAGGGCATAATTCCATGGACTGGTTCAAACGCGCTCGCGGCTTGTTGCCGCAAAAGAAAAAAGAAATGCCGGAACTCTGGCAGAAGTGTGATCGGTGCGCCGAAATTCTCTACAAACGCGAGCTGGAGAAAAACCTGTTTGTCTGCACAAAATGCGGTTATCACTTTCGGATCGGTGCGCGCGAATACCTCAAGTTTTTACTCGACGAGAACAGCTTCAGGGAATTCAACTCCAATATCATTCCGGTGGATGTGCTAAAATTCCGGGCCCATAAAAAATATGCCGACCAGCTCAAAGAAGCAATGCGCAAGAGCGGCAACTATGACGCCATCATTACCGGCTTCGGTCGGATTGACGGTCGTTCGGTTGTGCTCGCCGTGATGGACTTCAGTTTCATCGGTGGCAGCATGGGTTCGGTGGTCGGTGAAAAAATCGCTCTGGCCGCAGACGAAGCCTTGCGCTGGCGTCAACCGTTAATCATCATCAGTGCCTCGGGGGGCGCGCGCATGATGGAAGGCGCACTTTCGCTGATGCAAATGGCCAAAACGTCGGCACGACTGGCACGACTCGCAGATGCCGGAATTCCCTTCATCTCGATTCTCACGCATCCCACCACCGGCGGCGTCACCGCGAGTTACGCGATGTTGGGAGATGTGAACATTGCCGAGCCTGGTGCGCTCATCGGCTTCGCCGGTCCCCGCGTGATCAAACAAACCATTGGTGAGGATTTGCCGGAAGGTTTTCAGACCGCGGAATTTTTGTTGAAACACGGCTTCGTCGATGCCATTTTCCCCCGGCCGGAAATGCGCCGCCAACTCGTCAATCTCCTCGACATCCTCACACCGGACGCGTCCGTGAGCGAGAACCGACTCAAAGATGGTGTCACTTCCGACTGATTATCACCAAGAGAACAACCTGCAATGAGCAAATCACCCGAGAGCCTTTTGAGGCCACACATTCTCATCACCAATGATGATGGTATTTTTGCGCCCGGATTGTACGCACTTTACGAAAGTCTGCGCATAATTGCGGATGTTTCCGTGGTTGCGCCGGATAGCGAAAAAAGCGCCGTCGGGCACGCCATCACGATTTCCGATCCGTTGCGCGTCACGCCCTTTGAAAAATTCGGCAAATTTTTTGGACACGCGGTCAACGGTACGCCGGCGGATTGTGTCAAAATTGCCTATTACGCATTGCTCGACCGCAAACCGGACATGGTCGTCTCCGGCATCAACTACGGCTCGAACACCGGCATTAACGTCATATACTCCGGCACCGTCTCTGCCGCCACGGAGGGAACGATTCTCGGCATTCCCTCGTTTTCGATTTCGCTGACAACATTTGTGGACGCGGATTTCACTTTTGCTGCCAAGTTCGCAGCAAAATTGGTTCCGCTGATTCTGGCGCATGGCCTGCCCAAAGGAACATTCCTCAACGTCAATGTCCCGAATGTGCCCGAAGCGCAAATTCGTGGTGTCGCCATCACGCGCATGGGCATGTCGCTGTACGATGACAAATATGACAAGCGTGTTGATCCGCGCAATCGCGTTTACTATTGGCTCACTGGCTCCAAGCTGGACTGCGAGCACAGCGAAGAGGTGGATGACGGCGCGATCCAAAAGAACCTGGTCTCCATCACCCCGATTCATTATGACTTGACGAACCATCGGGCATTGGAGGAGTTGAAAAGATGGGAGATCAAGCCGTAAATCCAAGGCCCCCGATAAAATTCAAGACTAATTTGCATTCTGAAACCGCTCGAAGAATTTCGCCATGCCAGTTCGTGACTTGATTCTCATCATCGATTTCGGCTCGCAATATACCCAGCTCATTGCCCGTAAAGTTCGCGAGCTTGGCGTGTATTCTGAAATCAAATCGTGTTGGTCATCGGCTGACGAGCTGTTGCGCGAGCAACCACGCGGCATCATTCTCTCCGGCGGCCCCAATTCGGTTTATGATCCCGGGGCGCCGAGCATTGAGTGTAAAATTTTCGAAAGCGGCGTGCCGATTCTTGGGGTATGCTACGGCCAGCAATTGATGGCCCACCTGCTCGGTGGCAAAGTCACGCCCTCATCGGAACGGGAATACGGTTCCGCCAAGCTCGAAATCAAAATACCAAACACGTTTTTTCAAGGCGTGAGCCCAAGCACGACGGTATGGATGAGCCACGGCGATCTTGTCGCAGAACCGCCGACCGGCTTTGTCGCGCTGGCGACTACCGCCAACTCACCTTACGCGGCATTTGCCCATCCACAAAAGAAACTCTTTGGCATACAATTTCACCCGGAAGTGGCGCACACTGCCGAAGGCCGACAGATGTTGCACAATTTTGTCTTTGCGGTTTGTGGCTGCACCGCGAATTGGTCCCCGGAGAATTTCATTGAATCGGCGATGCAGAAAATTCGGGAACAGGTGGGCGGGTCGCATGTGCTTTGCGCTCTCTCTGGAGGTGTGGATTCTGCCGTGACCGCGACGTTGATCCAGCGGGCAATCGGCGGGCGACTGCATTGCGTCTTTGTTGATCACGGTTTGATGCGGAAAAACGAAGCGCAACAAATTCGCACCACGTTCACCGGGCTTTTCAGCGATGGCTTTATTGCGGTTGATGCTTCGTCCCTCTTCTTGGAAAAGTTGCGTGGCGTTGTCGATCCGGAAGCCAAGCGCAAAATCATCGGTGAGCAATACATTCGTGTGTTTGAAGCAGAGGCGCGCAAAATTCCGGGGGTGCGTTTTCTCGCGCAGGGCACGCTCTATCCTGACGTGATCGAAAGTTACTCGCCACGCGGCGGGCCATCGGTCACGATCAAAACCCATCACAACGTCGGTGGCCTGCCGGAAAAAATGCATCTGGAACTCCTCGAACCACTGCGTGAACTTTTTAAAGACGAGGTGCGGCAATGCGGCCGCGTGCTGGGCATGCCAGAGAGCATTCTCGCCCGCCATCCTTTCCCCGGTCCTGGTTTGGCAGTTCGCATTTTGGGTGAAATCACCACGGAACGTTTGGAATTGTTGCGTGAAGCCGACGCGATTTTCATCTCCGAGCTGCGCCAGAGTGGCTGGTACGATCGAGTTTGGCAGGCATTTGCGGTGCTGTTGCCGGTTCAGTCCGTTGGCGTGATGGGCGACAGCCGCACCTATGAAATGACGGTGGCATTGCGCGCCGTCAATTCGGTGGATGGCATGACCGCGGACTGGTCGAAGCTGCCACACGAGCTGCTGTCGCATGTTTCATCGCGAATTACCAACGAAGTGCGCGGCATCAACCGCGTGGTTTACGACATCAGCTCGAAACCACCGAGCACCATTGAATGGGAGTAGCACACACTGCCAAAGTCGCGCTGTCGCTTCACCGATTTTCTCTTGCATTTTATTGAATTCGTATATATTTTTACCAATGCTATTAGGCAATCACCATCACTCATTGAAAGGAGAACCTTATGCCTGGTAAGCTGAAACGCACGACCCACCGTAGTGTTTCGGGAAAAAAGTTGTACGCGGTGCGAGATGCGAAAGGCCGCTTCGTGGACATCCAGACCTACGAGCGGGCACATCGTCAAGACCTGAAGCGTAAAAGCCGCAAAGAGACCAAAGCCAAAGGAAAAGGAAAAGCTTAAACGCAAGGGTGCATCCGGCTGGCACAGAAGTTCCATGCAATAATCGCATCGATACAGCATGCGCCGGCCGGATTCCAAAACCGAAATGCGTTGACCCCGGAAATTCATAAATTATGTTTTTAGGCTCAAGCCTGAAGGCAGACTGTTGCTGGTTTACGCACGGTGTGAATTATCGGGTGAATCAGTTACGACGCGAGAGCTGGTTGGTGGCCGGATCACTCGAACGAAAGTGGCAAGCGTTTTCTCGGTTCGCTTGAACAAGGTGACAGCATGAGGAGAATCAATTATGTGTGGCATCGTCGGTTATCTCGGGAACAAACCCATTGTTCCCGTTCTCATTGAAGGACTCAAACGCCTGGAATATCGTGGTTACGATTCCGCCGGAATCGCAACACTCTCGAACGGCACCCTCAATTTGGTCAAACAGGCGGGAAAAATTGCCGGCTTGGAGGCGTCATTGGCAAACCACCCAATCACCGGTTCGATCGGTATTGCGCATACACGCTGGGCAACGCACGGCGTGCCGAGCGCGGCAAACGCGCATCCGCACACGGACTGCCGCGGCAAGATCGCTTTGATCCACAATGGCATTATTGAAAATTATGCCATCATTAAAAAGGAATTGATCTCCAAAGGCCATCACTTCAAGACGCAAACCGACACCGAGGCCCTGGTGCATTTGATCGAGGAGTTTTATGCCAGCGGCCTCGGCTTTGAAGAAGCCGTTCGAGCCGCGCTGGCGCATGTGGAAGGCACGTATGGTATCGCCGTGTTGTGCAGCGATGAACCCGAGGTGATTATTGCCGCACGCAAAGGCAGCCCGCTGGTGGTGGGAATCGGTGATGGTGAAAACTTCGTCGCTTCCGATGTTGCCGCGATCATCAATTATACCAAGCAGGTTTCTTACCTCGATGACGGCGAAATGGTGGCGCTGCGCCGCAACGGCATAACCGTGAAAACCATCACGAACGAACCGGTTCAGAAACAGGTGGAAGAAATCGCCTTTGATCTCGAGCGCATCGAAAAGGGCGGTTATGATCATTTCATGTTGAAAGAAATTATGGAACAGCCGCAAACCATCCAGGATGCCATGCGCGGCCGGCTGCTCATGGAGGAGGGGATGGCCCGGCTCGGGGGCCTGCGTGAAGTGGTGAACAATTTATTCAATGCCCGGCGCATTTTGATCACCGCGTGCGGCACCTCCTGGCACGCCGGATTGATCGGCGAATACATGCTCGAAGAATTCGCGCGCGTTCCGGTCGAGGTCGAATATGCCAGCGAGTTTCGGTATCGCGATCCGGTCATCGAAGAGCATAATGTAACCATCGCCATCAGCCAATCCGGCGAGACCGCGGATACTTTGGCCGCTGTGCGCGAAGCGAAACGCAAAGGCGCCACCGTGATCGGCATCTGCAATGTGGTCGGCTCGACCATCGCCCGCGAAGTTCATGGCGGTGTCTATTTGCATGCCGGCCCGGAAATCGGCGTGGCTTCCACCAAAGCCTTCACTTCGCAGGTCACGGTGCTCGCATTGATCACGTTGTTGTTGGCGCGCCATCGCACCATGTCCGCTGCCAGAGGCGTGGAGATCGTACGGGAGATGGCGGCGATCCCGGCAAAGGTGAAAAAGATACTCGGCCTCGGCGATGAAATCAAAGAGATCGCCCGAATTTATCACACCTCCAGCAATTTTCTCTATCTTGGGCGTGGTTACAATTTCCCGGTGGCGCTGGAGGGCGCGCTGAAGCTGAAAGAGATTTCCTATATCCATGCCGAAGGCTACCCGGCCGCGGAGATGAAGCACGGCCCGATTGCGTTGATCGACGACAACATGCCGGTGGTTTTCATTGCCACGCAGGATTCGACCTACGAGAAGATTGTCAGCAACATCGAAGAAGTGCGGGCGCGCCGTGGCCGCGTAATTGCAATCGCCACGGAAGGTGACGAAGAGATTAAAAAACGTGCAGACCATGTGATCTACATTCCCCACACCCTGCAAATGTTGATGCCCATCTTGACGATCATCCCGCTGCAATTGCTGGCTTACTACATTGCCATCCTGCGCGGTTGCGACGTCGATCAACCACGGAATTTGGCCAAAAGCGTCACCGTCGAATAAACAACCCTGGACTAACGGACAATAAATAACTGCGGACGCGACGGGCAATGCCCAGAGGGAACGAAGGGATTCTATTCAAGATTCAACAGAAGCATGAAAAACGACTTTTCTTGCCTGCGGAAAATAGCGCTGGGCGCTGGTATCCTGTGGCTGTCACTTTCTCCTGTTCATGCGCAGGAAAAATCAACGATGCGCTCTGCGCTTGATGTGGAGACGCGGTTCAAGCAAGGCGTGGACCTGTTCAATGCGAGACGTTATGATGAAGCACTCACGACCTTCGAGGGCCTGCTGGAGGGCGACTATCGACATCAGCGGCTGACGGCTGTGCTCTACATGCGCGCGCGCTGCGCGTATCAACTCGGTCGCTACGAAGCCGCCCGAACAACACTCGAGGAATTGGAAAAGGGATTTCCAAAGAGCAACTACGTCCAATACGGCCACGCACTGCTCGGCATGATTGCATTTCAAAAGGAAGCCTATTTGGAAGCGGCGGTGGAATTTCTTTGGGTAATTGAAACCAGCCGCAACCCGGCGCTGCGCAATCAAGCCACGGAATGGGCACGAACAGTGCTCGAGGATTACCTCTCACTCAACGACTTGCGCCGGTTGCGCAAAGACTACGCCGGGCCCAAAGGCACCCCGCTTGTCATTCTGGCCTTGGCGCGCGAAGAGATGGCTCTGGGTCATCGTGAAGCAGGCGAAAAATTGATCGACGAGTTTCTACGAGCAAACCCTGAAGCGCCAATCCGCGCTGAGCTGGAACAACTTCGCAGAGCCAACGGCGAACCGGTGCTCACGACATGCCGAATCGGCATCATCCTGCCGTTGACCGGTGTCGATGCCAAAGCCGGCATGGGGGTGTATCGGGGCCTCAAGTATGCTCAACTCATTGATGCTGCAAGCGACCATTACGGCGCAGGCCCTGTTCCCGCTGTCGAATTTATCGTACGTGATTCGGAGAGCAGCCTTGTCCATGCTTTGAAAGAGGCACAAGCGTTGCTTGACGATCCAGGCGTTGTAGCCATCATCGGCGAAGTCGACAATTCAGTCACCGGCGCCCTTGCCGCGCTGGCCAACGCCAAGGGGGTTCCATTGTTAGCACCTGTGGCAACAGAAAATGGCATTGGCACATTGGGTGAAAATGTCTTTCAACTCAATGCTGATCGTGAGCGCAAGAGCCGCGCTTTGGCGGAATATGCCTACAATTATTTGCACGCGCGAACTTTTGTCACCCTGGCACCGCAGGACAACTACGGCCAGCAAATGACCGATGGCTTCAGCGCTGCGGTCGACAGCTTGGGCGGCGAAATTCTGGCGCAAAAATGGTATTACGACCAGCCCCAGGACCTCAGCCGGCTCTTCAAAGCCATTCGCAAAGCCGCGCTTCGCAAAGCCGGTCAAGATTCGCTGCTCCGAATTGAATCACGAACCGACCACGATGAATTTAATGTCCCGGTAACCAACATCAATGCGATCTTTCTGCCCCTGCACGAAGAAGATATTCAACTGGTCGCGAGACAATGGGCATATTATAACCTGCAAAGTGTTATCCTCGGCGGCGAGAACTGGTACACCGCTGATATCGCAAAAAGCAAAGAGCTGCAACGTTATGTGGAAGGCGCCATCTTTGCAAGTGATTACTTTATCGACCCGGAGAACACGCGCTACAAACAGTTCCGCAACGACTTCCGCAAGCGCATGGGTACCACGCCGGAAAAGTGGGAACTTTTCGGGTATGACACTGCCAACCTGCTCTTTAAAGTCATTCAACAAGGCGCACGCACCCGCCATCAAATCCGGCAGGCGTTGAGCACATTGGATGGATTCATCGGGTTGAGGGGTGAAATCAGCCTGAATAATCCTGAAAAAGTCAATAGCAAAGTCAATATTTTACAAATTCGTGGCGCACAAGTCGTGAAGCTTCGATAGGGCTGGCGTACAAATGAGATCGAGGTTTGGCTCGTCGAGGGCAAGATGAATTTACAAGGATCGAGATTGACAAATGCCGAACAAACAACTGTTGAACCGTTTAACAAAAGGAGACCAATGATGATTCGTCGTATCTTGCTTGTTGCTGTAATTCTGGGGTTGAGCTTCAATCTCAGCCAGGCACAAAATACTTACAAGGCTGATGAGGTGCGCTTGTTTCAAACGTTCTTTCAGGACACGCCCATTGCTGCCAAACCTTACGGCGAAGGGTTCTTTCAATATTCCAATTACGACAAATTGTCGAGCATAGATCTCGCCGTGCAAGCCGCCATGCCGGTTGCCGATAAAATACAAGTCGGCGGAGCACTGGGATTTCGCAATCTTTCTCCAGAAGTCGGCGACAGCCAGTCCGGAATTACTGACTTGCTGGTTTCCGGTCGTTACAATATAATGCCCGGGCCGACGGCAATCTCTGTCGGCGCGTTTGCAACCTTGCCGATCGGCAGCGAAGACATCGGCGAAAGTTCTTTTGATTTCAGCGGTTTTGGCTCCATTCGGCATCATCTGCCAAGTGGATTGGCGATTACCGGAACGCTGGGCCTGGAATTCATTGAAACGGTATCGGGTGCCAAGATCGATTTTACGACTGGCGAAGTCAAAAAAGAGACCAAGCATGAGTCGGGCTTGTTGATCGCCGGCGGCGTGATTTATCCAACCAAAAGCGGCTTGAATATTGTTGGCGAATTGAATATCCGCACCGAAGGTGACTACGCGTTCCTGACCGGTGCACTGGACTACATGCTGAAAAGCGGCGGCCGGGTTCGCGGCGGCATCGGCATTGGTTTGGATAACGGCGCTCCTGATTTTGCTTTACGCGCTGGTTATTACTTGGGATTCTAATTCTTGACATAAAAAGGGCTTCGAATTTTCGGAGCCCTTTTCATTTATGCCATTCCAAAATCAGAATTCACCCGTGTAAAAAAGCTTGCAAACCACGTTAAAACCTCCTATATTTTAACGATTTGTCCAGGCAAACTGGCTTTCTTTAGCGCGACAGTTTTTCTCTTTCGATGAAATACGAAGATTTTTTGGAAGAAGTTCAGGCGGGCCGGTTCAACCCGGTCTATTTTTTTGCCGGTGAAGAAACCGGTTTCATCGACGAAGGCGTTGAGCTGCTCTTGAGCAAGCTGGTCACGCCTGAGATTCGCGACTTTAATCTTGATGTTTTCTATGGAAGTGATGTCACGGCCACTCGTGTGATTGACCGCGCCACCAGTTTTCCACTCATGGCATCGCATCGTGTGATCTTGGTGCGCGATGTTCAAAAAATGCCAACAGGTGATCTGGAGGCATTGGTGACATATGCAAAGAATCCCAGCCGCACGACGTATTTGATCATGACCATGCGCGACCGGGAGTCGCGAAAAAAGAGTATCACCGCGTTGCGCAATGCCAGCGCCCATGTCGAGTGTCGGCCGCTCTATGAAAATCAAATCGTTCCCTGGATTCAAAAATATGTACGGCAGTTGGGCAATGACATAACCGATACGGCGGCGCAATTGCTGGCAAGCGAAATAGGTGCTTCGACCTCACTGCTGCGCAGCGAAATTGAAAAAATTTTGCTTTATTCCGGCGCGCGGCAGACAGACGCCCGAATGGTGATTTCGGAAGAAGAGGTCCAAGCCGTGGTCGGTTTTCGCAAAGAATATTCTATTTTTGCCCTTCAAGACGCGGTAGGCGCAAAAGACATCGCCTCGGCATTGCACATTCTCGATCATTTGCTGCCCAACACGAGCGCTGGCGCAATTATCAGCAGCCTGGCCAGATATTTCGGGAATTTGCATCTGGCACACGGGCTGCCTGCCCGGCGCGATCAAGCCCAGCTCGCAGAAAGAGCCGGCGTTCACACTTTTTTTGCCGAACGTTTGCAAAGAGCAGCAAAAAATTACAATGCTCACGAAATTTTCAACGCACTGGAGATTTTGCTGCACACGGATTATCTTCTCAAAACCCAGGGCATCGCAGAAACCCTGGCCTTGCGACTGATGCTGATTGCGATCGTGCGATGTCTTTCGCCAAAATACTTATTTGCAAAAGAAAGATGAATGGCGGAGCCTTTTCAGAAAAAACTTGACACCCAACTCAGTGACGAAGAGCTGATCGAAAAATTCCAGCGTGGAAATCTTTACGCGTATGAATTGATCGTCAAGCGTTATAAGGATCAGTTGCTGAACTTTGTCTACCGTTTTCTTGGCAGTCAGGAAGAGGCCGAGGATGTGGTACAGGAAACCTTTTTGCGGGTTTATCGCAACCGGCATGCCTATCAGCGCGTCGCCAAGTTTTCCACATGGATTTATACCATCGCCGGCAATCTGGCGCGCACCGAGTTGCGTCGTCGCAACCGCCGCAGGATTTTTTCGCTTTCCACCATGGGTGTCGAGGACAAGGAATATGAAATCTCCGACGAAATCTTCAGCCCGGAGCGGCACACCAACACCGTGTTGAGCGAAGAGATCATTCAGCGGGAAATCAACAGGCTTTCCCCAAAATTCCGGGAGGTCATTATTTTGCGAGATATTCAGGAACTTTCCTACGAGGAAATCAGTAAGATAATTCGAGTTCCCATTGGAACCGTCAAATCGCGGGTCAATCGTGCACGTTTGCGTCTGCAAAGCCGCCTGAAGTATTTTTTCGAGAAAGGTAAGTAGTTTCGCGCCAAATTGTTAAACAAGGAGTCGGATCCTTAATAAATTTGCTACTGTGAAGGTTACTTATGAAAAGTTGCGAGAGGTTTACCGAGCTTCTCTCGGATTACGCCGAAAACTCCCTGGCGCCCGTGGAGAAGCGCGAGCTTGATGCCCATCTTCAACACTGTTCGGAATGTCGCTCGACCGCCGAGGGGATCGTTAATCTACGTCATAATTTACGCCGTTTATCCCCAATTACAACCTCACCGGATTTTGATACGATTTTGCGCGCGCGGATCAAGCTTGAGCGCCGGGCGCATTTCACACCACTGTGGGACATGCGCTCGATCGGATCGCGACGGCTCGCTGCCTATGCTTTTGCCATGCTCCTCATGGTTGCAGGTCTCGGGTACTTGTGGCAACGTCGGACGATAACAGCGCTGCCGCCCTCGTCATCCACCATCGCCGTGTCGCAGATGGACATCACGCCCAACCAAGCTTCATCCGCAATCGCGCCCGCCAAATTATCTTTCACCCTGGACAAAGTGAGCCCGCAGTTGTGGCTAAATCTCAGGATAATACGCCAGGGACCGGAACGCGTTTCTTCACCGGCGCCACCGGATTCCTCGCGTACCGGACCAACGACGCAACTGGAGGTAATGCCAGTTTCACATCAGGCGATCACCTTTTAATCAGAAGTGCCATGATCGTGGAATCTACGAAATCCGCTTGCGAATTTGTCGCCACACCTCCGGGGAGTATGTTGTTGCGAATTTTACGAAGGCCTCGTTGCGCTTTGACGCTAATGCTCCTGGGCCTTTTGCCAAACGGTGTTTTCGCCCAAGATCTGCTCCTGGCGCTCGAGAGTGAAATGCGCCAGCTTGTCGAAATTGCCAAGCCTTCGGTCGTCACGATCCTGGCAGCAACGTCCAAGGGAAAAAACGATGGTAGTGGATTGTTCAGCTTGTTTCGCGGACGCGAAGATGACACCCGTGAAGTCAAAGTCGGCAGCGGCTTGATTGTGAGCAGTGACGGCTTCATTGTGACCAAGGAATCGGTGGTTCGCGATGCCGCCCAGATTGAAATCGTTCTCGTCAATGAACGAGTATTGCGCGCAGAGAGGGTGATGTTGGATTCTTCCAGCGGTCTTGCCGTCATCAAAGCCCATGGCGAGAAATTGGTGCCAGCACGAATCGGTTCCATGACCTCCGTGCAACCAGGTTCGTGGGTCGCGGTGATTGGCAATGCCCTGGGAATGCCACAAGCCGTTTCTGTTGGCACGGTGAGCGCCATTCATGCCAACCAATTCATCCAAATTTCAGCAAACGTCGACCCAGGTAGCAGCGGATCACCGATCTTCAATGTTCAGGGCAAGGCCATCGGCATTGTTTCCGGACGAATGGGGGTTGGCTCAAGTCACAAGTTACCGGAGAATTATTTCAGTAGCACTTGTTTGGCGCACCCGTTGGCGCTATTCCTGCCCCGGCTGCGCGAAATTATCAGACGCTATTATGAAACCCACGGCTGGCTTGGCATTACTGTGATGGCCGATTCCAAGGATCAACAGCATCCCAAAGTTTTTAGTCTGGTTAAGGATGGCCCGGCGGAACGGGCTGGGATCCAAGTGGGCGATGTCATCACCCACTTCACGAACCGGCCGATCACATCTTTCACACAGTTGCCGGAAATGGTGGCGGCATGCCGGCCTGGCGCGAGAGAGAATCTTACGGTTATACGCGGAGATAGTGTGCTTAACTTCAACGTGCAAATCGGCCAACCAGCGCCATGTGCGCTCACCGAGTTGCAGCCGGCACCGGATGACGATGCCGGCAACCCTCCGGACCGCGGAAACAAACCGTTAAGTCGGGAAAATCCCAAATTTGAGAACTTGCAAATTCATCAACGCATACAAACGCTGGAAAAAGAGCTTCAGCATTTACGCAGCCTGCGACAAAAACGTTAAGAAAACAACCTTCAACTAAAAAACTCAGGAGCAACTTATGGCCAAGGAAAAAAGTTTTCAGGCAAAAGTAGCAAAGACGATGGCAGGGGCCCTTGCCTTTGCAAAAAAATGTCCGACCTGTGGCGAGGCGATTCAACCTGTTCAAATGGTGGTTTCCGAGCGTTCGCCAAAGGGGTCCTGGAAATTTAGCGAGCGCATTGTCGGTGCATGCAAGTGCACGTCCAAAGAAATTTATGGTTGATAAATAATCGGAGTGCAAATTTTAAATTTGCACTCCCTGATTTTAAAAAAGAGACGGATATTCCGTGATATTAGCACGCGTGATCGGCACGGTTTGGGCGACCCGCAAAGACGAGCGCTTGCAAGGGTTGAAATTGCAAATCGTGCGCCCGGTTACTTTGGACTACAAGGATCGCGAGGGTTTTCTTGTCGCCGTTGATGCCGTCGGCGCCGGCGTCGGCGAAATCGTCCTCGTCGTGCAAGGCAGCTCAGCCCGTTTGACCGCGGTTACCGAAAACAAGCCGGTCGATGCCACCATCATGGCGATTGTGGACAAACTGGATGCGACCTGAAGACCCTTTCGTCTCCCAGAACCTGATTCCAGGCACAGCAGATGAATCGAAGCGGGAGAAAATCAGATTTGACAATGGAATCCCAAAATTAGAGAAAGAATTTTCATGTACCTCGCACGCGTGATCGGCACGATTTGGGCCACCCGTAAGGACAAAAGCCTGATCGGAACCAAAATGCAACTCATTCAACCCATTAATCGGTTTACGGAAAACATTGGGGAGCCTCTTGTCGCTGTTGACACGATTGGCGCCGGCCAGGGTGAAACGGTATATTACATCACCGCACACGAAGCCGCGATACCTTTGCGCCATCCGCTTTCACCAGTGGATGCGGCCATCGTCGGCATTGTGGACACCATCGAAAATTATTGAAGCACGGCGATGAATTTGCTAAAGAGGAATGATGCAACGTTGGCATCCACGATTGTTCTCGCGACTCGCAACGAACACAAAGTCATCGAAATTCGCGATGCCCTCGCCGGCATGCCGATTCAAATCTCGAGCTTGCTTGATTTTCCCGATGCACCGGAACTTGCTGAAGATGGCAAAACCCTCGAAGCGAACGCCACCAAAAAAGCTTTGACGATCCACCGTTATACCAACCTTCCAACCATTGCAGATGACACCGGTCTGATGGTCGAGGCGCTGAACGGCGTGCCGGGTGTCTATTCCAGCCGATTCGCCGGCCCGCATGCCACTTATGCCGATAATGTCGAAAAACTGCTCCGGCTGTTGGAGGGCATTCCATCTGCGCAACGCACCGCCGAATTTCGCACGGTGATCGCGTTTGCATTGAATGGCAAAACCCATCTCGTCGACGGCAGATGCCGCGGGTTGATCACTTTTGCCCCTCGTGGCCGTGGCGGTTTTGGTTACGATCCGGTTTTTCTCGTGCCGGAGTTGAACAAAACTTTGGCTGAATTGACACTTGCCGAAAAAAATCAAATAAGCCACCGAGGCCGGGCGTTGGTGGCATTCAAAGCATTGTTGTCAAAATTGCAATCAGACCCAACTGGAGAGCAAAATGGATAAGTTGAAAACAGGGATGGCATTGACCATGCTGGCATTGGGCTTGTTGTTGGTGAACTGCAGCACAAAAATTGGTCCGGACGAACCCGACCCGTTTCCAAACCTCCATATTGTTCGCACCAACCCTGAAAATGGCAAAACAGGAGTGACGGATTCCGTCAACCTTTCCATCACCTTCAGTGCGGCGATAGATACCACATCTCTGGGCCTGGTCATTGCCCCTTCACCGCCAGGATTTTATTCCCGTCTGCAATTGAGCGCCGATGGCAAGACCATTTCATCCTCAGTGAAGTTGGCGCCGAACACGGTGTATTCCCTGGTTATCTTTTTTGTGCAAGACCTTTATCAAGATCGAATCACCCAGCCGTTTATTACCCATTTCACCACCGGCACGAGTCTGCCACGTGGCCAGATTTCTGGAAAGGCTGGGGTCCCATTCAATGTCCCGCTGCAAGGTTTCGCTGGTCTGGTCAGGAAAAATCTGCAGGATATTTTTAATGCCACATTTCCAGACCACGAACTCCGGCAAAATTTGGTGGCGGTTGCGCCGATCATGAACAATGCCGGAGAATTTCAATTCGATCATGTGCCACCAGGCACTTACTGGCCTTTTGCCGGAAAAGACCTGAATTTCGATGGCAAGTTTAGTCTCGCCTCGGTGGATCAAGTTCAAGCGTACGATGCCAATAACGACGGCGCGCCCGATAGCGTAGTCGTCGGCATCGATCAAAGACTTGCCGCCATCAATCTCAACGTGCCTGTGGTTGGCATGAAAGTTGTCCGTACCACTCCGGCGAACGGGGCAACCAACCTCCCTCTCGATGCGGACCTGCAAATCACCTTCAACGTACCTGTGGACACCGCTGATCTCGGCTTGTTTATCGCACCGATTCCGGAAGGATTAAGCACAAAAGATTTAAAACCGAGCGCCGATGGGAAAACGCTCACAGCAAGAGTGAAACTGCTGGCCAACACAGCGTACACGGCGGTGCTGTATGCCGCGCGCAGCAAAGGTGGCCAGGTTTTGTCTGCGCCTCTGGAAATCAGTTTCACGACAGGGAATTCTTTCCCAACCGGTGAAGTCAGCGGCACGGCGACCTTACGGGGAGCCGGAATGGCTGCAGCTCAGAATGCGCTCGTTGCACTGTTGAACACCGATCTGCAACAAGTTATTCTCGAGATTTTCGGCGGCAAGGATCCAACTGAAGTACTGCGCAGTCATCTGCGGGCGATCTCCTATGTGCGCGATGCTTCGGGCAAATTTGTCATCTCCCATGTTCCAGCCGGTACTTATTGGCCTGCCGGTGCAAAAGATGAAGATAATGATGGCAGCATCGAGCCGTTAACCGAGCCGATTGGCTTTTATGATGCAGACAATGATGGCAGTGCCACTCGTGCCGACAGCCTCAGGATTCTTGCCGGACAGAAGCTCACCGCAATCAATATGATTTTTCAAAAACTGTTTTGATGGCAGGCGCGGGTTTTTCATTGTTCCTCTTTCCCCTCTTTAGTAATTAAAAAGCTCCGCGATTTTCTTCATCGCGGAGCTTTATTTTTGGAGGGGTCATGATCAATTTCAGCTTGCCATCATGGTTGAAATTGATTAAATTAAGTTTCGGAGATATGACATTAGGGAGGAACATTTCGTGAGTTACCAAAGTTGGCTCGACAAGGCAAACGAGAATTTGGCTGCTGCACAGCTATGCTTTAATCATGGTCATTTCAATGCTTGTGCCAATCGATTATATTACGCCGAGTTTCATGCCGGCGCGGCAGTTCTCGTTAAAAATGGTTTTCTACCGCCAGAAGAAAAAATTGGACATGATTGGCTGCAAGCTAACTTTTCAGAAAAGCTTATTCATCGCCGCAAGGTATTTCCGGCGAAGTTTCGATCATATCTCTCGGAAGCATTTTTGTTGCGTATGGTCGCCGACTATAGAACGAGGTTCACAAGTAAGGATAATGTCTCACGGGAACTCAAAAAAGCCAAAGAGCTCGTCAAGGCAATAAACCTGGAGGTATCCAATGAGGCTCAATCATAAACAAGAAGAGTTAATTGCTCAGTTGGCTAAGGAAATTGAAGAAAAGTTTCCTGACATCAAATTTGTCGAGGTCCTTCCAAGCCCTGAAGGTGAAAATACGTTGTTGCTTCATTTCACTCAGCCTGACAATGATGATCGCTTTATGGAGATTGCTGAGTATTCGAGCGAGCGCACGACCGACATTCTGCTCGATTACGGCTATCATTTCGTCGTATTGCCCGTGGTTGAAAATGGCAAGGTCACTGCCAAGGCCTGAGCAAAAAATCTTTTCCACGCATTTATGCTCCAGCGGATGAATAAAGACCCTGCCTGCAGCAGGCGGGTCGTTATTCATCCGGTTGAAAAATTTCTTTTAGTTGCGATTTTTTCGTATTGGGCTTTGCGAATGAATTTACAGGAGAATAAATCCGGATGAAATATACTCTGTGTGCCGCAGCTCTTGTGCTCTTGTTCCACAATATCGCCCAAAGCCAAGTCAACTCCAACAGTGATCTTTTCTCATCCCGTGCTCGTAGTTTCTCCTTCGTCGCCACCGCCGATGCGCCCGCCGACCTGCTGATCAATCCGGCGCTGCTGGCAATTCCTCACGGACAAAATTTCTCCTACAGCACTTTTTTGAATGAGTCCAACGCGGCGCTCGAGCACCACATGCAAATTACCGGCACACCCTTCCTGCCGCTGTTGAGTTGGCGCCGCGCAAGTCTGGGCACAAAATCGACCGCAACGAATTTCTATTCCATTGGTGCCGCAATCGGCGGCAAAAGCGGCGGCATCGGATTGGTCACCGAATGGTTCTCCGGTGATTTGACCGGCAAACGCACGCGCCACACTTATCATTTCGGCACATTTTGGCGGCCCACCAATGGTTTGTCGTTTGGTTATGTGTGGAATCATTTCAATTCGCCGGCATTCAATGGCAGGGAAATCGACGCGCGACACACGCTCGGCATCGGGGTGCGACCATGGGGCAATGAACGATTGACCCTTGCCGCCGAAATCGCGATGAGGGATAAAACCAATCTCGACACCACGCCGTTTAAAATCGGCGGCGATTTCAAGCTGGCGAAAGGATGGCATTTGCGGGGAAGCTGGCGCGATCAACGTGATGGCACACGCGAAATTACTTTTGGCCTCGGCTTCGATTTGCCAAACTCCGGAGTTGGTATTGACAACGCACGCACCAAGGATAAAAATGCCGGCACGCGAATAACCCTTTCGGCCACTCAATTTCGCAAACCGAGCTTGATTCACGGCACCAAAAAAATTGCAGAAATCAAGCTGGAGGGTGTTTATCCCGACTACGACGTGCCGCCGCCAATGCTCGGCAACCTCGCCTTTGGCAAAAGCCGGCGCGGCTTGCAAAGCATTATTCGGGAATTGGATCGCATCGCGGAATCGCCTGAAATCGGCGGCTTGCTGTTGCAGATCAAAAACTTTGCGACGAGCTATCCGATCTTCGGATTGAGCGGCAATTTGCAGGAGCTTGGCGCTGCCATCAAACGTGTCCGTGCAGCCGGGAAGCCCGTAGTCGCCTATCTCGATGCCGATGATGCTGGAGGCGCCTTTGCCGGAGTGGCGGAGTATTATATCGCCAGCCATGCCAACCAAATCATGATTGCAGAGCTGGCAGGCCTCGGCCAATACGGTATTCACTTTCAGTCCATCAAATATCGCTACACCGCGAAGAAGCTGGGCATCGATGTGCGCACCTACACGGCTGGCAAATACAAATCTTCACTCAATCCGATTTCGGACAGCTTGAGCACCGTAAAGATCGAAGAGCTCGATCAACTCGTCGATGAGACCTACGAACAAATGCTCCAGCAAGTTGCCGAAGGCCGGGGTCTGCAGATGACGCAGACACTGCGCGATACCCTGTCGAGCTTGTTATTTCCGGCAACGGCGAAGGCGCTGAGATTGGTTGATCGCATTGGCTGGTATGAAGACGCCCAAAAGCTCGCCGCACAAATTGTTTTCGGCGACAGCAACCGTACCCGGCTTGTGAATATGGCGAACCTGAAAGACTGGGATACCAATTGGCAACGTCAAAAAGGTGTTGCTGTTATTGGTGTGTATGGCAGCATTGTTACCGGCGAAAGCAAGCCGCCAAGTGGGCTGCCGATTCCATTTCTGGCGCAAGGTCGCAGCACCGGCTCGGCCACGGTTTTGAAGCAACTCGAGGCCGCGGTGAAAGATCGCTATACAAAAGCGATCGTATTGCGCGTCGATTCTCCCGGCGGCTCGGCAATCGCTTCGGACGAGATCACCCGCAAAATTCGCGAAGTACGAAAAAAGAAGCCGTTGGTGGTGTCGATGGGTGATCTGGCGGCCAGTGGTGGATATTACGTCTCGACCTACGGCGAGAAAATTTTTGCGACGCCCTTGACCATGACGGGCAGTATCGGCGTGATTACCGCGATCCCCTTTTTATACGATCTTGCCAAACACGCCGATTTGTATGTGCGAAATTTCGACCGCGGCAAGTACAGCCCGCTATTGGATGTCTTTCAGCCGCCTTCGCCGGAGCTGGAAAGCTGGATCACGCGCGCGTTGAATTTTTATTATGAGCCGTTCTTGCAGAAAGTAGCGGATGGCCGCAATCTGGACATGGCGCACGTCCGGGAAGTGGCGCAAGGCCGCATCTGGACTGGTGCACGGGCGAAAGAAATCAAGCTCATTGATGAGTTCGGCGGGCTATACGACGCCTTGGAATACGCCAGAAAAAAAGTGGGCTTGCCCCGTAACTATCAGGTGCAATTTTATGCCGTGCCGCCGACGAGTGTCATGCCGGGGGTGGGAGCAGTTTTGTCCAAAGAATCAAACTGGTAATGAAAGAGTTCAACCGGCGGTTAACGTGATGATCGTGGACTGCTCAGGCTTGCCACGAAAATGCTCGAGTATCAGGGGATCTTTGGTGAAATAAAAAATCTGGTGCGATTCGGCCAGCAGATCGAGGATTTGCAGCGCATTGGTCATTCTTTTCGTGTCGGCGTGTACCAGAGGATCGTCGAGCATGAGCGGAATGGATTCACCGCTTTCGGCAAAAATCTCCACGACGCCGGCACGTAACAATAAATAGACTTGCTCAATCGTTCCCACGCTAAGCTTGGTCAAGATCGTCGGGGAAGAAACCGCCGGCCCATGCAGTCGCACGGAAAAATCCGTGGGATCAACCATGGCGCTCCGATACCGGCCGTTCGTGAGTTGGTCAAGATACCGGCCCAAAAATTTGTTCAGCCGTGGCGCGAAATCATGGTGCAGCCGCTGCGCGGCCTGCGAAATAAAGTCACGTGCCAGCTCGAGCGCATGGCGGGCGTTCTCCAGACTATTGACTTCGGCTTCGACCAGCGCGATGTCTTCTTCAATCTCTGCCAGTGGCGGCAGTCCCTGCAAACGCGCCTCCACCCTTTCCTGCAAAACCGCAAGAGTTTGCTCTTTCGCATGAATTTCCTCTTGCAGTTTTTCCCGTTGTCTTTGCAATTCGACGCGGGAAATCTCGTTCACCGCCGGCGGCGATTTTTTCGCACTGCCGTCGCTACCCGCTGACATGGCCGCCTCCGTCCCGGCATCGAATGTACGCAATTCCTCGCGCAAACGCGCGATGGCCTCGTTGATGGCGGCCGGTGTTTCTCCTTCCAGAATTTCGTCACCAAGCGCCTCCGCTTGCTGCAATTGCATCTGCAAATTCCCCAAATATTCTCGTTTTTGACATCCCGCCAAAAAACTTTGAAAGGCTTTCTCGCCAACGGGCTCGGTGATCCCGGCTTTTCGCAAAATGGCCTCCAACTTGCCGGAGAGTTCGGCAAGATTGATCTCAATCTGCTTTATCTTTTCCTCGATTTGCGCGAGGCGTTGTTGTGCGGTGTTCTTGTCACTCCAGAGATGATAGCTTTCGCGCAGGCGCTTCTCCGCATCTTGCAAGGTTTCAGGAGCGATATGACCGATGCCAATTGCCGTCATCCAGTTACTCAGCGGCTGCTCAATCTTGTTCATTTTTTCCTTGATGTCTTTATCGGCCTTGATCACCTTGCTGAGCTCCTCGAATTGCAACCGGTGCTGTTCCAATTCTTGAATCGACGCAACCTGATAACGAGACAGCACCTCCCGCAAATTCTGCCGGTTTTCCATGTATCGATCTTCGACTTGCAGGAGCCAGGTACCGAGCTCGCGACTTCGCGTCGCCCAGCGAACATATAACACAATCACCAAGGCCAGCGCCACCAGGCAAATGGGTAAAATGACACCGAGCGCCTTGTCATTACCAAATAACCGATTGGCAAGATCCATCACCAGCGCAACAATGGCCACAATTGAAGCGATTGCCGCAAAGCCTTGTCTGCGCTCCCGATCTTTCTGATGCCGATCATATGCCGCACGGGCCGCAGCAACCTCGGCTTCGTCCTCTTTAACGCGCATTTCGAGCATCTTATACTGTTCGAGCTGCCGCCAATCCAAGCCGGCAAAGCCGGCAAGTTCGCTTTCGCTCAGGCCGGCCTTCTGCAAGGCGTCACTGATCGCGTGCCTGGCATTCTCGTTGTCAATGATCTCCTGAAAGGTGGTTTCCCAGCGGCTGCGTAACACCAGAAAGTCCTCGAACAAAAATTCGTTCCAAAGCGACTCGGGCACCTGCAAGGTTTTGCTTCGTTCCGATAGAGCCATCAATTGCAATTCGAGACTGGTGCGTTCATCCAAATGCATGGTGCGCAGCTTGTCATGATGGTTATAATCGTGCATGAGCTGGAAAAAAACCTCCTGGTCTGCGACGGGGAAATCCTGGCACGGCGATAACGCTGCGATCTCCTCCGCCAACTTTGCACGTTGGCGATCGTTTTCTTGTGCCCGGCTCAGGCGCGCCTCGAACAAGGCCAACTGGGTTTGAATGATCTGCCGATCGAGGGCGGCCAACTGCCCATGAAGCTCATCCAGCTCCATTTTCAGGATGTCGATTTTTTCAATGTCGCTTTGCACTTCCCGCTGTGTGGCCAGCCGCAAGAGGTAGGTGGCGCGTAAATCCTCGAGACGAAGACGCGCTTGCGGCAGCAGTGCTTTTTGCGAACGGTCGCTGCCCAATTCCCGCAATTTTCGATCAAGACGCTCAGTGGCTTGTTCCGCCGAATGATCGGCGCCGGCGGAATCGAGCAAACGAAGAATCGCATCCGAGACGGCACTGGCCTCGCGTTCGGCCAATGGCCTGAGCGCGCCTTGTTGCAAACATGCTGTGGCAAGAAAAACCTGGCGTGACATGCCGATTTGCCTTTCCATAAAATCAACTTTGCCATGCCGGCCGCGGCGATAGCGCCCCAACCAATCCTCGCCAGTGACGGCATCAAGAAGCACAGTCGGCACATCGGCGCTGCTGAAATCACGATGAATCAAAAACGTTTGGCCGGTGTCAAGGGCGTATTTGAGGCTGCCACGATACCCGTGCCGGGCTGTAACGGTTTTGCCGTCCGAGTCGTTGTCTTCCAGGGCGGTAATCATTGTTTCAGCTTCAAGAATACGCGCTTCGGGAGACCGCAGTGTGGCGGAAGCATGCGATTCCGGTGGTGGAGCGACAACAATCTTCGGTTCGTGCAAGACCGGGCTTGTCTCCGGACCATTCCGTACCATTTCATTTTCAGATGGGATAGTTGAAAGCGGCAGCGCACTGGTTGGTGAAGCAAAAATCACAGTTTGAGCAGCCTCCGCTGCAGATTGACGAACGCCCCACGGGAAAAAACGTTCGTGCAATTCTTGCTCGCGCGGGAGTGCACGAGGGCCATCATAAAATCCATAGAGCAACGCAATGATGGCATGCTGTAATGTCGATTTGCCGGCTTCGTTGGGTCCAAAAATGATATTAGTTTTCGGATGGAAACTGAAATGCGCATCGCGCAAACACCCAAAGCCCGTGAGAGTCATTTCAAGTAATTTCATCGCAGTGCAATCTCCTCCTGATTGAAAGCCTGCAGGCCGTAAATCAGCGCATCCATGTAACGCTGTTGATTTTGCGGCTCCCGTTCGCAGGCCATCAAAATTTCTCGCACAAAAGCGCCGCGCACCGTCGGCTCTTGTGCCAGTTGCTCCAAATCAGCCGATGGTCGGGTCAAATTTTCGAGATGCACAAAGGCAAAATGATCTTGAATCCGGTGAGTGATGACAGGCAGGTCCAAAAAGAGCGAGGGTTGGGCATTGCCGACCAGTCGCAGGCGCACAAAGGCCTTTCCGAAGTCGCGCGCCTTTTGCAGCGCCATAATTTTGTCAAATAGCTGATCTCGGTGAGCGCAATCATCGACCTTGACATCGACGGTTTCAAAGCGCAACTCTGCCATGGGCAGGACTTCGATCTGCGGGGGTTGACCGGCCTCGAGTTGAACCCATGCCACACCGTGATCGCCGGCCTCATCAAAGCCGAGCGGCTCAGGACTGCCGGGGTAAACCACCACCGTATTGTGATCACGCACAATCTGTGACGTGTGATAATGCCCAAGCAAGGCCAGCGGAAATCCGGCTTGCTGAATATCTGCGATGGTTACAGGCGCATGATTGCCGAGCGCCTGCACAGGGGAAGATACCAATGTGGCGTGGAGGAGGAGGATCGGAAACCGCTGGCTGCCTGCGCCGGTTTGTGTTGCAAGTTGAAAATGCAATAAAAAATTCTGCCGTTCACTTGGAGAAAGATGTGCGGCAGACCACAAGGAAAAATCCTTCGTCAAAGCTCTCTCGGTCAGCCGGTTGCTGATGAAAATATTGACATTCTCAGGCCAACGGCCGCGTTGATAGGGCGAGGCGGCGTCGGCCGCATCGTGATTGCCAGGTGCAATGAACACAGGAATCGGCGCCAACCGTTCAAATTCGCTGACCAAAAAAACGGCGGTGTCCGGAGAAAGCCGGGCGCGTTCAAAAAGGTCCCCGGCTACGGTAACAGCGTTCGCACCACGCTCTTTGGCGAGATCGATAATACGGCGGAGGGTCGTGCGCAATTGTTCCCGGCACCGCCGCGCCAATGTTGCCGGCAAGCGGCTACCCGTGAACGCAGCATCAAGATGCAAATCGGCAAAATGCAAAATGGAAAACGACAAGGCACAACTCCGGAAAATATTAGATTCGTCTCAAGGCTGGTCCTGGCGCGTTGCGTTTATGCAGTAACAAATCCAAAGATAATTGAAAAATGGGAAAAATGCAAATTGTATTTGGCAAAGAAAGTAACGCCCAGTGCCTGGTGGATCATACACCCGAACCTGTAATGTCGGTCCTGCGCAAGGCGGAGTTGCAAGCATATTCACCAGCACGAGCACTGTTCAATTGCAACAATGTAAACTCAGGCACATCTTCCCCTCTCGTGTCACCCTGGAAGGACCCTCTCGGGCATGCGTACAAGGGTCATACCCAAGAAGATTTGCAGCATGACATCCCTGGGGATTGTCTATTCCACCAGTAAGTTGCATTGCCAAAGAACCGAGAGCCAGAATGGAAAAGACTCATACTCAAAAAAGGATGAACATAAGAGCAAGAGACCCTTGCTCTGCCCCACATTTTCATGGGAAAATTGGTGGCCAAGAGCGACAGACCGGCGGTCTATTCCACCTCTTCATAGGAACAAATGAATTGGTACCCAAGCCGAAGCTGGATGGATCGTTAGCCCGATTGACCGGCGTTCAGCATCACGGTTGCCTCAAACTATCCGGTCGCAGGGATGGTGGAATTTCGCCGCGTGCCAGCAGAATTTCGTAGAGATGCTTCCGGGCTTCATCGGCAAATTTATCATCGTCACCCCGGCTCAATTGAATACGCTCGCGCAAATAGGCAATCGCCTTGTCGATTTTCCCCTGTCGCTCATGGATAAAAGCCAGGTACATTCGCGCATCGATGTGATTATTCAATGCGATCGCCCGCTCAAACAGCTTGATCGCATTCTCAAAATCTTCACGATTATAGTAGGCAATCCCGAGATTATAATAGGCATCGGCATTATTGGGTGAAAGCTTCAAAACTCGCTCATGGACTTCAAAAATTTTGAGTGTCTCCCCTTTGACAATATAAATTCGTCCCAAACTCATCAACACGCCGAGGTGGTTCGGGCTCAAGCTGCGCATTTTTTCGAGCAGCGTGATTGCTTCCTGCTCACGATTTTCGAGAAAAAGATAATCCGCGGCCGCGAGCCCGGCATCGAAATCCAGGGGATTGAGCAGCAGCGCCTGCAGGTACAAATCCAGCTCGGTACGAAAACCCAGGGGCTTCAGACGGGAAACATGTAACTGCGCGAGCAATACATAAATCTTGCTATCCGTTGAATCGCGGCGACGCGCTTGCAGGAGGGCATGTTCCGCTTCGCGCCATTTCTCCAGACGAATGTAAATCTCACCCAGCAGCCTGGCGCTTTCGCCATTTCGCGCATCGGCGGTTGCCTTATTTTTCACGAATGGCAGCACCACGTGCAGGCTGTCCTGCCATTCCATCTTGCTCGCCGCCTTATGCTGCAGATGCGCCATCAAGGCACGAGCATAAAGATTGACAAACCTGCTCGAATTGGAATCGGCGCGCCACAGCGCACGTGCCTGTCGCAAGGCGGATTCCGGTTGATTCATGCCGAGCGTGAGCCGTGCCGAGTAATAGCGCTGCAACAAATCCACCGGTGTGTGGTCCTGCCAAATCGTTGTCGTTGCCGTTTGAGCATTGCCGGGCCAGACCTGAAAAATTGCGTGTGCGTGTGCGGCTGCCATTCCATGCAGACTGTCAAATTGGTCTGGCAATTTCAAATGCACGCCCGCAGGTTTGTTCCCGGCTTTGAGCTTCCGAAGGTCAAAAAGCTGAAACTCGGCCTGCCAGCTTTCGTGCTGATTTGTTTGCGAATTTTTTTTCGCACGATAGGTGCCAAAGCCAATCATTGGCAGCGCGGCGCGAGCGGCAAAACGCAGAGCATAATCGAGATGGCTCAGTGAATCACGATTCGCGACCTCGAACAGCGCATCCGTGGGAATGATGTAGAAAGGCGGGGGCGCCATCTGTCGCATGTGTTCACCGATCATGTCGGCGATGGCCAAACCCTGCGCTTCGACCCTAAAAACCGGCTCTCCAGCCACAGGACCGTCAGTTTCTTCAACAAAAGGAAAAATCAACAATCCGAGCCGATTCCCCGGCAGGCTTGGCCGTTGGTGAACATGCAGGAATGCCATTGCCCCCAACAATCCCAATGAAGCAAGAGTCAGGAGAGCAAGAAAAGTTGTTTTGCGAAGCGCCCTGCTGAAATGATATAAATTCCACAAAATGAGAACAACAAATCCCCAGCCGATGATCAAAATGGCGCTTCCCTCCGGAAGCTGCATAGAGGTCAATCCTTGTCTATCTGTTTGAGGTTAACACACTGACCGTAAGATTTTTACTTCGCGAAAGTTGGTATCACGCGTTTCTCGGGAATTTCTGCTGAGGGCTCTGCCGCGGGCCGGCCGTTTTGATCATCTTCCACAGGTGGAAGTAACTGACCATTGATGATGGCATCAATTTCCTCGCCATCCAAAGTTTCGCGTTCGAGCAGAGCCTGGGCAAGCGCATGCAGCTTGTCTTCATTTTGCGTCAAAATGTTGGCGGCGTGCTGGCTGGCCTCCAGCAGAATGCGTTTAACCTCGTCGTCAATCATTTGGGCGGTGCGCTCGCTGTAATCACGATGCTGTGCGATTTCTCGGCCAAGAAAAATTTCTTCCTGCTTTTTGCCGAATGCCACCGGGCCCAGGAAATCGCTCATTCCCCATTCGCACACCATCTTGCGCGCGAGCTCGGTTGCCCGCTCAATATCATTTCCGGCACCGGTGGTGGTTTCATGGAAAATGAGCTTCTCCGCCTCGCGCCCTCCCATCATGTGCACCAACAACGCTTCGAGATACGGGCGCGAATAATTGTGCTTTTCGTCTATGGGCAAATAGGTGGTCAGCCCAAGCGCCCGGCCGCGTGGAATAATGGTGACTTTGTGCACCGGGTCAGCGCCCGGCGTAAATTTGGAGACCAAGGCATGACCGGCCTCGTGATAGGCGGTGATGCGTTTCTCATGATCGCTGATCAACATGCTCCGGCGCTCGGTGCCCATCATCACTTTATCTTTGGCCTCTTCAAAATCGTGCATGCTGACCCGATCTTTATTCCTCCGCGCCGCCAACAATGCCGCCTCGTTGACCATGTTGGCGAGATCGGCACCGGAAAATCCTGGTGTTCCTTTCGCCAGCACGTTCAATTTGACGTCCCTGGCAAGCGGAATCTTTTTGGTGTGGACTTTCAGTATGCCTTCGCGGCCGCGCACATCCGGACGATCGACCACGATTTGGCGATCAAAACGTCCGGGGCGTAACAATGCGGAGTCCAGGACATCCGGGCGATTGGTGGCAGCGATGAGAATCACGCCTTCGTTGGAATCGAAACCATCCATTTCGACCAGCAATTGGTTGAGCGTTTGCTCGCGTTCATCGTGACCGCCGCCCAAACCCGCACCGCGATGCCTGCCGACGGCATCGACCTCATCGATAAAAATGATGCACGGCGCATTTTTCTTTCCTTGTTCGAAGAGATCGCGCACCCGTGAAGCGCCGACACCGACAAACATCTCAACAAAATCCGCACCCGACATGCTGAAAAAGGGCACGCCGGCCTCGCCCGCGACGGCTTTGGCGAGCAGAGTTTTGCCCGTTCCCGGCGGGCCGAGCAGCAACGCGCCTTTCGGAATTTTCCCGCCCAGACGCTGGAATTTATCGGGATCGCGCAGGAATTCGATAATTTCCTGCAGCTCTTGTTTGGCCTCATCAGCGCCGGCGACATCATCGAAGGTGATTTTGGGACGATTTTCCGTCATCAGTTTTGCGCGAGATTTACCAAACGAAAAAATGCCCTTGGTGCCCACACCCTGCATGCGCCGCACCAAAAATAACCAAAAAAATCCCACCAGCACCCACGGCAACAGGCCAAGAAGATAATTCCACCAATCTTGCGATTCGTCCTTGAAGGCAACAATCAGAGATAAATTTTGATCCCGGTAAATTTTCTCCCATTCCTCGACGATCGCAAACGAGGGTTTTTCGGGCAGGGTGACTTGGATGTAATGTGTGCCGCCCTTGGAACCGAGCTGGAACGGCTCGGCCAGCTCAGCCTCTAATTTGGCCCCCCGGACCTCAACGCTCTTGATCTTGCGCTGCTTCAAAAGCTCCTGGAATTGGGAATAGCTCAGCGTGCTGGGCTGGCGATCCTGGCGATTGACCGTCATGGTTATCCAGATCGATAGCAACAGAATGATTGCCCAAAACGCCAGGGTTTTCGCCGGGCGCGACCATTGCGAATTGTCATCCATTCGCGACTTCTTGTTATTGCCAGATCGAAACTTTTTATTGCCTGGATTGTTCATAATTCTGCTTTATGGTAAGATCATTAGCGGTCTTTCACTTCATCCATCAAGTAAACCGCTGGAAGATTGCGGAATTTTTGGGCGAAATCGAGTCCATAGCCGACGACGAAACGATTGGGAATGCGAAAGCCAATGTAATCGCAGCGATACTCGACTCGGGCGCTGCCTTCTTTTACCAGCAACGAGACAAATTTGAGCGATTGCGGTTTCATTGCGCTCAACTTTTTTTCCAAGTAAGTAACAGACAAACCGGAATCGATGATGTCTTCCACCACCAACACATGCCGGCCTTCTATGTGACAATCAATCTCCTTTCGCACCTTCACCACGCCGGAGGTGCGCATGGCATCGCCATAACTCGAAATCTTGACAAAATCAACTTCGCAGTCAATGGTGATCTCCCGCAGCAAATCCGCAAAGAACATGAAACAGCCGTTGAGCACACCGATGAAAACCGGACATTTCCCGGCATAATCGACACAAAGCTGCCGGGCCATTTCCTTCACCTTTGCTTGAATCTGCTCGGGGGTGAGCAGAATCGGGTATTGGTTTGATAAGAACCTCGCAGTGTCGTCGAGCACTCTCAGCTCCTATGAAAGCAGTTGCAAATGCAGCACAACTCGGGTCGCCGGCGTAATTTTGAAGCGATCGTCAATCCGGTAACCACAGATCCAGATGATATCATCCCCGCACTCCAAAACTGGTGTAGTGTGACGGCGATGCAGCGGCACCTTCAAATCGGTGAAGAAATCCGACAACTTTTTTGAGCCGACAACACTTTCATCGGCGCAACCGGAACGCAACGGCACAAAGCGATCACCAGGCTGCGGAAACCGCAAATGCAATTCTCCTTGCACCTTTTCCGCGTCGACAAATTGAGAACAGGGATTGACTTGTCGGCGCCAATCGAGCGGCAGAGCTTTGCGCTCAACCAAAAGCGTCCGTGTGGCTCCGGGAATTGGACATCGCTCGCCGATCTCAACGCGAATCGCGGAATCGAGCGGCAAAGCATGGTCTCGCCCTTCCTCCCTTGCCAGCGGCGCGACGCCGACTTCTCGAAAAACAGCACCGTCATGATCGACTAAAATCTCAATGCGCTTTCGCCAGATAAAACGTTTGCCGATGGCAGAAATTTCACCCGGCACCCCCGCAGCGGCATGCTGCTTAAAAGGCCACTTGGTATCATCGGAGGCTTGCAGCAAAGCCAGTATCCGCGCCGTTTCCGAAAAAGTTGGCTCGCCATCCTGAGCCGCGAGTATGCGCATAACAGCGCGAATCACATAAACCTGTACTATTGGAAAATACTTCCAAAATTGTTCAAGATCAAGAACAATTTTATCCTGATGTTTTTCTTTGATCACCTCTGCCAGACGAGCTTCTGCGTCATTACGGAAAAAAAAGTCGGCCGATCCGGCAATGCTGGAGAGGCGTTCGAGACTCTGTGCGATTTTCGGATTGAACCGAGTTCTCAGCAGTGGCATCAACTCGTGCCGAATACGATTGCGTCGAAATTGCGGATCCGTATTGGTGCGGTCTTCGCGCCAGTGCAAACCACGAATGCGGGCGTGCGCTTCGATTTGAGCGCGAGAAAAAGGCAGGAGTGGGCGCAACACTTTGACTTGTTGGGCGTGCTGACGGTCTGCAGCACTCGAGGCATCCGCCGGCAAATCATCCAATGCAAGATCGGCGCAGGCTGACATCCCGGCAAGTCCCGCCAACCCGCATCCGCGCAGCAAGTGATCCAAAATGGTTTCGGCTTGATCGTCCAATGTGTGCGCCGTGACGATCGCGCGTGCCAGCCAACTGCTGCGAAACTTTTCCAGCGCATGATAGCGCAATTTCCGGGCAGCCATTTCAAGGGATAACTTTTGCGCCTGCGCAAAAGCTGATACCTCGACCCGCTGGGAAAAAAAAGGCAGGCCGGCCGCTTCGGCAAGCCGTTTTACAAACGCCTCGTCGGCATCCGCCTCACTGCCGCGCAGTTGATGATTGACATGACCCACGGCCAGTTGCAACTGCCAGTCCTGACGAAGCTGGCAAAATAAATCAAGCAGCACGCAGGAATCCAGCCCACCGGAAACGGCAAGTAAAAGCCGATCCCCCGGCCGTACCAAATGTCTGGCGGTACAATGTTGGCGAAATTGCCGCAGCAGGTCCATCTTGCGTTTCAAAACCAGTTTACGCGCAACTACAAACAAAAAATGATTCGCCTGTCGCGAATCATTTATTCCAAACCACAAGTAGCGGCGGAGGGATTCGAACCCCCGACCCGCGGATTATGATTCCGCTGCTCTAGCCAGCTGAGCTACACCGCCATATTTCACCAGCTATGGTATTAATATAAAAAAATCCGGATCAAAAGCAACTAGTTTCTGTCACTTTTTCTTCGTGCCGCGCTGTGTGCGGGTTATCTCTCGGCCAATGCTCGCCGGACGGTATGCGCTTTCAAAAACGCCAAATCATCCTGGCTCAACTCGGCCGCATAGTCCGTCTTGATCTGAGCATCATACTGCACTGCTGCCCAAAGTGCAAATGGCGCCAAATGGGGTTCATTCTCCTTATAATATCGGTACAACAAGAAATATCCTTCTGCCAAATTTCGGCGATCTGCAGCCGTCAAGCGCTCCGGTGGGCCATACAAAGCTGGCAATTCCAGCTGCTGCGCGATGTGCAGAATATCCGGATTCTTGATCGTCGCCGCATTCAGGCGATAAATATTCGGCCAAAGATAATTGTCGTGATAATAAGTGCCCGACAGTCCCCACAAATTATCACCCGCCACCACTACATGCGTACCCCCGGCAAAATATGGCGCGGTCTCACTGGGTGATTTATTCAAATCGCTGGCGGATTGCGCTTGCTGAGCGGTGGGTCCAGACGGACTTTCGGTAACTGTGGAAGTTGTACTGACGATCGCAGGAGATACCATCTCCTGCCGTTCTGAGATCCGGCCGGAGAGAATGAAGAGAAGCAACAACAAAAAGATCGCAAACGAACCCGCAAACCATGCAAAACGATGGCGGCAATGGCGCGGAGGTAAATCGAGAAGTCGATCGAGCGCGGAGGCGGCCGGTGTTTGAGCGGCCTCCGTTTCTTCGATTGTTTCCGCATACGTGAAGGTTGGCGGTGACTCACGCGCGGGCACAGGAATTTTCTCGCCGATGAGCAACTCTTCGGTCGTGGTTTTCTGTTCTGCCCCAGCCTCATCAAAGGTAAATGTTGGCAAGGTACCAACCGGAATTTCAGGAAATACCTCCGCAATATCGAATTCTTCCGAAGTGGGTTCTCCGGGCGGCGGGAGGGTCGAAGGCAGTAGCCCGAGATGCTTTTCGAGCAATGCTTGCAACGATATTCTGCTTCCGGCAGGGATGGCGGAACCGAGCGTGAGATTGATCAATTCCCGAATGTGGCGGGCTGGTTGAAAGACGACTTGCGGGTGGCTGGCAGCGAGGGATGCGCTGCGGAATGGAATCGCTATGCTCTCCCGGGCCTTTGGCCCAATCAAACGAAAAGTACCAAAATTATGGATTTTTACCACCCCATCCCGCAACAACCCCTCTTCAATCAGGGCAATCACCTCTCGAATGAATTTGCGCATGAAGGCCAAATCGACGCCGCCAGTTTGCGCAAGATGCTCAACCCAATGCCCCGGTTTCTTGGCCGGGGGAGCAGCAAGAGGGCTGGAACGCACGATGGGATCTTTCATGATGGCCTCCGTTCTTTCACAAGATCTGTGAGGCGCCTGTACGGTCGAAAGAAAATTTTGATTTTCTCCGGCGGTGGAACAAATTCTTTCAAGGATGCGTCGTAAGTCCGGGGAGTCGTGTTTTCAGTGGTACCCAAAGTTCCGAAGCCGCGCAAACGCACCGATTCTCCCTCCTGCAACCGTTCAGAAATGGCGGTGAACAGATTGCGGAGATGGCGGCGTGCTTCCCGCTGGGTGATTTTCAAACGCGTGGCCAGCGTTTTGATCATTTCGGTGGTGGTCATGACACACCCGCTCCTTGTCGTCTCAATCACAATATAAGAAAAGCATCCATAATGTCAATCAAAATTTTTATGCCCACCGCCTGTCGCGTTGACTCGGGCTAATTGCAAAATACACGTTACCTCCCCACTTGATGAGCAACTGGTACCAATACCCAAAAGCATTGTTGTACTCAAAATATACAATTGCGGTGCAAAAAGCAATACGTTTGTTTGAGGTACTGCCTCAGTGATGGTGGGACCAATCGTCATTCTGGAGGCCTGCCCCTATAGGCGTAGCCTACAGGCGTAGCCTGCCGCAGGGGCGCCGTGACTGAGGCGTTATTAGTTGATGAAAAAATTTACTTGCGCTTTATGGGGGAACTTTGTTAATTTTAACGCACCTCTCGGCACGGGAAACTTGCCCGTAGATGCTTTGGGTTCAAAAGTGGCAAATCAGCCTGAAGTTTCGGTGGTAAAAATTTTGCAATATGCAGGAGTACAAAATATGAACTTGATTTTTATCAACCTCCTTCTTATCGTGATCATTCTTTTCGGCGCGGCTTACCTGGCAAAAGGACATTTTAGCAAAATGAAAAAAAAGGATGAAAGGGAGATCTGGAAGAAAAATGCGCAAAATTACAACAAGCAACTGGATGATTTTTTTGCAAAGAAGAAAGAGGATGATTATAAAAATCTTCTTCATCCCAAAGTTTCCCGTTACCAGCCGCGGTTGCCCCACCGCATCGAAGGTATCAATGAGGTCATGAAATGGGTCAAAATGGACATGGAAGCGCCTGCTGCCGGCGCCACCAGCACGGTGCAAAGTGCTGCGGAATTATATGACATGACGCTGGTGATGACATATAACAACATGACGCAGACGAAAACTGGGGACAAGTATGTCGAGGGGGTGAGCAAAGTGACGCGGATCTGGTCTCATGGCAAGGACGGCTGGAAATTGGTGCACGAGCATATCAGCTCCGGATGAGCATTATACTTGCCAACAGTAACTCCGAATGCTGCAAAAAGCTCAAACTGGGAAAAAAAACCGACCCCGAACTCCGTTCAGGAAACATGATATGAGACATGCGACCATTCTTGACCGCCAGCATGCGGCTTTGTTGGTGATCGACATCCAGGATCGTATCCATGTGGTCATGCGTTATCGCGAGGAGGTCGAAAACAACACGCACAAGTTGATCCGCGGCTTCCAGCTTTTGCACCTGCCGATTCTTCTGACCGAGCAATATCCGAAAGGCCTGGGCCACACGATTTCTTCGCTTCGATACACGCTGCAAGCCACGTTGCCGATTCAAAAGATGACATTCAGTTGCCGCGGCTGCGATGAACTGATGAGGACATTGGAGGAAAAGCGAATACATCAGGTCGTTTTGGCCGGCATCGAAACGCATGTGTGTGTACTGCAAACGGCGCTCGATCTGATGGCCAATCATTATCAGGTGCACGTTGTGCGTGATGCAGTTTCCTCACGGCATGATCTCGATCATCAGACGGCTTTGCAACGATTGGCGCAAGCCGGCGCCATTATCACCACAACAGAAGCGGTATTGTTTGAATTGCTGGGTCGCGCCGATACGCCCGAGTTCAAGGAAGTATCCAAGCTGCTCAAATGAATAACAAAGTCGGTTGCAGAGTGATGAAACACCCACTCACTTCAGCGGGTGAGCTCTGCCCACTCCAACATGCCAGCGCATCGTTACGCCGCCAAGAGAGAAGACAAGCATGAATGGATTCGAACTTTTTCGCATTGCTTTTTTGCGCGTGACATTGCTCGATGTGCTCGACATTGTGATTATCAGCTATGTTCTGTACCGGCTGTACTTATTCATTCGCGGTTCACGCGCCGCGCAAATGGCCGTGGGCCTGGTGCTGATCCTGTTCGTTTCCTGGCTGGCGCATCTCTCCAACATGAGCGGCATCAGCTGGATTTTTGGCAAGCTCGAGACCATCTGGCTGATTGCCTTTGTGATTCTGTTTCAACCAGAATTGCGCCGCATGCTGGTTTACCTCGGCCAGAGCCCGTTGATTCGTTTTTTTGTCAAAGTCTCCGGCACGCGCGCGATTGATGAGATCGTGCGGGCAGCGCAGGAACTCTCGCGCCTGCGCTATGGCGGATTGATCGTTTTGGCACGCGACGACAGCCTCAAACCCTTTGTCGAGACCGGAATAAAAATTCAAGCAGAAGTTTCCGCGGCATTGCTGGTATCGCTCTTCAATCCGAAGTCACCATTGCACGATGGCGCCGTAATCATTGAAAACGACGTTATTGTTACGGCCAAATGTATCCTGCCGCTCACGCAAAATGAGCGCTTCGATAAACGCCTGGGAACAAGACATCGGGCGGCACTCGGCCTTTCGGAAGAATCCGATGCCGTCGTGTTGATCATCTCCGAAGAGACCGGCAAACTCTCGATCGCCATGGACGAGCGCTTGCTGTCAGATCTCAGCATCGAAGAAGTCGAAAATATTCTCATCGCGGCGTTACGACCCAATCCGAATGCGTGAACCCGGCCTCGCTTACCAAAATGTAAAGCTGCTGAAAAATTTCAGCACCTCTGACTCATTCGTATTTCATGTTTCACGCCGAGACAAGCCTGCCTTTTTCTTCCCGCCGTAAATACTGATTTTGAATATTATTTTTCCCAATGTGACATGGCATTAGATTTGAATAATAGTTTCCAAAAATTTAAACGCCATTCGGGCTGATTACATTAATGTAATAACGCAGAAACTGGCGTCGAAATCTCAAGTGTGCGAAACAAATATGGCATGGAATCGATTATGGATTTGGGCACACACGCAATTCAACCCAGTCAATCAGTTGCGAATGTTCCACCCGTAGAGCTCGTGGCATCGAATTATCCGGGAACAGAAACCTGTACCCAGAAAAAAAAGTCTACTGCCGTGGAAGTTGCCAGGCATCCTGATTCACTCATCGATGAAACCTGGGTGCCCATGACCGCCCTCCTCGACGCCATGCAGGAAGCCATCAGCGGCGTCGACGAGTATCTATGTGTGAAATACTGGAACACACCGATGGCGCGCCTGACCGGAGTGGCACGGGAAGAGGCGCTGCAGCAGCCGCTCTTTTCATTATTGCCCAGCGATTTCGAACGCCATCTCGGGGCCAGCCTCCGGCAACTTTTTCATCAACAACCAACGGGCAATGACACCGATCACGGACAAAACACAGGCATTGTCGAAGGCAAATTTTCACAGCGCCACGATAATAGCAAGTTTCTGGACTTTTCTTATCGCATGCGCAGGCTGCCCACCGCCGGCAATCACGGGCTGGCGATCATCTCCTTGCAACCGGTTGTGGAAAGCCGCCGTCAACCGCATCGTCAAAAACAGCAGGAACAGCTCGGCCTGCTTGGCAAGCTCAGCGCCAGTCTCGTGCATGAGCTGACCGAGCCCCTGGACACCATTTGCAGCCGGATCGATAACATCATTACACTCTCTGGCAACAATTGGAATAAGCGTCTGGAAGGCGAACTGCACAGCATTATTACGGAGGTGTACCGGATCAGTTATCTGATCAATAATATCATTACACTGTCCAGCAACGACGCCTCGACTTTAATGCAGGTTGACATCAATCATCGCATTTCGGAGGCGATCACTTTGTTGGAGCACACACTCAATCGTAAAATTGCTTGCACGATGGCGCTGCAGGATGGTTTGCCGCCGGTGAAGGGCGATCCGATTTTGTTGCTGACGGCTTTTCAGAATCTCCTGCGGTATGCGGTGGAAGCGGCGGGTGAAGATGCGGTGCCGAAGATTCAAACCGGTTTGGTGCCATTGTCGCAGCCCGCGAACCTGCCGGCGCCAGGCTCTGCCCGGTTGAATGCCTCCCAGCAACTGCCGGCGAAAGAAAATCCTCCCACCCCACAGCATATCGTCATTAAAATCGAGGACCGCAGCAAGACAACGAAGCCACCGGTTCTGGCAGACTTGTTCGAACCGCTGTCCAACAACAAGCCGTTCGGTCTCGCCGTCAGTCTCGGCCTGTTTATCAGCAAAAAAATTATTGAGTCGCATCGCGGCCAGATCAAAGTGAGCAACGAGCCGGGCCGGGGCACGATTTTTACAATTGCCCTGAATGTTTGATCAAAACGCCGCCTACACTGATTCGACCTCATGCACTGCACCGTAGGCAGCAACAAGCCCCGAGTTCCGAAAGGAATCTCGGGGCTTATGTTTTTGGAAAGTCACTGAAATTTTATTTACGGAATCATCCATTCTTCGTTTCATGACGCTGGCGCAGAGAACGTAGCACCGCCTCCCACACCACCTCGACCTCCAATTTTTTCATACAATCGTGTGTCACGATTTTGCAAGTCACACCATTGCAGCCAAGACACGGCAATCCGTCTTTTAGCACGATTTCGTGCCCTTCTCCCCACGGGCCTTGCAGATCCGGCCGGGTAGGGCCGTAAATGCCGACCACCGGTGTGCCCCTCGCGGCGGCCAAATGCAGCGGTCCGGAATCATTGGAGATCAGCAAAGTTAATCGCGCGAGCAGGGCGGCAAGTTGTTTGAGGTTCGTCGCTGGGGCCAACAACGCCGGCGCTTGCATCATCTGCGCGATAAGTTTCACGTCGTCCAATTCTCCCGGGCCCCAAAGAAGCAGAACGACCGCATTCAGCTCACGGCGCAAGCGGTCACCGAGCTGCGCAAAAGCTTCCAATGGCCAACGCTTGGTATACCAACCTCCCGAAGCATTCAAACCGATCACCAAACGATCCTGCAAACCATGTTCCTGCCAAAATTGTGCCGCAGAGTTTTCGCTATCCGCATCGACTGCAACATGGAGTTTCCGGGTGACGATCGGAATTTGCAGCACACGCAAGGCATCCAAATTGAAATCAACTTCATGGACCTGATCGCCACGCGGCGTGACTTTAATGTTATAAGCGAATTTGCGACCGCGAAAACGAAAGCCGACGCGTATTCCGGCGCCACTCAACCAGGTGAATAATGCACTGCGCGGATTACCGAACAGGTCAAATACCGCATCATAACGGCGTTGGCGCACTTGCTGAATGAGCCACCGGCTTGCTCCCGACTGCTGGCGATCCAAAATCAAGACTTCATGAATCGACGGGTGTCCGCTGACAACTGGCGCGCACGGCTTTTCCGTGAGAAAATCAATCTGTGCCTGCGGAAATGCCTGCCGCAGATTTTCCAACACGGGCGTGGCAAGAATCACGTCGCCAAGCGCACGTAATTTAATGACGAGTATTTTCTTCAGATTTTTCATGCAAAAAGAAACTTATACACGCCTTTCCTCAAAGGCAAGAAAATTCCCTGGTCGACGTGATCCCTCAGTTATCGGTATTTAATTATTCGGCAAAAACACCCGGCACAAATCTTCAAAGCGTGCCACCACCTCCGGCCCCCATTTGCCCAGCTTCTCGTGAATCCGTTGCGGTTTCTTTTCGCGAAAAAGCTTGTGCGGTGTTTTGGAATAGAATTTGTCTGCGAGACAAATAATCTTTTCTTCAATGGTGACGGGCAGATAATCACGAACGGGCAAGGGCAATGCTTGCCGCAGCACATCTTCACGGGAAATTCCTGCACCAGTGTGTCGTTCGCAGACCAGCGCGTGCCGGGGCAAGCCTTCGCCCTCCAAAAGCTCACGGCCAATCACACCGTGGCGGACATAGGGTTCGGTGCCGGTGCAAAAGATCACGGGCGCATCACAACGAAAAATGCCGAGGTCATGCAGCATTGCGGCTTCGTAAATGAATGACAAATCAATCTGTGCCTCCGGATTTCGCGTTTGAAAGTTCACAGCGAGGTCAAGCGCTTTTTTGGCAACCAAAACACTGTGTGTGACTAATATCCGATACAATTCACTTTCCGGATCATAGTATTTGTGAATAATCGCAAAAGGGTTTATATTGTACATTGTCTCGGTCATGAAAAAGATTCCGGATGTTTGTTCCTTGGCTCCAACGAACACAACCCGGGTGTCTAACAACAACCATCTAACATCCCAAAACCAGCAATCAGGGACCAAAATTATGACCAGTTATTCAATTCGCAAACTCCACCTCGCGAGCAATCATGACATAACGACGGAATTCGGCTCGACCCAACCGGAACAGCAAACAAGACTGCTTTCCTGCCTGCAAAAATACCCCTGCAGTCTCAAAGTAATTGTCCGCGAAGGGATTTTTCCTCCTGATTTGGCTGGCATTCTCGCACAACACGGGATCCCGTGCCACCTGATGACGAGCCTCAAAAGCTGTCTATTTTCTGATCTCGCCACTTTGCAAACATACGCGAACACTCAAAAATATATTTCCCGCGATGAAGAGATTTTTGCAACGGCGCTGCGCCAATTTCTCGAGCGGCTACAACGTGAAACGTTTGTGATTCCCACCAGGCCCAAACCTTTATCAGCCGGTGCTCGCACGCTGATCATGGGCGTGCTCAACTGTACGCCGGACTCGTTTTACGATGGCGGCCGGTATTTCTCCCATGAAGCAGCCATCGCGCACGGGCACCGCCTGGCCGAAGCCGGCGCCGACATCATCGACATCGGCGGTGAATCCACCCGGCCCAAAGGTGTTTATGGTGAAGGCGCAGCACCGGTAGCAGCGGAAGAAGAGATGCGCCGCGTCATTCCGGTGATCGCAGCGCTCGCGCAAACCCTCACCATACCCCTCAGTATCGATACGTACAAAGCCCAAGTCGCGGAGGCCGCGGTTCATGCGGGCGCAAGCCTGGTCAATGACATCAGCGGTCTTCAATTCGATGCGCAGATGCCGGCAACGGTGGCGCGCCTGGGCGTGCCGGTGGTGATCATGCACACGAAGGGGACGCCGGCTGATATGCAAACCAATCCGGGGTACGAAAATTTGATGGACGAGCTGTACCTGCATTTGGAGAAACAGATCGAGGTCGCGCGTCTTGCCGGCATTCCCGAGGATCGCATCGTCATTGATCCCGGTATTGGCTTCGGCAAGCGTGTGGAGGATAATTACGAAATTTTGCGACGTTTGCCGGAATTCCGCGGACTTGGCTGCCCGATCCTCGTCGGGCCCTCGAGAAAATCTTTTGTGGGAAAGGTGTTGAATCTACCGCCGGCGCAGCGCTTGGAGGGCACCGCCGCTGCCGTGACTGCCGCCGTGCTGAACGGCGCACACCTCATCCGCGTTCACGATGTGATGGAGATGCGACGCGTGGCCTTGATTGCCGATCTGATCGCCGGCCGGATTGAAGTCCATTAGTTTCTAATAAGTTAAATCAGTGCAAAAAAAGCAAAGAAATTAACAACGGATTACGCAGATTGCGCGGATTTAATCCGTGTAATCTGTGAAATCCGTTGTTAGGCTTGCCCCTGTTTGGTTCCGGCTTGTCCGGGTTGTGATGTCGTGTTGGAGCATCGGTGCCGCGGATGATTGCAGCCTTGGCGCATGGCATCATCCATTGCACTATTGAGCTGGCATGTCAGCGCGTGTGTGTCAGGGCTACCGTTGCCGTCGGAGGTTTCGTTCGCGGCCGCGGTGCAAGCCGCAGTGCGTGGTCGGCTCGGAACCGGCTTTGAAAACTTCGGAGTAAACGCTGGGACATTCTTCATTGGCAAGCCTCTTCGTGGTGGCGCAAATTTCTACCCGCACGATTCCCGGCGGAACTGGAAAATCTTCCACCGGCAGGCCGAGCGTATCGTGCACGGCTTTCATATACGGCCCCCAAATGGGTAACGCCACGGTTGCGCCGGTCTCGCCTTTTTCAAAAGCCATATCCTGCCGATCAAAGCCGACCCAGACGCCAGTGGCCAATTGCGGCGTAAAACCGATAAACCAGGCGTCGCGGAAATCGTTCGTGGTTCCGGTTTTTCCGGCAACCGGCCGATAAAATTGATAACGCGAACGCATACCGGCGGCCGTTCCGCGGCCATAGTCAATCACCGAGCGGAGCATGTCGGTCATGATGTAGGCCGTCTCTTTGCTCAAAACTTCCTTGCCATTGGGCCGATTATCCTCCAAAACATTTCCATCCTTGTCCTCCACGCGCAAAATCGCAATGGGCTCCATGCGCACGCCTTGATTGGCAAACGCGGAGAAGGCCGAGGTGATTTCCAGGGGAATCACTTCTCCGGCGCCGAGGGCAATGGCATCATACGGCGGAATGTTGGTGGTTAATCCCATGCGATGGGCATATTCAACAACCACAGCCGGTTTGGTCACCTCCTGCAAGAGCCGGACTGTCGGTAAATTCAAAGAGCGCGCCAACGCTTCGCGCAGCGTGACAATACCGCCAATGGTGTTGTCATAATTGTGCGGCCGCCATTCCGTCCCATCAAACAATTTCACCACCACCGGCTGGTTAATGACTTCGTAGTTCGGCGGATAACCATTATCGATCACGGTCGTGTAAACGAAAGGTTTGAAGGCCGAGCCGGGTTGGCGTTGTGCTTGCACGGCACGATTGAATTTATTCTCCTCGAAGTCCCGGCCACCGACCATGGCGCGGATGTAACCGGTGGCGGGTTCGATCGTGACCAGCGCGGCCTGCACCGGCCGGCGTTTGCTGAGCATGCCGTTGAAGAGCGCCGAGTCCGCCATCACTTGCCGGAGCGTCATGCCGAGGGTATCGAGCGTCGCCTGGTCAAAAATTTTCAAATGCTCCCGTTCGGCGACCACTCGTTTGTTGACACGGCGTTGCATTTCCTGCAGTTGGCGTGCCACGAATTTTTCAGCCAGGCTCTGGGCGCGCGTATCCAATGTGGTATAAATCTTCAATCCGCGGGTCAACAAATCTTCGCCATATCTCTGCCACAGCAGTTGTCGCACATATTCGGTAAAATACGGCGCCACACCATAATGCTCGTTCGCCGGGCGATCAATCACACCCAGGGGCATGGTTTTATAGGACAGATAGTCTTGTTTGCTGAGTTTGCCGTTGCGATACATGTTGGTCAGCACCAAGTTGCGACGCGCCAGACAACCGCCAGGATTGCGCAGTGGCGAGAGTAACTCCGGTCTTTGCACCAACGCCACCAATGTCGCGGATTCATGGGGCTGCAAATTCTCCACGTCCTTGCCAAAATATTTTTGTGCAGCCATTTGCACACCGTGCGCGCCATGCCCGAGATAAACCTGATTGAGATACATTTCCAAAATCTCATCTTTTGTGTAAGTGCGCTCGATCTGTATCGCCGTAAGCATTTCACGAACCTTACGCGCAACGGTTTTGTCGGGCGTGAGATACAGCAGGCGGGCAAGCTGCTGGGTGACGGTGCTGGCGCCCTGGCGTTTTTCCATGTGGATCAGATCAATGGCGACGGCCTGCATCAATCGTACGGTATTGACACCCCAATGGCTGTAAAAACGCTGATCTTCTGTTGCCAGCAACGCGTCCTTCAGATGCTGAGGCATCTTTTCCAGTGGCACAAAGGATCGCCGTTCCTCGAAGAACTCTTTGATGACTTTACCATCCGCAGAATAAACTTTCGATACCAGCTTTGGGCGGTATTCCTCGAGCTGTGTCAGCGAAGGCAAATCCCGGCTGAGATAATAGATATAGAAAAAACCGGGAATGAATATCGCCGCCACCAGGACGCCGAAAATGATCCAGGTGGTCTTGGAACGCAGCGTGACAGATGAAAAATTCATGGTGTCGTCCTTCAAAAGACTGTTTCGGCCTGCAGGTTGTCGAGAAATCTGGCGTGCTGGGCGGCGCAGCAGGTCCCGTGAGAATTTTTTGTTTTGCTGGCGAAAATAGCGCTTCATGAAAATGGCGAAGGCTTGTCCTGTCCGTTCAACCCCCGTGTGGCCCAAGATCGACTGCCGGTCTGCTTTCAAAATACAGTTTCTGCTCCGGCCAGGTCCGCAATTGCGGACCGCTTTCGTCGAACTGGCAGTATGTAAAATGCTCCATCCAGTCCCCCAGATTGATAAAAATTTTTTGGCCAATGGACTCAAACAACGGCTTGTGGGTGTGACCCATCACCACGATGTCATGACCTTCGGCAAATTTTGTTTCGGCGTAACTGCGATAATCGCGCTCCCAAGTGTTGGGATTGTCTTTGATGGATCGGCTGGTGTGCGACATCAGTTTGGCGAAGGGAATACCCACATCCGGATGCACCCAACGATACAAAGCAATATTGAGCGGGTTTTTGAAAATGCGCTTCAGCAACCGGTAACCACCATCATTCTTGGCCACACCGTCGCCGTGGATGAGGTAACAGCGATAGCCACACAAATCCCGAGTCAAGTCGTTTTCATGAATGCTCAGACCGACCTCGTGGCGCAAAAAATTGCCCACCCACAAATCATGATTGCCAGCGACGTAATCAATGGGCACACCCGATGCGCGCAACTCATACAGCTTTGCCAAAACCGCAAAATTGCGGCTTGGGATGGCGTGCCGATATTCAAACCAAAAATCGAAGAGATCGCCCAGGATGAACAGCCCGGCGCCGCACTGTTTGACGTGCTCAAGAAACTCGATAAGCCGGCGCTGGCGAAGTTCCTCGTCTTCGCAATCAGGCGCGCCCAGATGAGCGTCAGAGAAGAAAAAGTACGTTGGCATTGCAAATTCGTGTCACTGGAAGTCCGTCTGCCCGCCGGTCCATCATTACAAACTTCCATCAGGATCCGACCTGAATAATTTATAGAAAACCTCTGCAAAATGCAAGACTTCCTTTGTGTAACCGTTCATGTCGATTTCCGGCGCCTGGACGCATTTGGATTTGCTTTTTTCCGGTTTGCATGGTATATTAACCCCGATAATTCATGAGCCATATTTTCAGGCTTGAGCCGATAGCAGAGTGCTGTCGATTTATGCATCGCGTGAATTATCGGGGTTAAGCCACATTCAGTTTTACGGGTTTTCATTCAGCAGAAAATGTCTTGACGGTAGAGCAGTATTAACAATCAGTTGGAATCACAGCATGTATTCAATTTCAAGGGAGAAGCCATGCTGCAACATCTCGACACCGTTCTCGCGTTCGCGGCAGTCATGTTGGGCGTCAGCATGCTCGTCACGGTGCTGACCCAGATGATCAATGCGGTTTTAGGACTGCGTGGCAGAAGTTTGTTGTGGGGCCTGGAAACCCTGCTCAAACATGCCGACCCTGACTTGGAAAAACATGCGCGCAAAATTGCCGACAGAATTCTCAGGCATCCCCTGCTTTCGCATACTCAGCAACGGCGCGCCACTGCCATCCGCCGCGAAGAATTCATCTCCTTGTTCGAAGAGGTCTTGACGCAGAAGGATTTCGCCGCCAGTTTGAAGATGATCACAGAAAAAGGGTACGATCAGGCAAGCGCGGAGGCCCAAAAAGTAAAATTCAAAGCGCCGCAACAATATGTACACGAAATTGAAGTCTGGTTTGACAGTGTGATGGAGCGGGTCAGCGAGCGCTTCGCTTTACGCTCAAAGTGGGTCAGTGTCAGCCTTGCCATTGTGGTTGCTTTTGCGATTCATCTTGACGGTATTGCCCTGCTCGAAAAACTCTCCACGGACAACGCACTTCGTACCAGCCTGGTTCAAAGCACCAATCTCTTGCTCAACCGTGCCCAGGAAGTTTTTGCGCTCTCCTCCAACGCGTACACCGAGGCCATTTTCAAAATGCCTTTCAATCAACAGGAAGTCCAACTGCTGGCGAACCCACCATCGTTCTCTTCTGCCGAGGCCGCCGCGAATTGGATACGTTTACGATTGGGTGACACAAACCGCACACGAGCTTTGGTTAGCGCCTACGATGATACATTGCAGGTAATTTTGAAAAAGCAAACCGGCCGCCTGGCCGCGATGGCCGATTCCATTCGTACGGATTTCAACAAAACGCGATTGGTGCTCATCCCGAATCCGTACCCCAAATGGCCGTACGGCTGGCGCGAAATCGCCGGGATGATCATGTCCTGCTTATTGATCAGTTTGGGTGCGCCCTTCTGGTATAACGTGCTCAAGAACCTGTCGAGCTTGCGGCCGCGGGTGGCGGATATTCTGCAGCGCGAGGCACGAGCACAAAGAGAAGCGCGGGAAAGAAAAATTGCAGAGAACAAATAACAAGAGGAGGAATATGCAAATTTTAGAACTTGAAAATGTGGCCAAATCCTTTGGAAAACTGGAAGCCGTCAAAGACCTGAGCCTGGCCGTGCCGCCGGGAACGATGTACGGCTTTCTCGGACCCAATGGTGCCGGCAAAACCACCACGATTCGCATGATCATGGAAATCATTCTGCCGGATCATGGTGAAATTCTCATTAACGGTCAACCCAACACCTCGCGGGAAATTCTTGACCGGGTCGGCTATCTGCCCGAGGAGCGTGGCGTCTATCGCAAAATGAAAGTGCGCGAAGCACTCGAGTTCTTTGCCGAGCTCAAAGGCATGAAAAAACGTGATTACGCACCCCAAATAAATGTCTGGCTGGAGCGCTTCGAAATGACCGAGGTGCAGAACAAAAAGATGGAAGAACTCTCGAAGGGTAATCAACAAAAAGTTCAATTTCTCACCACGGTATTGCACGCGCCGGATCTCATCATTCTCGACGAGCCGTTCATGGGCCTGGATCCGCTCAATGCCAATTTGGTGAAAGACGTGATGTTGGAGCAAAAAGCGCGCGGCGCTTCGATTGTCTTTTCCACACATCAAATGGATGCAGCAGAAAAACTCTGTGATGCGATCTGCCTGATCAATAAAGGCCAGAAAGTTCTGGACGGCGAGCTCAAGAGTATCAAGCGCAATTTTGGCCGCAACAACGTCATTCTGGCCTATGACGGCAAGTCGGATTTTCTCAAAAATAACGAACTGGTGGAACGCTGCGACGATTATGGCAATTACGTCGAAGTGCATCTGCGTGACGGCGTCAACCCGCAAGCCCTGCTCGCTGCTGCCATGCAACAAGCCGAGATCTCGCGCTTTGAAGTGGTGGAGCCGTCACTGCATGAAATCTTTATTGCGACAGTGAAGGAAAACTGAAATTATCGAGGGAACAAAAGCATGAAAAAAATGTGGACCGTATTGCGCCGGGAATATCTCTCGCGCGTCAAAACCAAAGGCTTTGTCATCGGCACCATTCTCCTGCCGCTTTTTATGCTGGCAATATTTATTTTACCCACCCTGTTCATGTTTCTCAAATCCGACAAGCCCAAGCAGATTGCAGTCATCGACCTCACCGGCATGGTGTTCGATTCATTATTTGTCACGTTGAGTGATACCAACCAGGCCGGACAACGCCTGTACAATTTCGTCAAGCATCAAATTGCTGCGGAGGATTTGGAGGCCACCAAAGAGCGCCTGCGTGCCGCAGTCAACCAGAAAGGCCTGGATGGATTCATCGTTATTCCTGCCAACATTTTCGAGGATGGTACTGCCGAATACCAGGCCAAAAGTGTGAGCAACTTCCGTGAAAACGAGGCGATTCGGGACGCGATCAATCGGGTGGTCACGGATACACGCATCCGGCGCAGCGGCCTGGATACGGAAACGATCCGCCAAATGGTGCGCCGCATAAAATTCACCACCAAGCGCGTGACCCCCGAAGGCAAGGAGGAAAAAGACGAGGGCTTCACTTTCGCGATTGCCTACTTTTTGGGATTCTTTATTTACATGTCGATGTTCATCTACGGCGCCATCGTGATGCGCAGCGTGATCGAGGAAAAAACCTCGCGGGTGGTCGAATCAGTGGTGTCGTCGGTCAAGCCGTTTCAATTGATGGCCGGCAAGATTTTTGGAGTCGGCGCTGTCGGGTTGACCCAGTTTTTGATTTGGGCCATCGTCATGGGACTGTTGTCGCTTTACGGCTTGCAAGTGGTTGGCTTGTTCGCACCGAAAATGGCCGGTGCCCAAAATATCGATCTGCCCTCGGTTTCCCTGGGCGTATTGGGCTTTTTTGTGATCTTTTTTGTGCTCGGTTATTTCCTCTACTCCACGCTGTACGCCGGTATCGGCGCCATGGTCAATTCCGATCAAGAAGCACAGCAGTTGCTCATTCCGGTCAGCTTGTTTATCGTCGTGCCGATCCTGCTGATGACCTATATCATCGGCAACCCGAGCAGCCAGACTGCGGTGATTCTTTCGCTCGTGCCGTTTTTCGCGCCGATCATCATGCTCGCGCGTATCGTGGTGGAAATGCCGCCGCTCTGGCAAATCGTCGTCTGTCTTGCCATTATGGTCGTCACCATCCTCGGCCTGATTTGGATCGTTGGCCGCATCTATCGCGTGGGTGTGCTGATGTATGGCAAGCGTCCGACTTTGCCGGAAATCATCAAGTGGATCAAGTACGCATAACACGAAATCGCCCGTCTTTCCTGACTGGCATCTCCCGAAATGTCATCATTCTGGGATTCGTCAGCCTGTTTCAAGACGCGTCCAGCGAGATGCTCTATCCGGTGGTGCCGATGTTTCTCACCACAGTGCTGGGCGCGCCGATGACCGTGGTTGGCCTCATTGAAGGCTTTGCGGAATTCACCGCGTCCATTCTCAAAGCGGTTTTCGGAAGATTGTCAGATCGCTTTCAGCGCCGTCGCGTTTTTGTCAGTCTGGGTTACGGGCTTTCAACACTCAGCCGGCCGTTGCTTCTGGTCGCAAAAATTTGGGGGATAGTGCTCGCGGCGCGTATCATCGATCGCCTCGGTAAAGGCGTGCGCACCAGTCCGCGTGACGCTTTGCTGGCCGCCTCGGCACCGGCTGAGCATCGCGGCAAAGTTTTTGGATTGCATCGTGCGATGGACACCATCGGCGCGGTGGTCGGGCCGCTGCTGGCCATTGGGTTGCTGACCATCTCGAACAATGATTATCGTTTTGTCTTTCTCATCGCCATCATTCCCACGGTGCTTGCTTTCCTGCTCACCTTTGCTGTAAAAGAAGCGCAAGCAATTGGCACTTTACAAATTCCAAAAAAGGAGACACCTCCTCACTCTCCATCTGCCGCTCGTCACTGGTCACTGACCACTGTTCACGGGCCACCGGCTTATTGGAAATTCCTCGCGATCAACACCATTTTCTTCATCGGTAACAGCAGCGATGTTTTTCTCATTCTGCGTGCCAAAGATCTGGGTCTTTCGGCCGCGCTGGCGATTCTCGCCTATGTGGTTTACAATCTGGCGTACGCGCTGCTGTCCACTCCGGCCGGCATGCTTTCGGACCGGCTTGGTCGTTATCGGGTGCTGCAATTGGGCTTTCTCATTTTCGCGGTCGTTTACGCCGGATTCGCTCTTTCATCTGCCGCGTGGTTGATCTGGCCGCTGTTCGTACTGTACGGTTTTTATGCAGC